>NZ_BCVJ01000023.1 GCF_001591685.1 Ligilactobacillus murinus DSM 20452 = NBRC 14221 | reverse complement strand
CCGGCTAGGCGTCATTAAATAGTTTCACTATGCTTCGCCCTTTTCGAGTTTTTGTTCATGGATCATGATATACACCAATAATAACATAGCCAGTCCAGCAGCAACATATAATACCGTGTTGCTAGCGATCCAACCGTATTTTGCGACCAAGATCCCGATCAAAGCCGTGGCAAGTGTTTCTCCAAAGATATATTGGAAAAAGCCCATAAAACCCGTCGAAGAGCCTACCGCAAACTTCGGTACGACTTCATTGACCATTAATCCGACCAGAGTTAAAGCTTTGAGCGCCCAGAGCTATCATGTGACAACTTTAGGGGCAACCGTTACAATTAGTTTAGACATTCAAAATGAAAGGGCTTATCATGTCATATATCACTCAAAAAAAGATCTCGCAAATATTTAGACAAGATGTTATGCAAAAGGGCTTCAAACATGTCAGTGTGGCACAGATCATGCACCAAGCCCAGATCCGGCGCCAATCATTTTACGATAACTTTGATGATAAATACGACCTGCTAGCTTGGACGATCCAAGCGACAATGGAAGATATCATCGACAGCAATCTCGATTATCTCCCGTGGCAAGAGATCATTTCTTTGGTCTTTTTTGAGCTTCAAGAAAACGCCAAATTTTACAAAAGCGTCCTTAAAAGCCAAGTCGAAGTCGATGTCGTCCGAGAGATTGCTTGGCATATCCAGATCCTCTTGTTACACATCCTACGCAAAAAAGGCTTGATCAAAAATCGCCAAGCCTATGATTTTGTGGAGACTTATTGCTTAGGTCTGACCTACACGATGACCAATAATCTTTTTTTGCCTGAACCAAAAGAATACGACGAACTCGCACAAAAAGTTTGTAATGCGATCGAGTTTGCTTTTGGTAACTATTGATGCCACGCATATGTTTTGACAGGGGCGTTAAGCGCTTCTAGCCAAGGTTCGTATAATTTCAATAAAGTGACCGAAATTCCTGCGAGCCCATTGGCAGTAAAAAGATCGCCTACTTTGATAAAAGGCAAGTCGATCCCTTCTACTTGCAACAATTCGACTACATCAGCGGTAAAGATCAATTTTTCAAGTTCAGTCAATTTTCCGAGCCCATTGATCAAGATGGCATAACGTTCTTGCGGATACCAGCGTTGATTGACCCGCAACTTATTGACCAACTCACGCGCGATCAATTCTGAGGCGCGCAGGCGTTCTTTACGATAACCGGGTTCACCATGGACTCCGACACCATAATAGAGCTCATCTTTTTTTAGAGTAAATTCCTTTTTCAAGGTCACCTGAAATTCGGAACCATAAAAAGCAACTCCAAGCGTCGTCAAATTAGCCACGAGCTGTCCTGAAACTTGTTTTAACTGGGATAAACTCGCGCCTTGTTGCGCCAAATAGCCTAAGATCTTAGCAACTAAGACAGTTCCAGCTAGCCCCCGGCGTTCTTTTTCTAATAACTCACTATCAACTGAAATATCATCATTAACAATACAACTAGCAACTTGCCAGCCTTCTTTTTGCAAGCACTTACTAGCCTGAGTGAAATTTTTTACATCAGCTGGGAAATTTTTGACAATAAAGAAAGCTTGTTTTTGCTTAGTCACTTGTTTAGTTACACGGATGATCTCCGCTACACTGGGTGGTTTAAACAGCATCCCCGTGATCGAGGCACATAGCATGCCCTCACCCACATAGCCCCAATCAGCAGGCTCATGCCCAGCTCCACCTAAAGCGATCACGGGGATCGTCTTATCGGCAAAGCTTTTTGCAATAAAACCTGTCGTTTTTGAAACAAGTTTTAGATCAGGCGCAACGAGTTGGATCCCTCGCCTAAGATCATCTAAGAGTTGCCCCTTTGAATTTAGTAATTCCATCTCATCACCTCGCCCCTTAATTTTAGCTTACCCCCAAAAACTTTGTCGGACACAACGGAAAATCTGTCCGTTACGATGTTTACGCTTACATTATATAATGGAGTTGTAACTAAAAGAAAGGATGGATGTCAACATGAAAAAAATCATGAATGATCCAAGCAATGTCGTCCCTGAGATGGTCGCCGGTCTAGTCTCAGCTTATCCGACCTACCTAACACAGCTACCAGAAACGACTGCTGTTGTGCGCACTGATCGTACTTCCATGCAGGGAAAAGTTGGGCTCGTCAGCGGAGGCGGTAGTGGGCATGAACCGGCACATGCTGGCTTTGTTGGTTCTGGTATGTTGAGTGCTGCTGTCTGTGGGCAAGTCTTTACTTCACCGACACCTGATCAGATCTACGAAGCGATCAAAGCTAGTGATACTGGTGCTGGTGTCTTTTTGATCATCAAAAACTACTCGGGTGACGTGATGAATTTTGAGATGGCTAAAGATATGGCCGAACTAGACGGCATCAAAGTCAGCTCGATCATTGTCGACGATGATATCGCAGTTGAAAATAGCCTTTACACCCAAGGTAAACGCGGGGTCGCTGGTACAGTCCTGATGCACAAGATCTTAGGGGCTGCTGCTGATCAAAAAGCAAGCCTAGCTGAGATCGAAACCTTAGCTAAAGAAGTCATGCCACATCTCAAGACTTTAGGTGTGGCTTTAAGTGCCGCTACTGTTCCTGAAGTCGGCAAACCAGGCTTTGAATTAGCCGATGACGAGATCGAATATGGGGTCGGTATCCACAGCGAACCTGGTTATCGCCGTGAAAAACTCCAGCCTTCTAAAGAACTAGTCGCCGAAATGCTCACCAAGCTAGACGAAGCCTTATATTTTGACGCGACTAAAAAATACGCCGTGCTCATCAACGGGATGGGCGCAACCCCTTTAATGGAACAATACATTTTCAGTAATGATGTCTTTAACTGGCTCAAAGCAAAAGATATCACCCCTGTTTTTAGCAAAGTCGGCAACTACATGACTTCGCTCGAAATGGCAGGGATCTCATTGACCGTCCTCGAATTGGCCGATGAAAAATGGCTAGAATATTTAAACTATCAAGTCGACACGATCGCTTGGTGAGGAGGAATTTGATATGGAACTAACAGTTGAAACTTTGACTACTTGGATGAACACTTTTGAGGCTAAGATCAACGCTAAGAAAGCTTATCTCAGTGAACTGGATACCCCGATCGGCGATGGCGACCACGGCAATAATATGGCTCGAGGCATGCGTGCTGTGACTGAGGCGCTCGCTACCAAAAAGCCAGCTGATCTGACCACGGGACTCAAATTAGTCGCGATGTCTTTGATCAGTAAAGTCGGGGGCGCTGCTGGTCCTTTGTATGGGACTGCTTTTTTAGAAATGGCCAAAAAGAGCAATACGACTGCTGAACTCAGTGAACTTTTGAATGCTGCAGTCTTAGGCATCAAGCAACGTGGTGGGGCTATCCTTGGTGACAAAACGATGGTCGATGTTTGGGAAGTCGTTGTTCCCGAATACACGGCAGGACAGCTATCACCTGAAAAGATCACCCAAGCAGTCGAAGCAACTAAAGAACTAGTTGCTAAACGTGGGCGGGCTTCTTACTTGGGAGAACGCTCAGTTGGGCATCTCGATCCAGGAGCAGTTTCAAGTGGTTATCTTTTTGAAGCACTATTAGAAATGGAGGCAGATCATAAATGAGTTACGGAATATTGATCGTCTCACACGTTGAACAGATCGCTCAGGGGGTACCTAAATTACTCAAACAGGTCGCCCCCGACATTGCGATCACTTTTGCTGGCGGTACTGATGATCATGAGATCGGTACTAGTCTTGCTAAGATCACAGCAGCTTTAGAGGACAATTCAGCTACCGAGATCTTAGCTTTTTATGATCTTGGTAGTGCCAAGATGAATCTCGAAATGGCAAGCGAATTTAGTACAAAACCTGTTCACTTGTACGATACAGCTTTGATCGAAGGTGCTTACGTTTCTGCTTCATTGCTCCAAGCTGGCGTCGACTTGCCCGAGATCGAAAAACAACTCGAACTATTGCAAATCAAAGGAGATGGATAACATGTCAGGCTTTTTAGGTGAATTTTTTGGAACCATGGTCTTGATCCTCTTAGGGGTCGGTTGTGGTGCCGGTGTTAATTTGAAAGATAATTATGCTCGTGGCCAAAATTGGATGTTCATTACGCTTGCTTGGGGCATGGCGGTGACCTTTGGCGTCTATATCGCTGGTCAAATGGGCTCGCAAGGACACTTGAATCCCGCTGTAACACTAGGTTTTGCTAGTGCTGGTCTCTTTTCTTGGAGTGAAGTCTTACCTTATCTTTTAGGGCAAGGACTCGGTGCCTTTGCTGGTGCAGCACTCGTTATTTTATACTATTATCCTCAATTCCAAGCTACCCCAAACAAAGATGGCAACTCAGTCGGTATTTTTGCCACCGGTCCTGCGCTTAAGCGGCCATTCTTTAACGTCTTGAACGAATGTATCGCAACCTTCTTCTTTATTTTGATTTTGCTTAACTTGGGAAATTTCACCACTGGACTCAAACCACTGATCGTTGGTCTTTTGATCATGGTCGTTGGTCAAAGTTTAGGTGGAACGACTGGCTTTGCCTTGAACCCAGCCCGTGACTTGATGCCACGCCTCGCTTACAGCATTCTACCCGTTCCCCATAAGGCTAATGCTAATTGGGGCTATGCTTGGGTACCGATCGTCGGACCACTTTGCGGTGGGATCTTGGCAAGCTTTGTCCATATCTGGATCAACGGTTAAGCTAAGTAATTGACTTTTATTAATTGTGCACGATACACTTATTTTAGAAAACGTTTACAAATAAGGAGGATGACCACATGGAAAAATATATTATGGCGATCGATCAAGGAACTACCAGCTCACGGGCGATCATCTTCGATAAAGCAGGTAACCACATTGGCACAAGTCAAAAAGAATTCACCCAGTATTTCCCTGAAGCTGGTTGGGTCGAACACGATGCACATGAGATCTGGAATTCAGTCCAATCTGTGATCGCAGGTGCCTTTATCGAATCAGGGGTCAAACCAGACCAGATCGCAGGGATCGGGATCACTAATCAACGTGAGACTACGGTCGTTTGGGACAAAGAAACTGGCCTACCGATCTATCATGCGATCGTTTGGCAATCGCGCCAATCAGCTCAGATTGCTGATGAGCTAAAAGAACAAGGCTACGCTGATATCTTCCATGAAAAGACTGGCTTGATCATCGACTCTTACTTCTCAGCGACCAAGATACGCTGGATCCTCGATCATGTTCCCGATGCTCAAGAGCGCGCTGAAAAAGGCGAATTGCTCTTTGGGACGATCGATAGCTGGTTAGTCTATAAATTAACTGACGGTAAAGTTCATGTGACCGACTACTCCAATGCCAGCCGAACGATGCTCTTTAACATCAATACCTTAGAATGGGACCAAGAGATCTTGGATATTTTAAATATTCCCCGGGAAATGTTGCCTAAAGTCGTTTCTAACTCAGAGATCTACGGTTTGACTAAAACTTATCATTTCTTTGGTTCCAAAGTTCCGATCGCAGGAATGGCCGGCGACCAGCAAGCCGCGCTCTTTGGGCAAATGGCCTTTGAACCCGGCATGGTCAAAAACACCTATGGTACTGGCTCATTTATCGTGATGAACACTGGTAACAAACCACAATTATCCAAAAATAACCTTTTGACCACGATCGGTTATGGGATCAATGGTGAAATCAACTATGCGCTTGAAGGATCTGTCTTTGTTGCGGGTTCATCGATCCAATGGCTACGTGATGGTCTAAAACTCATCGACAAAGCCAGCCAATCAGAAGCGGCCGCACTGGCTTCTAAAAATGAAGATGAAGTTTATGTGGTACCCGCTTTCGTTGGTCTAGGGGCGCCTTATTGGGATCAAGATGCCCGTGGTGCGGTCTTTGGCTTGACACGTGGGACAACTGAAAAAGATTTCATCAAAGCGACGTTACAAGGTATTGCTTACCAAGTCCGCGACATTCTCGGTGCAATGCAAGAAGATACTGGGATCGATATTCCGGTACTCAAAGTCGATGGTGGTGCCGCTAACAACGATTACTTGATGCAATTCCAAGCAGATATCTTAAATACTCCTGTTCAGCGCGCAGGCGACTTGGAAACGACTGCCCTTGGTGCAGCTTTTCTAGCTGGTTTAGCCGTAGGGTACTGGCAAGACTTTGATGAGATTAAAGCAGTTATCAAAGATGGAAAACGGTTTGAAGTCCAAATGGATGACAAACGACGCAATAAATTGTATGGCGGTTGGCAAAAAGCAGTCGCTGCAACACGTTATTTTGAATAATCCAATTAGATCGGAGTGATTTGATGCCTATTTCACGACAAAAAAATATTGAATATCTAAAAAACGAGCCTGATGGCTGGGACGTGATCGTTATCGGTGGGGGCGCGACTGGTTTAGGTGTTGCAGTTGATGCAGCCTCACGTGGTTACAAGACTGTCTTATTAGAGCAAAGCGACTTTGCTAAATCAACTTCAAGTCGTTCAACTAAACTCGTTCACGGTGGGGTTCGTTATTTAGCCCAAGGTGATGTCCGGCTAGTGCGCGAAGCCCTACATGAACGGGGACGCTTAGCACGAAATGCACCTCATTTAGTCAAAAATCAAAAATTCATCATCGCCAACTATAAATTATGGGAACAACCATTTTACAGTATCGGAATGAAAGTCTACGATGCCTTGGCTGGTAAGTTAAATATCGGACACTCTAAGATATATTCCAAATCAAAAGTCATCGATGCGATCCCACAGATCAAGCATAACAAATTAGTCGGTGGCGTGATGTATTATGACGGTCAATTCGATGACTCACGTTTAGCTGTCAACCTCATGCAGACAGCGACCGAATACGGTGCAACTTTAGTCAATTACGTCAAAGTGGCTTCGGTCCAAAAGAAATTTGCTAAAGTAGCTGGTGTCACCGTAAAAGATGAATTTACCGGTGAAGAATTCAGTCTGCGGGGAAAAGCTATCATCAATGCAACTGGGATCTTCGTTGACCAGATCCTTGAGATGGATACCAAAGATCATCAAGCTACCGTACGCCCTTCACAAGGTGTTCACTTGATCGTCGATGGATCATTTTTAGGTGGCAATGATGCGATCATGGTCCCTAAAACTTCTGATGGGCGGGTCTTGTTCTGTGTACCATGGCATAATAAAGTCATCTTAGGCACAACAGACACGCCGCTAAAAGAATTCACTTTAGAGCCACGTCCACTGGAGGAAGAGATCGACTTTATCCTCGAGACAGCTGGTGAATACCTCGAACGCAAACCGACTCGGGCCGATGTTTTGACTGCATATGCTGGCTTACGTCCGTTAGCTGCTCCCAAAGATGGAGACGGTGATAAGACTAAGGAGATCTCACGTAGCCACAAGCTCTTTTCCAATGAGTCTGGGCTGATCACGATCACAGGTGGTAAATGGACGACTTACCGTCAGATGGCAGAAGAAACAGTTGATTTAGCGATCAAGGTAGCAAAACTTCCACCAAAAGAATGTGTGACCCGTGAGTTAAAGATCCACGGTGCTAAACAGACGCCCGAAGCAGAACGCAAAGATTGGCGCTATGTTTACGGAAGTGACCAAGCAGCCATCTTACGCTTACAAGAAGAAGATCCTGAACTTGCCTTACCACTTCATCCTAAATACGAATTCACTGGCGCTCAAGTAGTCTGGGCAGTGCGCGAAGAAATGGCGCAAACGCTAGACGATGTGCTAGCACGACGGATCCGCGCACTTTATCTTGATGCCCGGGTCGCAAAGGAAATGGCGCCTAAAGTAGCTCACATCATGGCAACTGAACTCGGCAAAGATCAAGCTTGGGAAGAAGAACAAGTCAACGAGTTTTGCCAACTTGCTGACGGCTATATTTTACAATAACTTCCTTTTGACGTAACTTCGCTAAACTAATGTGAAGTTACGTTTTTTTATCATCTTCAAATGTCTCGGTACTTTTCACATTAGTCATCCTTTTTTCTCCTTATAGTATGCATAAGTTTTTAACTTATCAATAATTTGCTTGCTCTATTTATAAAATACGCAAAAAGCACCAAAACTTTTTTTAGAATTGGTGCTTTGCACAAATTTTAGCCGAAAAGTTGTATAATACTTATAACACGATAAAGAAAGGAGAAGCCTATGTCTAGCAAATACGAAGCCGTCAAAAATGCTCTAAAAAAAGATATCCTAGCTGGAAAATTTCCGATCGATGCCAAACTTCCAACTGAATCAAAACTCATGCAGCAATTCGAAGTTTCCCGCCACACGGTCCGGCGTGCTGTCAGTGATCTAGAAAACGAGCATTTTATCTATAAAGTTCAGGGCGGAGGGATGTTTGTCGCGGATTGGCAAAAAGATTGGCAAGCCGAAACAAAAAATAAAACGGTCGGTGTGATCTGTACCCATATCGCCGACTATATCTTTCCTAAGATCATCTCTGGGATCGATAAAGTCCTCGCTCAAAATGGCTACACCTTGATCTTGGCTAACACGCATAATGATCATCAACGTGAACGCAGTAGCTTGATCAATATGCTTGATATGAAAGTTGCTGGTCTGATCATCGAACCAACTCAAAGCGCTTTACCAAACCCTAACCTCGATCTTTATCAAGAGATCAAAAAACGTCAGATCCCAACGATCTTTCTCAATGCGACTTACCCTGATTTCGACTTTCCTGCTTTAGTCGTCAACGATAAGCCAGCCGAAAAACAACTGATCGAACATCTCTTTATTCAAGGACATCACAACATCTTAGGTATTTTCCAAGTTGATGATCAACAAGGTGTCGCTCGTATGAACGGCTACTTAGAAGCTTATCAAAATAACAGCAAATATGCTTTAGATAGCCAGATCATCATGTATCATGCGAGTGATCCCTTAGAACTTCTTGAAAAAAAGGTATTAGATCATCTAAACAGTCCGACACCACCGACGGCCTTAGCTTGCTACAACGATGAATTAGCGATCAGGCTGATGGATCTCTTAAAGCGCAATAACTATCAGATCCCAAATGACATATCGGTTGTGGGTTTTGATAATTATGAGATCACCAAATACCTAGATCCTAGCCTGACCACGATGAATCATGCAAAAGAAAAAATGGGGGCCTGTGCTGCTGAAATGATCACTCAAATGATCTTAAAAAAAGCTAAATTTGAAACTAAGATCTATGAAGCCGAGTTTATTTCTCGGGCTTCGACTGCAACAAAATAAGGCTTTCTTTTGCCCTTAAAACATAGCTAAACGAGGGAAACATCATGATGCGTATCAAGCATGATGTTTCCCTCGTTATTCATATGTTATCAACATTCATTTTTAAGCAATAATTTCAGCATTTACCCCTAGCATTTCACAAAGGTCTGCGATCTGCTCTTGTTTCAAAGTGAAACTAAGCATCGTGTGGTGTCCACCACCAGCTTGCATCCAGCGAGTAGCGCCTGTTGTCAAGCCAACTTTTGGTGTCCATAATTGTTTAGCAACTGGCAAATGAGGAGTCGTCTTTTCGGGTTTAGTAGCTTTTACCTCATAACTGATAAACTTGAATCCATCTCTAAAATCAGCTACTGTCACATCGATCGCATCCCCCTTAGAACCAGTGAATACCAAACGTGCCGGATCAGCTTTGCCACCAATATCCAATGGATGGACTTCGACTCGTGGTTTATCAGCAGCAATTGTTGGATCAACTTCTAACATATGTGAGCCTAAGATAGCTTCATGGCCCTTACGCAGATCTAAGGTGTAATCTTCCATGAAGACTGTCATCTTATTATGTGCCATGATCTTCAATAACCGTCCCAAGGCAGCGGTCTTCCAATCACCTTCAGCCCCAAAGCCATACCCATCACGCATCAACAATTGCGATGCCAGACCTGGTAACTGTTCTAAGCCCCAAAGATCTTCAAAGTTAGTTGTGAAAGCTGTATAGCCGCCACGTTCCAAGAAGTTTTTGATCGCAATATATTCACGCAATTGATAGCGAACAGCATGTTCATATTTTTCTTTGGAATTATCACCTTGAACTAGTTCATATTCTTGTGCCAATTTAGCATATTCTGCATCGATCTGTTCTTTAGTGACTTGGTTTACTTCTTTGACCAGATCACCTACAGGCCAGTAATCGACCGTCCAACCTAATTTGATCTGAGCTTCGACTTTATCACCTTCTGTTACGGCAACATTACGCATCGTGTCACCAAAACGACAGACCTTGATCTTAAAGCTCTCGTTATAACCAACGGCTGTATCTTGCCATAAAGCGAGCTGTTCTTGCACCTTTTCATCGTCCCAGTATCCAAAGACGATCTTGTTGTTCAAACCTAGACGCGCATTGATATAAGCATATTCACGGTCTCCATGTGCTGATTGATTGAGGTTCATATAATCAAAGTCGATCGTGTCATACGGGATCTCATTTAAGTATTGTGTTGCTAAATGCAATAATGGCTTTTGCAACAACTTAGTCCCACGGATCCAATTTTTAGCTGGTGAGAAGGTATGCATCCATGTGATGACACCTGCAACATCATCATTATAGTTGACATCTTTCATAAATTGGGTGATCTGATCTGCAGTCGTCATAACACCCTTAAATACAAGCTTATACGGTAATTTTTGCGTAGCATTCAATTGATCCACGATCTTTTGCGCATCTTTGGCAACAGAATCGAGCTGTTCTTCACCATATAAAAATTGACTACCTGCAACAAACCAGAATTCATAATCTCTAACTTTTAACATGACATTTATCTCCTTTAATTATTTTGTCCGTAATATGCGTCTTTACCGTGTTTGCGGTAATAATGCTTGTCTAACAAAAACTGTGGCAATGCAATATTTTGTTGCTCAAACGTTTGATTCAACATCATCGCATGATAATCTTCACCAGCGACCACCTCCAAAACTTTCGCATTATAGACTGCCTGAGCTGGGGTCTTGCCCCACGTAAATGGCCCATGTTGCATGACCAATACAGCTGGGATCGCTTCATAATCAAGGCCACGCTCTTCAAACGTCTCAACGATCACTTTACCCGTATTTTCTTCATAGGCTGTTTTTATCTGCTCTTTAGTCAAAGCAGGCGCTGCAGGGATATCACCATAAAATGTATCGGCGTGTGTCGTATTCAACGCTGGAATATCCATCCGCGCAGCCGCAAAAGCCACGGCCCACGGTGAGTGCGTATGCACGATCCCACCGATCTTAGGAAATGCATTGTATAAAACGGTATGCGTCGGAGTATCTGAGGATGGATTCAAGTTACCTTCGACCACATTTCCCTTTAGATCGACAACGACCATGTCGGAAGGTTTAAGCTCGTTATAATCGACCCCAGACGGTTTGATGACAAACAAGCCCTTATCCCGATCGATCCCCGATACGTTACCCCAAGTAAAAGCCACTAGATCTAACTTAGGTAACTGCATATTGGCATCGTAAACTTCATTTTTTAGTTTTTCTAACATTTAAAAGATCTCCTATTCAAATTTTTCACCTGCTAAAGCTTCAACTGCTAGACCACCTTGATAGCGCTTAATATATTTTGCATAACCTTTGACCCCGGCTTTTTCGGGTAATAAGGTCATACTCTCGACTTGTTTGAACACTTTTTTATCTAAATATTCTTCTAAAGATAACTCTGTCCCACTCTTAGCATATAATGCCAAAAGCGCCATGCCCCACGGACCACCCGTGTCAGCCGTCTTCATCACCATTATCGGCAGATCAAGGGCATTGGCTAAGATCTGTTGTCCAATAACGGGAGTCTTGAAGAGCCCACCCTGAGCGATCATAACCCGGGTTTTAATTTTTTCCTCGTTAAATAATGTATCCATCCCTAACTTCAACGGTGCAAAAGCGCCATAAAGTTGGCTCAAGAAAAAGTCTGGTAGATCAAAATCACTGGATTCTGTCCGAACAAATAGTGGACGTCCTTTTTGGATCTGGGTGATATTTTCCCCCGAAAGATAACTGTAATTGATCAACCCACCTGCATCGGGTCTAGCCTTAGCACTTTGCGTAAATAATGTTTCATAAAGCTTATCTGGACTGATATTTACGCCTAAACATTTAGCAAATTCAGCAAAGATATTTGCCCAAGCATTGATATCTGATGAACAGTTGTTGGTATGGACCATCGCCACTGGTAAGCCAGCTGGTGTCGTCACGATGTCGATATCACGATAGACTTGTTTTAACGGGTGTTCCAAAACATTCATCGAAAAAGCTGACGTTCCGACTGAAATGTTGCCAGTGTGGACCCGAACACTATTGGTGCTGACCATGCCAGTCCCTGCATCGCCCTCAGGTGGAGCTAATAAACTGCCTGCTTGCAAAGTCTGCGTTGGATCAAGCAATTTAGCTCCTGCTTTCGTCAAAGTACCGGCATTTGTCCCCGCAAGCAACGGTTTAGGCAAAATATCAACTAGATTCCACGGATAATGTTTAGTAGCGACCAGCTCATTAAAGATCGAAAGCTTATTTTGATCGTAGTCTTTAGTCGACACATCGATCGGAAACATTCCAGAAGCATCCCCGATCCCAAGGACTTTTTCACCAGTCAACCGCCAGTGAACATAGCCTGCCAGCGTCGTCAAAAAGTCGAGCTTTTGTACATGTTCTTCTTGATCTAAGATCGCCTGATACAGATGCGCAATACTCCAGCGTTGTGGAATATTAAAGTTGAAAGCTTCAGTCAACTTATCAGCTGCCTGCTGTGTGATATTATTGCGCCAAGTTCTAAAGGGCACTAATAGCTGTTCATCTTTGTCAAATGCCAGATAACCATGCATCATCGCACTGATCCCGATCGAACCGATATTTTCTAGTGGCACATGATAGATCCCCCAGATCTTGGTCGAAAGTTCCCGATAAGCTTGTTGAATGCCTTCCCAGACCTCATCTAATGAATAAGTCCAGATCCCATCTTCAAATTTATTTTCCCAAGTATAACTTCCGGTCGCGATCGTTTCAGCTCTATCATCGGTCAAGACACATTTGATCCGGGTCGAACCTAATTCGATCCCTAATGCGGTTTGTCCTTGCTTTAATTTACTTGCGGTCGTGGCTAAGTTCATGCTTGATCCCTCCATTCAATCTTTGGGTAACGCTTTCATTTTGTTGTGTACCTTGAGCTTCGATCTCTTCTAATGTATGCCCTCTTGTTTCTGGTACGCGCGTCTTAACGAAGAGAACGCCTAAGAAACAGATAGCACCAAAGATCGCAAAAACAGCTTCTTGGGACATGTTCATCGTCATGATCGGGAATAAAAGTCCCACTAGCCATGATCCGATCCAGTTCATTGATGAAGCTAAGCCAGCTGCTTTACCACGGATACTCAATGGGAAGATCTCACCAACTAATACCCAAGTCAATGGCGCCCAAGTTGCAGAATAAAAGGCAACGTAGACACATAAGAAGATAACGATCATGATCGGATCCATATTTGGTAACATCATATTCAAGATACTTGGTAAGATAAACGATAAGCCCATCACGGCCCCACCTAGCATGAGTAATGTGCGCCGGTTGAATTTCTCAGCGATCGCCATGTAGACCAACGAACCGATAACTAAAATGACACCTTGAATGATCGGCCATAATAAATTAGAAGATGCTGCTTGCCCAGTTGCTTTTTCAACGATCAAGGGAATATAGTAGAAGATCGCATTTGCCCCTTGGAATTGTTGGAAGGCTGCAACTCCGACCCCAGCGATCACTAAATAGCGATATTTCTTGCTAAATAAACTCAACCATGACGTCTGCGTCGCCTTATCTTCAGCCGCGATCGTTTCTTTGATATTTTCAAATTCAGCCTCAACCTCAGCTCGATCTTTGCGGATACATTCTAAAACTGCATATGCTTGCTTAGCTTCACCATGATGTAATAGGAAACGTGGTGATTCTGGCAAACGCAAGACACCTAAATATAAGATCAATGCTGGTACTGCAGCGAGCCCGAGCATGAAACGCCAAGCGATCGCATCCGGTAGATCCTTTAATGCAAAGTCAACAATATAAGATAGCAGCATCCCTGAAACGATCATCGTTTGATTCAAACCAGATAAGCGTCCCCGAGCATTAGCTGGTGCCATTTCTGACATATAAGCAGGAACTAACGCCGAGGCTGCCCCAACAGCTAACCCTAAGAAGATACGGACGATAACTAAGTAGATCGTACCATTGTTAGGTGAAAAACCTGAAAGTAATGAAAAGACCACAAAAATAATAGCTGACATCAAGATCATCTTACGTCGCCCGTAACGGTCAGATAATTGTCCCGCCAAGGCTCCACCAAAGATCGCCCCAAACATTACAGCCGAAGTGATCCACCCAACGATCCCAGCGTCATTTTGTAGCGCCCAGTCTTGTTGTAAAAATGGTAAGGCACCGGTCATTACACCGATATCATATCCAAATAAGATCCCACCAAATGAACAAAAAAAATATATGAACTTACTCGAAATCTTTTTCTCAGTCTGTGTCATTTGCTTTCTCCTTGATTTTTATTTTTGAAGCGCTTTCAATTTACAAATACATAATAATATATTTGTACGTATAAATCAATCAATAAGATATTTATTCGTATATTTTTTTAAAAAATAAAAAGCCGACCTGATATATCAAGTCGACTTCTAAAATATACTTTTATTTTTGTTGTTTTATCCAGTCTTGATACCAATAAAATGATTTTTTACGTAGACGCTTCCCAGATCCATGACCATTTTCATCTAGATCAACGTAAACCATACCGTAGCGTTTCTTCAATTCACCCGTACTTGCACTGATAAGATCGATACACCCCCATGTCGTATATCCCCAGATTTCTACGCCATCCTCATATCGACTCTTTTGCAAAGCATCGATATGATCACGTAAATATGTGATCCGATAGTCATCCTTGATCTGGTCATCTTCAAGCACATCAGTTGCACCTAGTCCATTTTCCACCACAAATAACGGTTTTTGATAGCGATCATAGATCTGGTTCAACGTGATCCTAAAGCCTAAAGGATCGATCTGCCAGCCCCACTCACTTGCTTTAAGATATGGGTTTTTCAGCGAAGAAAAGACATTTCCCGCCGTATTCTCTTTTGTCGCCTCACCTAAGACACGACTGTTGTAATACGACAAAGAGATAAAATCCACGACCCCAGCTTGCAAGATCGCAGCGTCGCCTGGCTCGATCGGGATCTTGAGCTGCTTTTTAGCGAACATTGCTTTAGCATAACCCGGGTAATATCCTCGGACTTGTACATCTGTGAAAAAATAACTCTTGCGCTCTTCTTCCACGACCTGCCAACTATCTTTGGGATCAGGCGTATTAGGATAAATACAACCTGCAGCTAACATACAACCGACCTTATTAGCTGGATCGATCATATGGGCTAAGCTGACCGCCTTCGCACTAGCTACCAGTTCGTGATGGGCAACTGTGTAGCAAACTTCAAGCGGATCTTCATTGGGTCTAAAAGTGATCCCAGCTGCAAGATATGGTAAATGTAACACCATATTGATCTCGTTAAAGGTCAACCAGTAGCGGACTTTGCCTCGATAACGTTTGAAGAGTGTCTCGCAATAACGTAAATAAAAATCAACTAGGCGCCGATCACGCCAAGAGCCATACTTCTCGATCAGTCCTTGGGGTACATCAAAATGACTGATCGTGACTAAAGGTTCGATCTGATGCTTCAAACATTCAGCGATCACTTGGTCATAATATTTTAGACCAGCTTCATTTGTTTTTATTTCATCACCATGTGGAAAGATCCGTGACCAACTGATCGAAAAGCGATAAACTTCAAACCCCATTTCGGCCATCAAAGCAATATCTTCTTTGTAATGATAATATCCACCAACAGCTTCACGTGCGGGATAAATACTGTCAGCTGGTAGATCTTTAGGATCTAATATTCCCTTAGCCACATCTGAGCGTTTTTCTCCACTGGGCAGGAGATCCACATTGCTTAGACCTCGCCCTGAAATATCATAAGCACCTTCATACTGATTGGCTGCGGTCGCTCCGCCCCATAAAAATTTTTCCATCGTCTTACCTCACCTTAACTGATCGTCGTCAACATTTCACTTGGATCTTGTTTAGTTAATCCAGTTTCAAGCACATCTGTATAAGCATCTGTATTGGTGACCACGACTGGCGTTATCAATGAATAACCTGCAGCCTTGATCTTTTCAAGGTCAAAGTGCAAGATCTCTTGTCCAGCTTTGACACGATCACCGACTTTTACCAATGGTGTGAAATATTTACCTTCTAAATTGACTGTGTCCATACCAATATGGATCAAGATCTCGGCCCCCTTATCTGAAGCCAGTCCGATCGCATGTCCAGTTGGAAATACTGTTGTGATCTCACCTGAAACCGGTGCTTTGACCACACCTTCTGTCACATCGATCGCTAAGCCCTTGCCGATAAAGCCCTTGGAAAATACATTATCTTTGACCTCACTTAAGGAGACGATCTTTCCCTTGATCGGTGCTTGGATCACTTCATTTTGAACCGTTTTTATTTCAGTTTTTTGTTCGTCGACTGGTTCATCATCTTTCCAAAAAATCATAGTTGCAACGAAACCAAGTACTAACGAAAGTCCGATCCCGATCAAAGCAATATACATATTATCTAAACTGTTAGTCTTTGGATCGATCATACCTGGCAATTCAAAGAAGCCCATTCCGCCCATAGCAAATTTGCGTAAATTGAAGAAACCATAGAAACCACCGATCACGGCAGATACCAAACAGCTGATCAACAATGGCTTTTTCTTAGGTAAGAGTAACCCGTAGATCGCCGGTTCCGTCACCCCTAAAATGCCGGAGATCGCAGCGGGGATACCTAATTTTTTGAGTTTTTTGTTTTTTGTTTTGATGATCATTGCTACTACAACGGCTGTAGTCACAAAAGTCGTGCAGTAATAAGGCATCATTACATTATCAAAACCGTTAGTCACAATGTTGTTGAAATAAATAGGGATAATACCCCAGTGCAGGCCAAAAACAACTAAGACTTGCCAAAGTCCAGCTACTAAAGCACCGGCTAACATTGGTGATACATTCCGCACCGCTAAAATACCAGAGCCAACCAAATTAGAACCAAATGTGGCCAATGGTCCGATCAATAAGAACCCTAAGATCAATGAAACGAGTAACGTTAGGATCGGTACGAAAAAGAATTTGACCGTATCAGCGATCACTTTGTTCAATGCATGCTCAACTTTTGCTGCAAAATAACAGATCAAGATCACAGGAATAACAGTTGAGGTATAGTTCAACGAAACGATCGGAATGCCTAAAAAAGTCTGGTAAACTTCCGATTGGAAAACTGTACCTGAAAATAGCGTATAAAGAGGTTTTCCTGCTTCGGATAAAGCTCCTACTTGGATCGCTGGGTAACACAACGCTGCCCCAATGATCAAACCAACATATTGATTGAGCTTAAATTTATTAGCAGCTGTCAACCCTAATAAGATCGGTAAGAACATAAACATCGCATCCCCGATCGCATTCAGCAAGGCATACGTCCCACTAGTCTGTGAATACCAGCCTAAACTGATAAATAACGTGTTGAACCCTTTGATGACCCCCGCCGCAGATAAAGCGGGCAAGATTGGCTGAAAGATACCTGAGATCGTGTCGATAAAAATATTAAATAGTGAACGTTTTTCTGCTGGCGTTTCATCTTGTACTGTTGTCCCTTGTAAATCAGCAACTTTTTGAACTTCATCAAAAACTTGTGCAACTTGATTACCGATCACGACTTGATACTGTCCACCAGCTTTCATTACGGTCACCACACCATCAAGTTCCTTTAAGACCTCATCATTTGCCTTGCTTTCATCTTTTAACTGAAAGCGCAGGCGCGTGATACAGTGTTTAAGCGAGATGATATTATCACGCCCACCAACATTAACAACAATTTTTTCTGCTAGATCTGTATATTTTCCCATAATAATTCCTCCATTTGTTTGAATGAAGGTTTAGCCAACTAAATGTAACTATCCATGATCCGTGTTTCGTATCAATTTTTCGATGTGCAATGTCAAATACATATACTCATCAGCCGACAACTTACAGTTATACTGTTGTTGAATGAAATCTATCACCTTTTTAGCATGACTATAGGCCGTCGGATATTGCTTTTGAACTAATTTAGCCATGACTTCATCTTGACCATCTTTTAGATCAGCCTTGAAGACACGCTGCGCTAAATATTTCAAATGTGTAATAAAGCGATAATAGTAAGCTGAATTTTCGTCAATCTCTTGGCGACATGCGTATTTCAAAATCTGGATCACTTCTTGGATAAAACGCGTCATGCCGTCGACGTCATCGACCTTTTTCTCCATATTTGCTTCTACCAGATGTAAAGCGATAAAACCAGCTTCATCTTCATCCAGTTTAACTCCTGTTTTTTCCGCGATCAGTGTCAATCCAAGTTTCCCCAAAGCAAATTCTTGTGGATAAAAACGTTTGATATCCCATAAGAGATTGTTTTTCAATGCGATCCCCTTATTTTGGCGCACGATAGCATTGTGAATATGATCACTCAAAGCGATCAGTTCATTTTCACTGAGACACTCTCCTAATATTTGCTTAGCCTGGGTCAAGATCTGCGAGGCTGCCTCTAATTCTTCAAGTGTAATATCATTTAATAGAACAGACAGTTGTTGCAATTTTTCTGAAGAATCAGCCCGAAAGATCTTCTCAACTTTGGACATATCGATCACAGCACCACGTTTGGCCTTAAAGCCTAAGCCTCGCCCCATTAAGATAAGCTCATTTTGGTGTTCATCACGACTGATCACAATGTTGTTATTGATGACTTTTTCGATCGTCATCATTACCACCCCCTTTAGATAATTTTACGCCTAAAAGAAAAGACCAATATACACCGCCGCCTAACACTTCGATGTACATTGGTCTAGCTTACCATTACGTAATAACTATCCGTCCTATTTCTATATAAAAAGTCTAGCATATCTTCGCATCTGTTGCAAGCGTTTACGAAATTTCCTCGCGATCTTTTGCAAGTGGTTGCGTATTGCGTGCGATTTAAGATAAAATTAAGCTTTATTATTTTTCATATAAGGGAGTTTTGATAGTGAGTAGTTTATTTGCATTTATTTTTTTATGCGCTCTCATCAGTAGTATTTATTTTTGGAAATTCAAGCCCAAAAAACGCCACGCTAAAGCTAGTATCATCGTTGCAGTGTTAGCCTTTATCTTATGCGGGGCCCTTGCACCAACCACTAAAACAGATGCTGATAGCTCAGAAACAAAGGCTAGTTTGAGTTCCAAAAAGAAAGCAGATGAAGCTAAAAAGCGTTCCGAAAGTATCGCCTCATCTGCTAAAGCTGAATCTAAACGCAAGGCGAGCGAGAAAAAAGCTGCTAGTGAAAAGAAAGCTAGTGAAGAAGCTGAGAGTAAAAAAGCAGCATCCGAAAGCATCGCTCAAGTACAAGCTTCATCAGAAAGTTTAGCTCGAGCAGAAAGTGAACGCGTAGCAAAAGAAGAAGCCAGTCGAGCTAGCGAAAATTCTAAAGTACAGGCACAAGAAGCACAAGCTCAAGCAAATGCTGATACTAGTCAAGTATCTATTGAAAATAATAGCAACAATGGCACTGGAAATACGCCCATCAACAATGGAGACCTAAACACAGCTGATGTCAATGCGCAAGGAACGATCGTGGGTAATTCTCGTAGCATGATCTACCATGTTCCAGGGCAACGGGGTTATCGGATGAACTCTGAAAATGCAGTCTATTTTAATACCGAAGCTGAAGCTCAAGCAGCTGGTTATCGCCGCGCTAAAGTATGAATCTCTACAGATCTCCACAGTAGCAATGATCTCATTACTGCTGTGGAGATTTTTTATTTGACAAGTAAATATTAGGCTAAATCTACAATATTTCATATGAAAAAATGGTAAATAGCGGTAACAATAAAGGAAAAATCAAATATGCTCCCCTTGACCACATCTCAGTTACGTAAAAAATTACGTGAACTTGATCAAAAAGAACTAATCAAACTTATTGCGCAAAATATCAGGAAAAGCTTACTAATATCTTCAATCAATTCTCTGTCAGTTGGAAGAGCAAAGCAGTTAACGCTGTTCTTTCTGAGTGTAGACAAACTTGTCCACCAAATGAGTTTCTCATCTACTTTGAAATATTCTATTTAGATATCGCATTGGCTTGGCTTCAAGAAATTTCGCCTTATTTATCTAAAGACTTTTATCACTGATCTATCTAGAGTATTCGACCGACTCACACAACAGTTGATTTATGAAAATGAGCTTGCCTTATTTTTAACTATCTTACCTGATCTGACAAGCTTTCTGCATATTGCTAACTGTTTTGATCCAGCATTTGTCCAAAATTTCAGTGCTAACTGCAAAGGAATTCTCTTCCCTATGTCCCAAGACAAGTCGCTGATGATAGTGAAGATAAATTGGCAAAAGTTATATAAAGTTATATAATAATTAAAAAGTTATATAAAGTTATATACGGAAAGAAGGCGAGATAATTGAATCCATTTACTCTTAGTTTTGGAAAAAAGCCAAATCAATATATTTCACGTTTAGCTCAAACTGGCATGATCATTGAAGATTTCACTGCCAGCGAACCCTCATCACAACTCTACATGCTTACTGGCGTTAGAGGTAGTGGAAAAACGGTCATGCTTTCGACGATCAGCCATGAATTACGTCAAAAATCGGACTGGATCGTAGTGGAATTAAATCCCACTCGCGATCTACTCACAAGTTTAGCCGCAAAACTCTATGCGATCGACGAATTGCACACCCTTTTTATCAAAGCTAGATTTGATTTTTCTGCCTTTGGTCTGGGTGTTGCCTTCGAAAACACACCACCCGTGACAGATATCGAAACAGTCCTAGAATTGATGTTAAAGAAGCTACGCGAACACAACAAACGCCTACTAGTTACGATCGATGAAGTAACTGCAAATGATCATATCAAAGTTTTTGCTAGTTCTTTTCAGATCTTCATTCGACAGGATCTACCATTATTTTTACTAATGACTGGGCTATTTGAAAATATCAGTGAGATCCAAGATGACCGGGCACTAACATTTCTATATCGAGCCCCAAAGATAAATTTAGCGCCACTAAATCTAAATGCCATCACAGCATCATATCAAAACATCTTACACGTTCCAAGTAAGGTAGCACGAAAAATGGCATTAACAACAAGAGGCTATCCTTTTGCCTACCAAGTTTTAGGTTATCTCTGGTATCAACAAAAACCGCAAACTATCGAACAACTCTTACCCGAATTTGATCAATATCTTCAGGAATTGGTCTATCAAAAGATTTGGCAAGAGCTATCTAGCAAAGATCAAGATGTTCTAGCTACGATCGCCAAAAGTGGTAGATCTCGTATCAAAGATATTCGTGAGGCACTAGGCTTTTCATCTTCCTTGATGTCTGTTTATCGTGAACGCCTAAAACAAAAAGGACTTGTCGATACTCGTGATTATGGCTACTTATCCTTGACCTTACCGCGCTTTGAAAACTTTATCGAACTCTACCATGAATTGAGATAGATCTCTTTTATAGCTATTCAACAATAAAAAGAGGTCCTACTATGATTTTCTGTATCATAGTGGGACCTCTTTATACTACTTATCAAATTTTTCTTTGAGTTCGTCAACACCAGCTTTGACATCATCTTTTAACTCTTCGGCTTTTAATTTAGCTTTTCCGACTAAACCTTGGCCTTTACCCTGAGCTTCACGAACTTTATCATCCGTAAGTTTACCTTCTGTTTCTTTGATCTTACCAACAACTTCATCTTTAAAACCATCTAATTTACTCATAAAATCCCTCCATTTCTTGAACTCCCAATGATAACGCTTGCATATATAGGATAGCATTTTTCAAGTTAAGTTACTAGCCCTTCTAAAATTGCATGTTGCATACAATTAAGAGTAAAATTAATCTTTATTGTTTTATTTAAAGGAGTTTTTGAAGTGATTATTTTTTTCGCACTCATTTTAATGATATTTATTGCTGGATGTATTTACTTTAAAAAAGTTAATCCCCAGGAACAAATTTTTAACAACTGTCTCGTCATGGCTGTATTCTCCCTAATATTACTTGGAGTTTCTATATCTTACAACAATACTAGCAACGTCGCTTCAGATACCGACTCTAGTTTAGTTGCCGACTCAGATCCAGCTGATGAGTCAACAGACGCTGACAAAGATGATGATGACATTTTTGCAGATGAAGAAAGTGGAGCTGAGAGCTCAGATGATGGATCAGCTGCTGATTTGGAGTCCGAGCGCCAAGCAAGTGAAAGTTTAGCTCGAGCCGAAAGTGAAAGTCGGGCCCAAGCTGAGTCAGAAAGTCGCGCCTATGAAGAAAGCGTCGCTGCTGCACAAACTGCAACTGATCAAAACTCTACTGTAGAGCCTGCTGCCTCAAATGGAGGCGGTCATCCCGTCAATAACGGTGACATGAATACCGCTGATGCCAATGCACAAGGCGTGATCGTGGGCAATGCCAATAGCATGATCTATCACGTCCCTGGCCAACGAGGCTACCGGATGAATTCATCCAATGCGGTCTATTTCAATACCGAAGCTGAAGCCCAAGCAGCTGGTTACCGTAAAGCCTACAGATAGCCGATGAGAGCGCGTTTTTCTAGCGTGCTCTTTTTTAGTACGATCACACTAAATTAGCGGTTTTATACAGCAATCTCCTTTTGTGAAACCCCTACCATTTTAGTAAAATTAAATTATATTTAAAAATAAATCTAAGGGGTATGTCATTATGGAGAAAATGTTTAAAAAGCACTCTTTGTTGAGTGTTATCGCAATTATTTTTCTATCATTTTCATTTCTGACAGCTTGCTCTAGTAGTAGCGAGGATAGTTCAGAAGCTGAAGCACGTTCAGAAAGCATTGCTAAAGAAGAAAGTGAAAAGGCTGCTAGCGAAGAAGCTGAAAGCGAGCGTGAAGAGTCAGAAAGTATTGCCGAATCCGAGAGTGAGGAAGCTGAAAGTGAACGTATCGCGCAAGAAGAGGCAAGTCGAGCTAGTGAAAGTGCCGCTGCTCAGGCTCAAGCTGAACAAGCCCAAGCTAACGACAATACCAACAATAGCCAAGCTGGAAATGCACCTGTTAACAATGGCGATATGAACACTGCTGATGCGAATGCACAAGGAACGATCGTCGGTAATTCTCGAAGCATGATCTATCATGTTCCCGGGCAACGAGGCTACCGGATGAACTCAGAAAATGCAGTCTATTTCAGCACTGAAGCCGAAGCGCAAGCCGCTGGTTATCGGCGCTCATTGAGATAAAAATATAAGTTCTACAGAAAAACAAGATTTTCTGTAGAACTTATTTAATTATACATATGTTATATGGGTAACGTAGACTGTTCAATTGCCTCTCAAAAATGGGGCAACCTTAATCGCTACTGCTTTGCCGATAAGATTCTTGCAATGAAGAAAGATAAGCTTCTCGTTCTGGAGAAATATATCCTAAATTCTCAAAATCTTGGTAAAAGTGATCAGTATGGCAGATAAATGAACCACAAGTGACTCGCCTTTCCGCTGTTGATTTATCTGTTTGAACACGATCGATATACTGAGTCCGATGTTTCTTAGCATTACATTCGTGATACCACTCAGGCGCTTGTGGTCCTGGTGCATCGGTATAATCAATTGGATCACCAACGATCTCATATTCACCTGTATTTTCTACGGCTGGCGCTACTTCTTCGGTCGTATCATAAGTCGTCTCAGCTTCTGGCACTTCTACTGTGGTACTTGATGCTTTTAATCTAGATTCACTACTTCGTTCCGATTGGGCTTGCGTAACTTTTTCTTGGCGGATCTCTTGTTGGCTCTTGTCGATCTTTTTAGTTGAATTGATCAAAAGTAGCATCCCAATGAGCAATCCAACACTGATCGTCACCGCAAAAATACTTAATACTTCTTTCCATCCATTCATTAAGGCACCTCCTTATACATTCTCCTATTCCTCATCCCAATTCTTACTATCTAAGTATTGTTTTAACATTTGTGGCCGACTAATATAACCATGTTCCCGATATTCTGCACTTCGCTGTATCTTTTCCATAACTTCTATATTATCCTGATGTGGAGCTAAAGTCGCCTGACCCCAAGCTTCTGTGCCCGGTCGTCTAAAATAGACTATATCCCAAATTATCCCCTTGTTATCAGTATAAAATTCTTCAGCTACCATATATTTATAGTATTCATCACTATTTTCTTGGGTCGTCTCATTCCAATAAGGATCTTCATAAAAATCTCCCATATCATGATTTTCAATTTGATCTGACATATCACTACTAGCTACAGCACTTTCATCTGTATCATATTCCGGCACTTCTACTGTAGTACTTGAAGCCCCTGCCCTAGATCCACTACTTCGCTCTGATTGGGCTTGCGTAACTTTTTCTTGGCGAATCGCTTGTTGAGTCTTATCAACTCTTTTAGTTGAATTGATCAACAGGAACATTCCGATAAGCAAACCTAAACCAATCGTCACCGCAAAGGCTAGCAAAATTTCCTTCCAATCATGCATCTAAGCACCTCCTAGAGCAAATATAATACCTAAAAAATTATTGTTTTATATCTATATTTTATCATCCAATAGTTATCATTGTATAATTTTAACACCACAAAAATGCTTGATTTTTTAAGGCAAAACTATCTTTCAAAAATAAATCTGCTTCGATAATCTGTTGGGGTACACTGCATCCATTTATAGAAAAACTTTGAGAAGTATGCTGAACTTGCAAAGCCTAATTCATAACTTATCTCCGTGATACTCAGCGAACTCTTACGTAAAAGCGAACACGCTTGCTGTAGCTTTATTTGTTGAATATACGTACTTGGACTTAACTTATGGTAACGCTTGAATAGCTTATAAATATATGTACGATCAATATTATATTTCAGAGCTAGTTCATCAACTGTTATCCGTTCATTTAAATGTGTATTGATATAGGCAATGATTTCGTTAAATAACCATTCTGGTTGCGAAGCTGCGACCTTTTCTTGGTGTAAATGTGCTAGACTATTGAAAATACTGAAGGCACCACTTAATAAGGCAAATGTGTTTTGATCACGAAAATCACAATACACTTGATAGAATTGATGCTCGATCTTACTGTCAAAAGCATTTCGAATAACACAATTTTCTTTATTTAATCCAACTTGCGCTAAATATTTAGATGCAGCTTTTCCAGAAAAACCGATCCACCGATAACTCCAGGGATCTTTGGGATCAGGATAATATCGATTACGACAATTAGCCGGAATTATGAAAAAATCTCCTGCCGTTAGCTTAGTCGTTGGAAAAGACGGCGTTCCAAAGTAGCCTTGCCCAGCAGTAACATAGTGCAACACCCAATAATCGATCGGAATAAATTCAATTTTCTTTGTCGGACGACATTTCTCATACCCCACTTCACAAAGCGAAAAATCAGACTCTGGCTGCTTTCTTTGCGTTAAAATACTAACATCATTTATTTGCATCACCATTCACCTCTAGTCAACAAAAAGACAAATTTTGGGAAACATCCTTTATTTTATATATCATGTAAACGCTTTAAAATCAAGATATGCCAATCAATAAAAAGGAGGTTCTTAACATGGATAAGGACACACGACAACGCTTAGGCCCACTGTCCCTGATGCTGATGACTTTTTCAGCGGTCTTTGCTTTTCCAAGTATCGTCAATAATAGTATCCAGATCGGCCTAGCTACGATCCCAGGGTATCTTTTTGGTACAGTCTTTTACTTTCTACCCTTCATCTTGATGATCGCTGAATTTGCCTCAGCTAACTCAGAAAAAGAGTCCGGGGTTCATAGCTGGTTACAATCAGTATTAGGCGATAAATGGGCTTTTTTAGGAGCTTGGTCATACTTTTTCGTTAATTTATTTTTCTTCTGTTCGTTACTTCCCAATACTTTGATTTACGGCTCATATGCAGTTTTTGGTGGCAACGTCTTCCAAGGTGAAAGTAGCACTAAGATCATTTCCTTTATCTCGATCATCGTCTTTTGGTTGATGACCTATGTCTGTATCAAAGGTGTGACTTGGATCGCTAAAGTAACTAACTTTGCCGGTAGCGCCCGTTTGTTCATGGGACTAATCTTCATCGTCTTAGCCTTTATCGTTGTTTTTGGTTTGGGAAAAGCTCCCGCCCAAGAATTCAACTTTAAGACAATTACCCCACATTTTAATTGGACATTTTTTATGACGATGGCATGGATCTTACAAGCTGTCGGTGGTGGAGAAAGTATCGGGGTTTATATTAAAGATGTCAAAGGCGGTAATAAAACTTTTGTTAAAACGATGATCGGCGCAACTATCATCGTTGGTATCATGTATATTCTAGGCGCGATCGCAGTTGGCCTGGTAGTTCCTCAAAGCACACTCAATGGTAACTTTGCCAACGGAATTTTTGATATTTTCAAAATTCTAGGTAGTAACTTTAATATTCCCGCCGAGGTAACCGTCCGGCTAGTGGGTCTGATCCTCTTTATCGGTAATCTTGGCTCATTAGCACTTTGGACGGCTGCCCCAGTTAAAGTCTTTTTCTCTGAGATCCCAGCTGGTGTCTTTGGAAAATGGCTCGTTAAAACTAATGACGAAGGCAATCCGACCAACGCCTTGATCGTCCAAGGAGTGATCGTAACGATCCTGTTGATCATTCCTGCCTTAGGGATCGGCAATATGGATAGTTTCTTGGAGACGTTGATCAACATGACGGCTTCAACTTCACTCTTGCCAGTTTTATTCTTACTCTTGGCCTATATCGGACTCCGATTAAAAAAAGATAACTTGCCACGAAGTTTCCGCTTCGGAAGTCGCTCATTTGGCATCTTTGCTGGCGTAGCACTCTTGATCTTATTCTTGTTTGTTTTCTTCATGTCTACCGTTCCGGAACCAAGACTGATCATGCAAGAATTACAAGGAACACTTCCTAAAGATCAAGCTAGTCCGATCGGGATCTTGCTCTATAACTTATTAGGCTTGATCATCTTTATGGGCTTTGCACTGATCTGCTGGCATCGTTATGAGAAAAAACAAGCAAAGGAGAATAAAAAATGAAAGTTTGGGAAAATCATCAATTAGACCACATCGATCGTCTAGCCCCTCGAGCTAGTTTTAACTCTTATCCAACTAGACAAGCAGCTAGCTTAAATGAAAATAAATACACTCATGCCTACCAATGCTTAAATGGCAACTGGAAATTTTGTTTCTTAGAGGCACCTGAGTATAGTCCTGAGAATTTTTTCTCACCTAATTTTGATACTAGTGATTGGAAAACGATCACAGTTCCCGGAAACTGGCAAACTCAAGGATTTGGGAAAATGCATTATTCCGACCTCTGGTATAATTTTCCGATCGATCCACCGTATGTTCCAACTAAAAATCCAACAGGTATCTATAAAAGAACATTTAATGTCACGCCAAATTTTGAAGCACAACGGATCATTTTACGCTTTAATGGAGTCGATTCTGCTTACCATGTTTGGGTCAATGGAAAAGAGGTCGGATATAGTAAAGGCGCACGCAATGAAGCCGAATTTGACATTACAGAATTCGTCGAATTTGAGCACCAAAATGATCTAACTGTTCGGGTCTATCAGTGGTCAGACGGTACCTATCTTGAAGATCAAGACATGTGGTGGCTCAGTGGTATCTTCCGTGATGTTGAACTCATTGGTGTGCCACCAACTGGACTTAGCGACCTAACTATCACTGCTGAAGCTGATGGTCATCTTGCAATCAAGACTAAGTTTGAACAAGCTATTTCCCGGGAAATCCGCTTTGAATTATTAGATAAAGATCAACAAATCATCCTAGATCAAACAGTCCTCTCTGATAACGCAGATGTTACTTTTGAGCAGCCCCACTTAGATATTGATCCTTGGAGTGCCGAACTTCCAAATCTCTATCAATTATTCATTAGCGTTTACGAAGATGGCAAGTTGATCGAAGTTATTCCACAAAAAGTTGGCTTTAGAACGATCGCAGTAGTCGGGGAGACATTTTTGGTCAATGGTGTAGCGATCAAGCTTAAGGGTATCAATCGTCATGACTATAACCCTAAAAATGGTCGTACAGTCACTAAAGAAGAGATCCGCCAAGATATTATTTTGATGAAGCAATTTAATATCAATGCGATCCGGACTAGTCACTATCCTACTCAACGTGCCTTTTATGATCTATGTGATGAATACGGAATGTATGTGATCGCCGAAGCTGATGTTGAGTGTCACGGCTTCGAACTAACTGATAACTATAATTGGATCAGTGATGATCCTGGCTGGGAATTAGCATACACCTCTCGCCTATTGCGTATGATCATGCGGGACAAAAATCATCCTTCGATCCTATTTTGGTCACTTGGTAACGAGTCAGGCTTTGGACATAACTTCAAAAAAATGGCCCTATTGGCTAAAGAAGTCGACCCCACTCGTTTGGTCCACTACGAGGGAGATTTTGAAGCTGAGGTCACCGATGTTTACTCCACCATGTATACTTGGCTCGAGCACCCAACTAAACAACCACTGATGCAAGATATTATAAAAAACTCAACTAAGCCTCACATCCTATGTGAATATGCTCACGCGATGGGAAACGGCCCAGGAAATCTCAAAGATTACCAAGATCTTTTCTATGCCCATGATAAACTTCAAGGAGGCTTTATCTGGGAATGGTTCGATCACGGGATCCAAACCACAGCTCCAGATGGCCAAACTTACTATCGTTATGGTGGTGATTTTGGAGATGACCCATCTAACCGTGATTTTTGTATCGACGGAATGTTGATGCCAGATCGAACACCTTCACCCGGGTTATATGAATATAAGAAAGTAATTGAGCCGATCCACACGTCCGCTTTAGATCTTAAAACAGGAAAACTCGAAGTACTAAGTCGCTATGATTTTGCAAGCCTCGCTCAATTTGATCTGCATTACAGCATCACTGCATGCGGAAAAGTAATTGCCAGTGGGGCACAAGAATTACCAGCAGTTCCCGCGCGAAAGACTGCAGTGCTAGATTTAAACTACGACCTGACTAAGATCACTGCTAAACCAAATACACCGTATTACTTGAACATTTCCTATCGTTTAAAACAAGATACTTTATTTGCACCGGCCGGCCATGAGTTAGCTACAGCCCAATTTAAATTGCCACTCGAGGAGGCTGCACTCAAAGTTATGCCAACCGGAAAGCTGACCGTAGTGGAAGAGTCAACACGGTTAATTATCACAGGAGCGGATTTCTCATGTCATTTTGATACTGTATTGGGATCATTGCATAATTTAAAACGCAATGGCAAAGTTTTGCTCAAACAAGGGCCACAATTCACACTTTGGCGGGCTCCGATCAGTAATGATATGGAAATAATTGATGAGTTAAAGGGAAAATATTTCTTACACTTAGAACATGAGATCGTTAGAAACTTTGACTGGCAGTTAACAGATAATTGCCTCCAAGTTGATGTCAAAACACTTAATTCCACCACTAATAGTGCTTGGCATTATAAATGTCACTATCGCTATCTAATCTATCCATCAGGCGATATTATGTTCAGTCTTAAAGGTCTTCCAGGTGGAAAAACAGCTCTTGCCCCAGAGATGTTACCACGCTTAGGAGTAAAACTGCGATTAAATAATGAACTAGAGGCTGTAAATTATTTTGGACGTGGACCAAACGAAAACTACAGCGACTCAAAAGAAGCAGGATTAATGGGACTTTACCACGCTAAAGTCGATGAACTCTTCACTAATTATGTCGTTCCACAAGCTAATGGAAATCATATGGATACCTATTGGCTCTCCTTGACTGATGATCGCCGAGAAGGTCTCTTCTTCAGTGATCCAACTACTTTTAATTTTAGTGTTTCGCATTATGAAGACACAGATCTAGACAATGCTAAACATACAATTGAGCTGAAAAAACGTGACTATATCGTTTTAAATGTTGACTATAAACAAAATGCACTGGGCAGTTACTCATGCGGACAATGGCAGTTAGACAAATATCGAACTAAATTTGAACCTTTCACCTTGTCATTTAGACTATGTGGCTTTAGCGGGGTTGAAGTTAGTGAAGATGTTTTGGCTATGGAAGAGATAGAATAATTTAAAGCACCTGTATCTGTGGGTATGATACTCACTGATGCAGGTGCTTTTTTAGAACTTTGAAAATATTTGATATCATTTTGCCTTTCCGCTTTCATCCATAGGAACTTCTCTATAACCACTGCATTTAACACATTGACCCCTAAATAAATTCTTCAATTGTTTAGATGACCATAAAATGTATACGACTCCTATCATATAAATTTGAAAGTATTTTTTACTGACGATTTAATTTTTTGGTTCACTTTGATCATAATATTGTAGCTAAAGTCTAGAAATTATAACAAATTACTAATCATCCCCCTTTTACTTACTAAAAGTGCTATAGTGAAGTCCAAAATAAATCTATTTACTTAAATATAAAATAAATGGGGGATATATATGGCACTAAAACCTAAAGTCGTGCTCCATTTTCCAGCTTTTGCAGTCGCTAATGACAAAGAAGGCTATGATTTTTTCGTTTTAGATATTCAAGAACTAGTCATCCGAACTGAGAAAATGGATCTAGCCGAATCACTTACCTACGCTTCAGCTATCCTTGAGTATCACGTAGATAAAAAATGGCGAAAGCTTAAACGACCAGTTCCACCCACGTTAGATAGTATCGCTCAAAAACAACAGACGGTCCCAAATTCATTTTTTGTTTCACTCCGCGTCAATGTCATGCAACATGTCAAAGCCTGGGAATTTGAACCAGTTACCATAATGATGCCAAAATGGTGGCCCCTCACCAAAGATCTCAACGTCAATGCATTGCGCGGCATCATTTATGGGGACTATCATTTTAATGACGCCTAGCCGG
>NZ_BCVJ01000022.1 GCF_001591685.1 Ligilactobacillus murinus DSM 20452 = NBRC 14221 | reverse complement strand
CGCTTGCCTTGGTTCTAGCTTCGCTAGCTGCGGAGGCTGCCTGACTGGCTTTTGCTTCTGCTTGGCTTGCTTGACTAGCTGCCTGGCTTGCTACTGCTGCAGCACTTGAAGCGTGTTCTAAGTCTCCTGCTTTAGCATAACTTGCTGCTTCACTGGCTGCTGTATTTGCCTCTTGCGCTGCCGTTGAGGCAACTTGATCTGCAGTCGCTGCTTCTTTTGCACTAGCGGAGGCTTCACTGGCTGCTTGACTGGCTTCTGTTGCGGCACTGCTTGCTTTTGTAGATGCTTCACTGGCTGTTGAAGCTGCACTTGAAGCTATTTGAGCGGCACTTGCTACGCCTTGATTTGTTGGATGTTCACTTGCCATCGTAGCTACTTGAGTGAAAATATCTTTAGTTTCAGTCGCAATTGTTGAGGCATTACTTGCACTCTTACTTGCAGCACTTTTTGCTTGAGTCGCATCACTTGTTGCAGTATTTGCTTGTTGAAGGTCATCACCTGTATTAGCCTTGGACTCATTTGCTTTTGTTGCAAATGAACTTGCTTCACTTGCTCGATCCTCAGCATCCATATATAAATCAGCTGCACTCGCCGCTTGATCTACCTTAGTTAGACTTTGACTGGCTAAACTATCATAATTACTTGCCTCTGAGGCAGCGCTACTTGCGATCGCATCATTTTTGATCGCTAACGATAATGCTAAACTACCATCACTTGCTGCACTTTTAGCTACAGACGCAGCCACACTGGCCACTGAGGCGGCACTCGAAGCACTTATTTTATCGCCTAAACTTGCATAACTCTTAGCTGCAGTTGCTGCACTATTAGCCACACTAGCGGCACTACTTGCGATCACATCTGCGCTACTTGCTGTTTGATAATTTTCACTAGCCATACTTGCAGCATCAGAAGCTCGTTTAGAAGCCTTTGAAGATAAACTTGCTGCTTGACTTGCATTTTGCGCCGCTGTTAATGCATCTTTGACAGCACTAGAAGCACCTGAATTATTTGGATAGCCACTAGCTCTATTTTCAACATCTTGGGCTGTACTTGTTGCCTCTGAAGAGAATTGTCCTGCTTGATCTGCACTTTGACTTGCATTATCGGCATAAGCTTTAGCTTGATCTGCTTCTTTTTTAGCTTGACTTGCATGATCATCGGCGTCTATTTTAGATAGATCTGCTGTATTTGCTTGATCTGTAGCTAAACTAGCATAGCTATCTGCTTGTGCCTGGTCGATCGCAACTTGAGCTTCTTTATTTGCGATTTCTATATCATTTAAAGCTTGTTTGACTTTAGCTGCCATCTCAGCAGCTACACTAGCCGCACTTGAAGCAAGTTCTTTTTGACTATTTGCCATAGTAGTAGCTGCACTGGCCGTTGAAGCTGCTTGACTTGCCACACTGGCTGCACTACTTGCTACACTGGCTAACGAATCTAGCTGTGCTTGATCACCCTTCCCAACTAATTCTTTAGCCGCACTGGCAGCACTTGACGCTGTCTCATTGGCTAAACTAGCTTGAGTCCTAGCCGCATCAGCTACACTTTGCTCTGTTTGGGCTTTTGACCCAGCTAGACTGGCTATCTCAGCTGTTGAACTGGCTACACTAGTTGCATGTGATGCAACATCAGCTGCACTACTTGCTGTTTTACTTGCACTTACGACTGTAGCATTTGAAACATTATCAGTTGCAAGTTGTTGGATCTTTGTAGCCAGTACTTGTACTTGACGATCATCATCACTTGCCATTTTGGCACTAGAACTAGCTGCTGTTGCACTAGAACTAGCTTCTTTAACAGCTGTTGTTACGCTAGTCGTACTTTGGCTTGCTTGACTTTGGCTCAAAAAGGCGTCACTGGCTTTATTTTGTACCAAAGCAGCAGTTGCAGTCTCAAGCTGTAAGTTCACTGCATCTAAAGCTTGTTTTGCCTTTTTAGCAGCTTGACTAGCTGAACTTGCTGCTGTAGTCGCTGTAACAAGTGCATTTTGAGCTAAATTTGTCACTTGCGGAGCATTAGACGCTAAATAACTAGCTTGATCATCTAGATCAGTTGGATAATTTTTTTCGATATCATCTACTAATACGACCGCTTTTGTACTATTCTCAGTAGCACGCGTTGCTTCATCCCGTGCTGTTGTTGCTTCGGCTTTGGCTTCATCTACTAAAGTCGTCGCAGTATTGGCAGCGCTCGTTGCGGTTAGGATCGTAGGATCATTTGGATATTGTTTTGCTAATGAAGCGATCTTAGTCACTACATTTGCTAGAGAAGTAGCACTAGTAGCTACTGAGTTATCTGCCTCACTTGTCATTGCAGCATAAGAAGCTACTTTTAGTTTATTTACGGTAGCCAAAACTTTTGTTGTATCAAAGTAAGCATCTGTTGCTACTTTTTTAGCTGTCGTTTTTAAGTTTGTCGCTTGGTCCAGTGTTTTGTCGATATCTTCAGTTGTCTTTGTGATCTCATTGACATTACTTTCCAAAATATTAAATTTAATATTTATCTTTGTATCTGAAGCAGTCGCTAAACTCTTTTCAGCTGCAAGATCATCTCCCTTAGCGTAGTAACTAAGAGCTTCCTTTAAAGCAGTTGCATTTTCTGAAGCTAGCATCGCAGCCTCTGAAAGTTGATCCTTTGGTACTGCTATTGATGCTAAACTGTCTAAACTTGCTAAACTATTGGTTATTGTAGTAGCATAGCTCGCATATTCAGTTGCTTTACTTGCCCCACTAGTGATCACAGGATCATCACCTGCTACAGTTTCCAAGTATTTTGCAGCACTATTTATTTTTACAACATCATTTTGGATCGTATCTTTGATCGTAGCGTAAGAAGTTGCTGCTTTAGTGGCAAAATCAGCTGCACTTGAAATTTGAGCACTCAAACTACTTAACGTATTTTGTTGTGATCTTTCAGCCTGAGTTACGATCGCTTGTGCCTGTGAGCTCAAAGTTGCTAACTGGTTCGTGACCTTTGTTGCAACTGCATGTGCTGCAGTTGCAGTGTTAGCCGCTAGCGAGGCACTTTGGCTAGCCACACTAGCATATGACGCTTGCGCACTATTTTGCGCAGTTTCTGTGACGGTATCATTAGTTGCACTAGCATCACTGGCCGCCATCGAACTATTCAATGCCTCTAAAGCTGCACTAGCTGCGTTAGAACCGGCCTTTAGATCGACCCCAGCTGACTGACTATAAGAATTTACTTCTGTATAAATAGCATCCGCTAGATCTTGGACCTCAGCTCTTTGACTAGCTAATTGGCTGACGTCTGCAGCCATTATCCCAGCTTGGCTCGCTGTACTTGAGGCAATGGAAGCGATAGCAGCTGCATCTGAAGCTAGACCAGAGATGTCCGCTTTAGTATCATTTACAAACGCTGTAGTATAGGCTGGAGTGAAATTATTCGTCGAACCAGCTACTAAGATCTGACCGGCATCTAATGGCATTGGTAAGGTAACTGTCCATTTACCAGTACTATCGGCTTTTGTGACATAATCTGGAGTCGCTTCGGTCGGTGCTGTCAGCGTATAGCTAAGCCCTGGTAAGTCAACTAATTTACCATTAGCATAATATTTCAAAGTCACATAAGCATCCGGCATCGTCTTTCCCGTAAGCGTCGTTTGCTTTGCCGTCAATTGCTGAGCTTGATCGAGCGTAATGTAATTTTGCATATCTCGAGTAGTGTATTGTAAGTAATTACTTGTCCCGAGCCTATCAGCAAGTTCTTTACCAGCTTGTGTCGCAGCATCGTTTAAGCCAATAACATTTGCTTTGGCCAAACTCGATGTACCATTTTTATCCAGTTGGTAAGTTGCTACTTTAAAAGGTCCTAGTTGTGAATATTGCGGTATCGTCCCGATCTCTACAAATTGGGCATTGAGATCACCAGCAAAATTGAATAGCTTCGAATCTGCTCCTGCATGTGTGTTATCAAAAATCACATTTTCTGGGCGATAGATACTGATCTTTGAACCTGAACTAGCCGTTATCAGTGTCGTTTTACCTGTACCCGTACCTTCAAGATCGACATTAGAATCTTTACCAAAAGATAACGTCGCACTCCCTTTTGTATTGATCAAAGTATTGGCCGTTGTCGTTTGATTTCTTACATCTAAAGTACCACCATCATTGACAAAGATCTGCCCCGCACCACCGATATAGATGTTGCCATAATTCATATCACCTTTATTGGAAATATCTAAAGTAGCACCTAGACCATTGATGCGGATCGTCCCACCATTATCCATATAGATATCTGAGCTAGCTTTTAAGCCAGCTGTATTACAGATCCCTAATTTAGCACCTTTCTTGACCGTGACCTTACTGGAGTTACCATATAGATATACGATCGGTAAAGTTTTCAGATCACCACTTGAATTTTTACCGACTGTCATCATCGAATTTTTATTGAGCGTCAAAGAACCATTACTGATATAGATGATACTACCAGTATTATCACGTGCATTATCAGCATTTTGAATATCGACATTTACAGTTGCACCTTCATCAAGTTCGACTGCACCTTGAGTATAGATCAAAGCTGAAGATTTCTCAGCTCTGGTATTAGAGCCTGTATTCGTTTGAACAATATCTACAGTTGCATTTTTGCCAACTGTAAAGTGAGGCGTACCATTATCATTGATATACACATTTCCCCCGCGGTCTGTTGTCATCTTGATCTTGGCATTTGGTTCGATCTCTAAAGCCGATAATTCAAAGTTTTGTTGACCCGTTTCAGTCTTAACATCTTTTCTGAATTTTGAAGTATAGCTCGAACTAGAGTTAAAAGTACTATCGCCAGCTAAAATAACCGTTGCGGTCTTAGTCATCACCGTTTGTGAACCATAATAATGAACATTATTATACTTGATCGTCTGCGTAACACCTTTTGCTAAAGAACTCGGCCCACCAACAAAAGTCGGATTGATCGAAAGAGCTCCGAAACCCCAAACTGCATATAACGTTAGATCATTCATAACTAATGCCATCGACTGATCGTTTGCAGCCTTAAAGCCAATATTGACCGTCCCAAAATCGATCTGGTGTCCATTACCATTGATCGTCAAGTCACGAGCATTCTTGACCGTTTCATTGTGTCGGCCTCCACTGTATTTAGCTCCATAATCAATATCATCTAAAATATTGATCGTCTTAATAGTGCCATTATTCAAAGCATCATAAAACTCATTTGCAGTTGTGACATTAGCCGTACTACCATCTGCAACTGCGGTAGCTTTAAGCTCGGGATCAGCAGTGGCTGATCCCTCTGTTTGAGCTTTAGACTCAGTTACACTGGCCATCGTTACTGGGGTGGTCGAAATAGCTGATAGTTCGAGTGTTTGAAGCTTTTGGGCTCGATTTTTTTCAACATCGGTCCCTGCTAGTGAAGTATTATTGTCTTCAGTTGTCGCAGCACTTGTTTTAGTTACTACACTTGCTTTTTTAGGCAATACTTGAGCTGTCGTAGCTGACTTTTCATCTAAAACTTCACTTTGTTCTGACGTTTGGGCAAGTGGCTTGCTTGCAGACTCTGCTTGTGACACAGGTGTAGCCACTTTGAGCTCTTTTGCTAAAGAATCAGGGTCAGCTGAACTTGGTGCAAGTGACTTTACTTCTGGTGTTGCACTTGACTTAGCTTGCCTTGTTTGTGCTACTGCAGTCTCATTTGCACTTGACCTAGCTTGACTTGTTTGTGTTACTGCCGTCTCATTTGCACTTGCTTGGCTCGATACAGCAGATACCTCTGAGGTCGGTGCCTGGCTTGTAGTATTTTTATCTAAACTTTGCGAACTAGCTGATCTATTAGCACTATTCGCTGCTTGTAATACGACCTCTTGCCCTTTAGCTGGCTCACTTATCGTATAGATCGACTCATCAACGGCTTTTTGCGGTTCATTCTGCGCTTGATCAGCTTTAACTGGTGTAACTCCCAGGCTAAATGCTCCTAAAGAAAAGAATACAAGTGGAGCTGCGACCCAGCTCTTGCCAGCTTTATACATCTTATAGCGTTTTTTTAATTTTCCTTCACTAAATAACTTTCTATCCTTCTGCAAATTTTTTGCCCCCCATAGTTCACTCGCTCACTACTAGATCCCAAGCTGCACTAAAAGCTTTAGCATCATACTTAGTAGCTGTTTTGAGTGCTCCTTTTGACAATTTATGATAATTTTCACTATCACCTAAGAGCTCAAGTGCTTTTTTAGCTAGCAGCTTAGGTGTTTTATTTTTGACGTTGTAGCCATTTATGTCATTTTTGACTAAATTATTTTCTGTATAATCGATCGCATAAGTAACGATTGGAACGCCATGTGCCATACTCTCTAACATGTTCATCCCAAACCCTTCACTTGGACTGGCATTTAAGAATAAAGTTGCATCTTGATAAAGTTTTGGCTCGTTTTGATAGGGTAAAAATTCAACTGCATCTTGTAAATGTAACTCACTGACTAACTGCTGGAGTTTGGTTTGATAGTCCGTATTTGAAAAATACCCTTGTAATTTAAAGCGCAAAGTTGCATCTTGCAAATACATCGCCTTAAAACATTTCAACAGATCAGTGATATTTTTATCTTCAGCGATCCGGCCAACATAGATCAGTACTTTTTGTTTTGGTAATACTTTTGGACTAGTAGCTACTTTGACCCAACTGTCTGGGGCGACCGCTACATTTAGTTTCGACTCAAATACCTGCAATACAGTATTAGCCTCTGCTTTAGTCGGAAAGATCACTTGATCAAAATTACCCACCGTCAGCGCAGTTCGATAGGCAGGCAAGATACCTTTTTGCGGTTTTTTGTCATCCACAAAGGGTACGCTGTGGATATATGCTAATTTTTGCTTAGCATTAATAACATTTAAAACGCAATTATCAAGCGTTCGTCGATCAGAGATAAACACCCCTGGTTCAAGCGCATTGATCTCATTTAAAAAGAAGGTATACAACTGGTCTTGGGTGTCAAAGACATAATCTTTGCCTCGATAAGCGATCAATTTATAACTCGTAGGCAAGATCTTGCCATCAAGATACATATGGGTGATCTCAAGCGCGATCTCACCAGTCGGTTTTAAAAATTGTTGGGTCGCGATCGAACCATCAGGATGATAGGTCTCGACCATTGAACGAAAGCCACGCCAATCCCAATATTCCTTAAATATTGTATGCCCCATTCGATCAAAATAAGTGATGTCTCCTACTAGCCCGACTGTTTCTGGCATCACTGCAATTTTTCCGATCAAATTGCCCTGATAGCGCAATTCTGAAGTATTATTATCGATCCCTACGATGTGATGATCCTTTAAGGCCATACTTTTGAGTAAACGCAGTGGACATTTCTTTCGCTGTAAACCAACAGCCTCTTGAAAATAATCATACATGTTCAACACAGTCGTGGGATCGAGCTTATGCGTGGCGATATCTTTAGCCAATAAACGATTATAATTGCGCAATAAAAGTTTCGCCGTTTTCCCTTGGCGCTTAAAAAGATCCAACCGTTCAAACTGTGAAAATTCTGTCCCAGAATTGAAAGTGAAAACATTTTCACCCGTTAAATAGATCATTTAAAAACATCTCCTTTCAAAGTCTGTTTAGCGTCATCAAACAACGCTTGCCAAGCTCGCCAAACATTTTCACTTGAATAACGTTTGCTTGAAGTATACGCACCTGTACTCATTTGTTGCATAAGTTTTGGATCTTTGAAAAGTTTGATCATTGCTTGTGCTAAAGCACGATAGTCACCATAGGAAACAACTGCCCCATTTTGCTCATTTATAACGATATCGTTTGGACCGTAATTAACATCATAAGTCACTCCGACGACCCCATGTGAGATCGCCTCCATGATCGCTAAATTGAAGCCTTCCATCCGTGAGGTCAAGCCAAAGATCTGGGCCTTATCTAATACAGGTGCCAGCTCTGACTTGTAGCCCTTTAATTTAACACTATCGTCCAATCCCATTTTAGCTATCGTCTCTATTACTTTACGTTTTTCACCATAATCATTACTTGGATCAGCGTAACCATAGATATCAAGTGTCACTTCGGGGATCTCTTGTTTAACTATAGCGATCGCTTTGACTAGGTCATCTAACCGCTTTTCATGGGCGATCCGAGCCACTGCGATCACTTTACCAAAAGTCCTGTCTTTTTCTAAAACCGGTTTGGCATTGAACGTTTCATCCGAAACAATACCAACTGGGATCGTAAACATCTTGCATTTAGGGTCAAAACGCTTGATCACATCAGCAGTTTGCCGTTTAGTAGCTGAAACGACTGCCGAGTAGCGGTCAAGATTGGCCAAAGCGTACTCATAGTTATTATTTACGATCGAGTTCATCGGATCTTGGGCATCACCAGCTTGTGAATTATGTAAATGCATGACCGTATATGCTGGTCGTTTCAAACGTGTCAAAGCTCCATCGGCTAGTAAAGAACGATCTAACACAAAAACATTATTTCCTTTTTCATTGATCCGATTCAAAAAGTACTCAAAAAGTTGATCTAAATTATCAAAAGTATGAACTTCATGGTTCTTATCCCGTAAGATCCAACTTGTTTTGACTAGTTTATTTTGGAGGTCATATTTATAAAAAGTTCTAAGAACTGATTTTCCTGTAGGAGTCAACCACTCTTCACTACCGATCTTATTATCCGGTGTATACCATTGACGTAAGGAACAAAAGCCACGTGCATCATAAAGATCGACCCGATAAAGATTGTTGTAGCCGTCAAACAATTCAGTCGAAATAACTTGTTTAGCTTGCGAATTATCATAATTTACCCGAGCTACTAATTTTTTGTTTGGACGTGTGACCAAATAACGTGAGCGGTCACTTTCTTCAGTGATCACTAAATTTTTTAACCCTAGATCAAGGTCACTGACTGTCACCCGTTTAGGTAAAACATGGCTTGCTTCTTGAAAATAGTCAAACATACTGAGTAGATGCTCGTCGTCAACACCAGCAGCATTAGCTGTCATATGTAGCGTCCGATTCCAGTCGCGTACTACTAATTGGCATGGCGTTTGATATTTTTCAAAAAGTTTGATCCGTTTTAATTCAGCATGTTCGATCCCTGACTTATGATCAGGCATCCCAAAATTGATAAAATATATCATTTATGTACCGTGCTATATAAAATCTGAATAAATATCGAACAATATAGCTTTCCTTTCCTGCTCTTATTTAGTCAAGCTTTATAAATCGTGTGAAATATATAATTTCATTCATCTTTAACTTTAAAATCTAACCTATAAAACATATTAAAAATCACTTCTTTTCAATACGAGTTCACATACTAACGAATTAACAAAATGTACAATTTTTGTTGTTTTTTACAATAATTTTATTTATTTTATAAATCATTTTTAAATTATCTAAAAATATAAAATAAATAATTTTCACAAATATATTATGTGTTTTTTATAGCTTTTTTTCAACTCAAAGCTTACGTCCATTATAACTATATACCTCATTTTTTTATTAAAAAGATAATTCTGTACTTATTTGAAATAAAAACTCTTTCGATCGCGGTTCTTCCAAAGCAAACTACGTACCTAGGCGACCACTTAACGCCCCCAACTGAACTAATAGCTCCCTGATCTAGTGTTCGATTTGATAGTCCTTCAAGTGCTACCTTCTGCGTATTTAACTCTTTTTTTATCCTAAAACGTTACCAAATAACAAATAAAACTACTCTTGTTTTACAAAGCACATCAGTTATCATGACTAATATCAAATTAGCAGATCATTAGTGTTTCCATCCCTTTGCTAGTTCAAATCTTCCAAACGACCAAGTTACTCTCAAATATTTTTAAGCGAAAAGCAAATACTAGAAAATAGTCGCACCACTAAAGTTACAAAAGATGCTCACAAATTCACTACACTTGGTTTTAGGACAGTATAAAGATCGGATCTTGAAACTTTTATATTTTTGGGGGTTGCTATTTTTTACTCATCCCAGTATACTTGTTCTTGCATCAGATACAACTTAAAAAGAGAGAAAGACGTTAATGGATACTAAATTTTCAGTTGCCCTGCATATCTTAGCGATGATCAGCGAGAGTGATAAAGAGCTCTCTTCCCAAGAATTAGCGCTAAGTGTTGGGACAAATGCCAGCTATATCCGCAAGGTGATCAGCTTGCTCAAAAAAGCTGATCTGATCAGTTCTCATCAGGGACGCTTGGGATATCAGCTAAATAAAACACCAGATAAGATAAGTTTGCTAGCGATCTATTATGCTACCCAAGAAGTCGATCAGATCAAACTGTTTCAAGTCCATCAAAATCCAAACGATCACTGTTTGGTCGGAAAAAATATCGAAAAAGCTGTTTCACCGATCTTTGATGCCGTTGAAAAACAGTTAGCGACTGAACTTTCACAAAAGACCTTAGCCGATGTGATCGCTAATCTCTATCACCAATGTCGTAATACTTAATTCTGACTTGTAATTCAAGCCAGTTTTTTTATCCCAAACATATACTTGTATCAGATACAAGTATAAAAAGAAAGGAATTTAACTATAATGAAAGCTGCTATCGTGACCCAATATAACAAAAATGATCTTACCCTTAAAATGACAACAGTGGATAAACCCCAGATCACCGCAGATCAAGTTTTGCTAAAAGTCAGCGCTGCGGGGGTAAACCCATTAGATAATATGATCACACGGGGCGAAGTGAAGTTGATCGTCCCCTACAAATTACCTGTGATCGGCGGAAATGAAGTCGTGGGTAAAATTGAAGCTGTCGGGGCAAATGTCACACAATTTAGTGTAGGTGAGCGTGTCTTTTCCCGCCTACCACTCGATAGTATCGGTGCTTTTGCCGAATATGTTGCTGTCGATGCCAATGCGATCGCTAAAGTTCCGCCATATTTAAGTGATGTTCAAGCAGCAGCTATTCCCTTGACCGCTTTGACTGTCATGCAAGCCTTTGAGTTGATGCAAGTCAAAAAAGGTAACACTATCTTTATTTCTGGTGGAACTGGTGGTGTTGGTGCGATGGCGATCCCGCTGGCTAAGGCTAAAGGCTTAAAAGTCATCACCAACGGAAGTGTCGAAAATAAGGAACGCGTTTTAGCCTTAGGTGTCGACCGCTTCATTGATTATAAGAATGAAGATTACACTCAAACGGTAGCTAATGTCGATTATGTCTTAGATACTTTAGGGGGGCAGGAAACTGAAAAACAAATGACGATCATGAAAAAAGGTGGACAACTGGTCTCTTTAAAAGGAATGCCTAATACTGCCTTTGCTAAACGGATGGGCTTTACCGGTCTAAAACGATTGCTCTTTAGCTTTGCTGGTCGTAAGTTTGACAAAATGGCTAAAAAATATGGTGTGACCTATAACTTCATCTTTGTTCAAGCAAACGGCGCTCAACTAGCAGAAGTTGCAAAACTCTTTACCAAACTTGAACTCAAACCGTCGTTAGATACAGTTTATGCCTTTAGTGATGTCAATGCTGCGCTAGATAAAGTCGCTAATGGACGTTCACGTGGAAAAACAGTACTTGATCTTCAACAAGGAGAAAAATAATGGGTTATCTTTCAACTAAAAATAGCTACCTCAATGTCTCATCTGAGCGGATCGCTTACCGTAAACTCGGAAAACCAAAAACGACCCCACTTGTTATGTTAGTTCATCTAGGGGCAACTCTAGATAATTGGGATCCAAAATTGATCGATCTTCTAGCTAAAAAGCGCCAACTTATCTTGCTCGATCTTCCTGGAGTCGGTGCAAGTAAAGGAAAAGTTGCTGTGACTATCTCAAAGATGGCTAAGCAAGCACTTGCGATCATCAAAGCTTTAGAATTTAAACTGCCCATTGACAAGCCACAAAGCAGTTGCTTGTAATAAGATCAGCCCTGATGCATCATTAAAGCCTTATCCATATTTATCGCCGTCCTTTCTAGCCTAAGTATACTAAAAGCCACTTTGACTGTTCACAAACTTATGCTCAACAAAAAAATTGGATCAAAGCCACTCACTAGTAGCCTTGATCCAACTAACTTTTTATAGCATTGAACGATATAATTCACTGATCTCTTCTAACGTCGTCTCACGCGGGTTCCCTGGAGTACAAACGTCACGATAGGCATCCGCCGCGAGTTGAGGAATGTCTTCTTCCTTAACTCCTAGTTCACGCAAATTCTGTGGGATCCCAACATCGATCCCCAATTGTTTGACCGCTTGGACTGCAGCTTCACGCACTTGGTCCAATGGCATTTTATCAGCATCAGCGATCCCAAAACGAAGCGCGATCTCACGGTAACGTTCACCGGTATATTCCTTGTTGTGATCCATGATCTTTGGCAATAATGTCGCACAAGCCACCCCATGAGGCGTATCATAGTGGGCTGATAACGGATGTGCCATGCCATGAACTAGGCCTAAACCGACATTGGAAAAGCCCATACCGGCTAAATATTGCCCTAATGCCATTTGTTCACGACCTTTTTCTGAGCCAGCGACCGAATCACGTAAAGATTTAGCGATCACTTCAATTGCTTGCAGATGCAACATATCCGTCATTTCCCAAGCACCTTTAGTGATATAACCTTCGATTGCATGGGTCAAAGCATCCATCCCTGTTGCTGCGCACAATCCTTTAGGCATCCCCAGCATCATATCACTATCGATAAACGCAGCTACTGGAATGTCGTGGGGATCAACACAGACAAATTTACGCTCATTAGCCTTATCTGTGATCACATAATTGATCGTCACTTCCGCTGCGGTTCCCGAAGTTGTAGGAACAGCAAGGATCGGTAACGTCTTGTTTTTAGTATCAGCGACTCCTTCTAAACTCAAGACATCGCTGAATTCAGGATTAGTCACAATGATCCCGATCGCTTTAGCTGTATCGATCACCGAACCACCACCGATCGCGATAATATGATCGGCTTGAGCACTTTGGCAGGCTTTTACCCCAGCTTGGACGTCTTCGATCGTTGGATTAGGCACGATCTCGTCAAAGATCTCATAGTCAAGATCGGCTTCATCTAAGATCGCCGTCACTTTCGTTGCCACATTGAATTTCAAGAGGTCCTTATCAGTCACTACCAGAGCCTTTTTTAAATGGTTCTTGTTGGCTTCGGTCACGACTTCCTTGATCGCACCTTTACCAAAATATGAAGTCTCGTTTAATATCATTCGATTTACACTCATCTGCACTTCCTCCATCATTAGTGTTATACCCTTATTATCCACCAAATATGATTACGCTTACAATTTTAAGGACCCCACTTTATAAAAAGTTAAATTCCCCAAAATATCCTTAATTTTCAATGATCTCACTTAATTTAGGGGTCACTGCCTCATTAACTTGAGCCGTAAGTACATCAGCTCTTTGCATCAATTTCAGTGTTTCGCCAAGATCTTTTGCCTGTAATTTAGCGTAGACGCTAGCTGCTATGATCGCCGCACCGACGCCATTTGTGTTAACTAAATTTGCTTTATGGTAGGCGATAAACTTAGCTACAGTCGGTGTTTGATAATAGATCCCTAGACCATCGGCATATATACAAACACGTTTACAGCCCCATACCTGTAACTTATCTGCGACCATTTGGGCCTGTTTTTCACCCGTGATCTCGATCTTAGTAAGTAATTTAGCTTCTACACTGTTGATGACTAAGGTATCGATCTTAGTTTTAGCACTAAATAGATTCTTTGCTTTATTTATCCCTACTGCTTTAGCAAAGATCGGAACTGTCACGTTTTCATAGATATAGTTCAAAGTTTCAGCTGGTAAATTAGAATCGACCACCACTACTTTAGCTGTATTTATCTTAGGCAAACGCTTTTCAATCACTTGTGGTGTCAATAATTCATTGATCTGCATGTCATCGATCCCTGCGATCCGGCGACCATCGACATCATTTAAATACACATACGTAGCCGTCGGACGTTCGACCCGCAAAGCATCACTTAGATCCAGCTCATTATTTTGGGCTTCGGCTTGGAACAGATCACCGTTATTATCATTTCCATACACCGTGATCAGCTTTGTCTTGACCCCTAGATTAGCTAAGTTCGTAGCAATATTGCGTCCCATCCCTCCAATAAATGAATATACTCGGCCCGGAGTCGATCCTGTAGTACTTACTTGAGCTTTGGCTGCTCCCAATACGTCCAAATTGACAGCTCCGATCACAGTTACTTCATTTTCCGCTGGAAATACATAACCCCGACCAACGATCAAGCCTTCTTTGATCAAGTTAGAAATATGTGATCCGATATTTGAGCGCGTTGTTCCGGTTTTTTCAGCCAATTGTGCCTGCGTGATCAAAGGGTCTTGCTTGATCAGTGCTAAAATTTCTTGTTCCCGCTTCGTTGCCAAAATAAATCTCCTCCGTTAATGTCATTAGCTCGATTATACCATTACAGTGCAAAGAATTGCGGTAAACTCCGTAGAAATAATGGTATCTCAGTCTGGAGGCGCTTTTTGCCTCGTGGATGAGATATTGTTATTTCCTAGGAGTTGCAATTCGGAGCACGACTTCATCACAGTGCACAAAAAAGGTGGTGCCTTTGACTTCACCACCTAATTTACTCAACCAAACGAGCGCAACGAATCCATGATAAGTTGGATAAATCTTGGCCGATCGATCCCTAACATGACTTCTGTATTCTTTTCTTTCCCCGTCAACTCATAGTAATCACAAACCGTCTCACCGCGAGTCAATTCACCTGTTGTTTCAACATCCACGTTCATTTTCTTAGTTTCAAACAACGTCTCATCGATCAACCAAGCGATCGTACATGGATCATGTAAAGGTGCGCCATCAAAGCCCCATTTAGGATCTTTATGGTAAATTCCAAAGAACTCCAGTAACCCATGAAAGGCTTTGGCTACTTCATTATCGATCTGTCCTACTTGTTTGATCTCATCTTCTAAGATCTGTGCTTGGTGAGTTACATTTAACGGTGCCATCACCAGTGGGATCCCCGCATTTAATACGATCTTGGCGGCTTCAGGATCAACAAAAATATTAAACTCGACTGATGGTGTCCAATTACCAAGTCCCATGGCGCCACCCATAAAGACGATCTGTGCTAATTTTTCCTTAGCCAGCTCAGGATAGACGCGCAAGAACAAAGCAGCATTGGTCATCGGACCCGTTACCACTAAAGTCACCTTTTCATCACTTTCCCGCAAAACTTTCGCCATCAATTCGATCGCAGTCATTGGCTGAACTTCAAATGTCGGTGTCGGTAGCTCAGCCCCATCCAGCCCCGATTCACCATGAACATTGCCTGCTGTTTCCAATTCTTTGACTAGTGGCGTCTGGTTGCCACCCGCCACGGGGATCTGGGTTTGCCCTAACAATTGTAGAGTCCGCATTGCATTATTCAAAGTCTTTTCAGGTGTCTGATTCCCAGCTGATGTTGTCACCGCTTTCAATTCGATTTCTGGAGAAGCTACTGCTAACAATAGTGCTAAAGCATCATCATGCCCTGGATCACAATCCAAGATAATTTTTTTCGTCAAAATCACCACGTCCTTTCATACTTTAAAAATACAGCCCGACGATCGTTCCCGTCAAGACAGATGCTAAGGTCGCCCCAAGTAAAAGTTTCATTGAAAACTTGGCTACATAAGCACCTTGCTTTTCACTGATCGCTTTTAATGAACCAGTGATGATCCCGACCGTGCCAAAGTTAGCAAATGAGACCAAGTAGGCTGAAACGATCGCATTAGTTTTAGCGGTCAAGCCAGTAGCCATACCTTGTAATTCGCCCATTGCCACAAATTCGTTTGTGATCAATTTGGTTGCCATCAAACTCCCTGCTTGAACGATATCTTGGGCTGGAACACCCATCAACCAAGCGATCGGGGCAAAGACATAGCCGATCAAAGTTGTAAATGAGACATTGAAGAGCGCAATGAATGAATTATTTAAAAATGTTACCAAAGCTACAAAACCGATCAACATCGCGCCAACGGTGACCGCTAATTTGAAACCATCCAAAATATAAGTTCCTAGTACTTGGAAGAATGGTTCTTTTTTGGGCTCACTGTGTAAGACGAGTTGTTCATCTTCTTTAGAGACATCATAAGGATTAATGATACATGAAATGATCAAAGCCGATAAAATGTTTAAAAATACTGCGACAACAACAAATTTCCCGGGGACCATCTTCATATACGAAGCCAACATTGCCGCCGAGACTGCACTCATGGCTGATGCACAGATCGTATAGAGCCGTTTTTCATTTAGCTTTGGTATCTGTTCTTTAACGGTCAAAAAGACTTCGGGTTGACCTAAGATCGCTGTTGAAATAGCAAAATAACTCTCTAACTCACCCATTCGAGCTACTTTATTTAGCGCATAACCAGTCCATTTGATGATAAACGGCAAGATCTTTAAATAGTTCAAGATCCCCACTAAGGCCGAGATAAAGACGATCGGCATCAAGACCGTGAAGAAAAAGACACCACTATTAGGTTTGATCATAAGACCACCAAAAACAAAATCGACCCCACCGGCTGCTTGATCCATCAACCAACTAAAGAAATGCGAGACTTTAGTCAAGGCACTGATCCCACCTGAAGTATGCAAGCAAAGATATGAGATCACTAATTGTAACCCAAATAAAACTGCCATCTTCTTATATCTCACTTGGTCACGGCCGTTGCTAAATATCCAACTAACACCAAAAACAAACGCTAGACCAGTCAGTAAAAAGACAAAATTCATTGCTCACTACCCCCTAACATTTCAACCAAATTCACATAAAAGCCGCGTAACTTTTTTAGGCGTCAACTCCACTGGCGTATTTTGGGCAAAGCGCTCATGCAAGATCGCATCTACATTGGTCAACAATTCCGCTTCAGCTAACTGGTAGTCACTAAAGGGATGTAGATCCACTAATTCATCTCTAAAATGGCAATATGCAGCCCGTGTTTTTTGAAGCACTATTGCAGGTGTATCATCTAGTGCAAACTCGACACCCAAAATTTTCCCGATCTCTTTGACTTTAGTTGGCATCGTTTCATTTACCAATTCCAAAACACCCGGTAAGGCATAGGCTACAGCTTCACCATGGACCAAATGATATTTCGCCCCTAAAATATGAGCAGTTGAATGGCCGAGATTCGTGCCAGCATTATTTAACATCCACCCTGCTAAACTAGCTGCACTCAAGACGCGTTCACGTGCTTTGAGATCAGTTCCATCAGCTACTGCGCGTGGCAAATAATTCACTAATAAAAACATGATCTTTTCACAGATCGCATCAGTCATCGGGGTAGCTAAACGTGATAGATAACCCTCTGCTGCGTGACTAAAAGCATCAAGCCCACTAGCGATCGTCTGCCGTTTCGGCAAAGAAACTGTCAATTCTGGAACTAAAACAGCATAATCACTCATGGCTGCTGGGGTCAAGATAGCCTTTTTTTGTGCAGTTGCTTCATCTGTCACCACTAAGGCATTGGATAACTCGCTTCCCGTGCCCGCCGTAGTGGGGATACTTACCAGCAAAACACCTTTTTTAAGTTCAGCTTCTGGATCAAAATAATCTGCTAACTGACCTTGATTTTTAGCATAGAGCCCCATCCCTTTAGCCGCATCTAAGCAACTTCCACCACCGATCGCAATGATCACATCAGCTGCATATGTCGTTAAAGCTTCAGCACCTTCAATGATCAAGCTTGCAGGTGGATCGGGGATGATCTTAGTGAAGAGCTCATATTCTGGTAAGACTGCCAATAGTTCTTTGACTTGTGGATTTTCAGTCAAAAATTCATCCATCACGATAAAAGGCCGCATCTTATATTCAGTTCGTAAGATATCTTGGACACTTTGAACTAGATCATGACTTGATAGTACTTTGACAGGTTGTAACATTTTGATATCCATCAGCTCGCCTCCTTACAGACCGATCTCTTGGGCAGCCTTGTCAGCTGCTTCACAGAATGCTTTGACCTTAGGAATATCTTTTTCCATATGTCCCCCTTCATATTTAATGCTGGTCTTAGTCAACGAATCTACGCCATATGGTTTGATAAACTTGATCGCTTCAGCCACATTATCTGGTCCTAAACCACCGGCCTCGATCACAGGAATATCAACACTTTCAACGATCTCACGGTCGATCTTCCAATCGTGGGTCAAACCACTTGCTCCGATTCCAGTATCAGGAGCTAAGCCTGAATCTAATAACAAGTAATCCACATACTCGGCATATTTTTTCGCCCGTTTTACCGCACTATGATCATCGACTAGAACGGCTTGCATCAAAGCCGTTTTAGGGGCACATTCTTTTAAGCGCCGAGCAAATTCTTCATCAGCAGCGTAACCATCGCCGGCAACATGTAAGATCTCTGGCTGGAGCCGTTCAGCTAAATCAAGCATTTCTTCGGGGTCATTAGTCAACATGATCAAGACCAAATTGACTCCACGCTTTTGACACTCTTTATGGATCTGATCAACACGATACAGTGGGACACGATGAGCTGGAACACCTCCATTTTGAGTAGGGACTAACCCGATATTATTGGCACCAGCTTCCATCGTTTGAATAGCTTCATCGACATGAATAATTGAATATAATTGTTTAACGATCATTTTTTGCTCCTTCTTTCTATTATTAATTTGCTAAAAGTACTTGAGTTAATTTTTGATCAAGTTTTTCGGGTGTGATCTCTGGAACAGATCGAGGGCTCTCTAACGCTAGACTAGCTGCGGCTTGAGTGATCCAGCCTATCCGCTGTAAACTATCGATATCATGGCATCGACACCAACAGATCGCTGCCATCGTACAATCTCCCGCCCCATTAGCGTTGACTATCTTAGTCTTAAAGGGACTGACATGTAACATCTGGCTTTGATTAGCACCCAAGATCCCATCTTTACCTAATGAGATAAAAACATTTTTGACACCTTGATCAAGCATGATCTGAGCTGCTTTTTTGGCATCGGCGATCGTATCGATCTTAACTCCAGTGAATAACTCGGCTTCTAAACGATTAGGTTTTAAGGTATCAAATGCTGATAGATACGGTTTTATTCGCTTAGCTTTAGTGATCGAGACCGGATCTGCCAAAAGTGGGACTGTCACATTTTCAGCTAAATAAGCAATTGCTTGCTCAGATAGATTAGCATCAACGATACATAATTTAGCCTGGTTGATATGCTCTAAGCGTTGCTCCAAAAATTCAGGGGTGATCAACTCACAAATGTTCATCTCATTTACGCCAACTAACATATCGCCAGTCTCATCTGTCACAAATAAATAAACTGCCGAATTGCGCTCCTTGATCTGCTGGGCTTCTTCTAATGACACACCATTACGTTGGCACTCTTTTTGCATCTGATACCCGTATAGATCATCACCATAGACTGTGATCAATGAGACTGGAAAACCTAAACGGGTGACATTTTGAGCAATGTTTTGCCCCACGCCACCGATGCTTTGCTTGATCTGACCAATATTAGAGTCACGCATCAAAGGCCGCTCTGCTGGCATCCCACAGATATCCATGTTCATTCCACCGACAACAACTGCGTACTCTTCCATCATCTACACCTCCATTTTAAACTTTTGTCTATTTATAATAGACTTATATCCAAATAGAATATAACTCTTTTTGTAAGCGTTGTCAAATAATCGCATTATTAAATGATCAAGAATAATATTTAATGACGCCTAGCCGGAAATCCCGTGACTTTAGTCATGGGATTTCCGGCTAGGCGTCATTAAATTTCCTCCAGTTGTTGGACTTTTATGAGCGCAAAAGTGGGCTTTTGTTCCAAGATAGCTTCCCAATCAAAAGCGCCCCAGTAAACGCCAGCTGTTTTGACTCCAGCAGCGTGGCCCATTTGGATGTCATAGATCGCATCCCCGATCATGACTGTTTGCTTTGGATCAAGTCCATAACGCTCTAGTAAGACATTGATCCCGTCTGGCGCTGGTTTATAATTTTTTACTTGATCTGATCCGACTAGATCATCAAAGTAAGAGGCGATCTTCAAAAGTTCTAAATTACGTCGTAGCGCTTCACTATGCTTACTAGAGACCGCATAGATCTTTTTATCTTTCTCTTTTAACTTAGCTAAAGCTTCCTTGATCCCAGGATATAATTTGACCTGACTAGCTTCCAGTGCCTGATAATGTTCCCGAAAGCTGGTAAACATTGCGGGTAGATCAGCCCTAGCCCCCATCAATGGAAATGATTTTTCGATCGGGATTCCCATGTAGCCTCGGATCTGATCACTACTTGGCAAAGAAAGCCCAAATTCCTTAAATGTTGCTTGGATCGCTAAAACAGCGGTCTCTCCTGAATCGGCCAGAGTTCCATCAAAATCAAACATATAATTTTCCATTTATTACTTCCCCCATAAAAACTTGATCAAAGCACGATCAACTTGTGAATTATTGTGTAGCTTACTGTGTTGCCCCATTTTACCACGGATCTCTTTTTCTTGATAACTTTTAGCGCGTGGACTGACCAAATAGCGCAATGTTTGGGCTGATCTAACTGGAACGGGGCCATCAGACTTACTTCCATCCAAAACATCACCATAAATGTTCAATACCTTGGCCCCAGCTGGATAGGTCTCACGTAAAACTAAAAAATTCTCAAAATCCCCCGCTGTGACACTAGGCTTGCCCGCCTGATCAAGCGTCACCTCAGCTGGCATTTGATCGACTAACCCGTTAGGAAAAGCGGCCAAGGCTACTTGCTCATTTAATTTGGGTAAATTAGGATCACCAGCGTTATCGCGCAAATAAAATAAGATCGCTGAATTACCCATCGAATGCCCGACAAAATTTAGCTTTTTAAATTTATACTTAGTCTGTAAAAGTTCAACCGCTGTTTTTAAGTATTGCGCTTCCATCATCGCATTGACATCCTTGTTATTTTCAAAATTGATCTCAACGAGCGGATCCTTAGCATTTTTAGGCAAATTCCCCACTAAATGTGCTTGCCCATAAACATCAACATCAATGCGCACAACGGTTTTAGTTACTTTAGCTTTGAGAGCTGCCTTGACCATGTGCTCTTCTGCCCGGTAACTACTTCCCCAACCGTGAACAAAAAGCGTCGGGATATTTTCTTTAGCTTGGACGGTCTGCGTGCTAAACATCAAACACGCCACGAGGCCCAATAATATTTTTAGTATTTTTTTCATCGTCTCTTTAAATAATCATCCTTTTTAGCTTCAACAAGCGCTTCAACTTGTACCATCGAAAGTGGCTGACCAAATTTTGGCTTAGTTGTTAAATAATCAAACTCTGGTGAATCCACGCCAACATTGATATTTCCCTTAGCATTAACGGCATAGTGATGGATATGACCGTGTAAATTGATGATCTTTGGTGCGATCCCTAGCATCAGCGGATAGTGGGTCAGATAATATTGCCGATGATCGTATTTGATCAAAGCACCTACATCATGGAAAGTAAACTTCGGCTTACCGTTGACCTCATAATTGTGTTTGGCTAAATATTTAAATAATGCGCGATTATCATGATTTCCCTTGATCAACACTAAATTACCATTCAAGCGTTTTAAAACGTCATAAACGTCTTGATGGGACTTACTTTCGGGTCGAATAAAATGCACGGCAATATCGCCTAAATGATAGACGGTATCACTTGGAGCGACCACTTTATTCCAATTTTCAATGATCGTTTCGTTCATCATTGACGCTAGCAAAAAGGGACGAACGGCAAAATCCGTGATCCCCAGCAAATGTTCGTCAAAAAAATGCGTATCTGAAGTTACAAATATCATCTCATTTCCCCCTCGCTTATGTTATTTGGTAGATAAAGTCTAAACTCTGTTCCTTTTTTAAGCTGAGACTTTACGGTGATCCGACCGCCGTGAAGTTCAACTATATTTTTGACCAATGCCAGCCCTAGCCCGACACCTTGAGTACTTGTTTTGTTCCGGGCAGTCTGCACTTGATAGAATTTGTGCCAGATCTTTTCTTGCTGGTCTAAAGCGATCCCTGGTCCGTCATCTTTGATCGTCAAAAGATGTTCGTGACCATTATTAGTCAAGCTGACCTTGACCCTTGTTTTAGCAAACTTTAAGGCATTGCTCAATAAATTATCCACCACACGCTGCAATAAAAGTTCATCGCCTAGATAAGGCTGGTGCTCTGTGATCTCACATATCAACTTGAGTCCACGTTGCTCAAAGATCTTTTGCTGAGCAGTTACCCGCTCTTGGACCAATTGGGCTAGATCGAACTGATTTTTCTTGAATGTTTGTCCGTTTTCTAATCTAGTCAATTCCAAGATCTGATCGACTAAGTTTTTCATCATGGTCGCTTGCTGTCTAATGATCTGCGCTGATTCTTTGAGTTCAGCCTCATCTTTAGCATATTTATCGGCATATTCACTTTCAGCTAAAATAACAGCTAATGGCGTGCGCAACTCATGTGATACATCATTATTAAATTGACGTTCTCGTTCAAATGAACGCTCGATCGAAGCCAACATCGTATTAAAAGTCAGTGCTAAACGGCTCAATTCATTATTTTGCTCTGAAACTATGATCCGTTTAGAGTAATCTTGGCTCAAAGTGATCGCTCGTGCTGTTTGAGTGAGGTTATCTACTGGTGCGATCGCTTTTTTTAAAATGCGATATCCTCCAAAAACGATCCCCACAACTAAAAAGGGGGCAACTAAGAAAAGGGCGAGCAAAAACATCTTTAGCTCATGACTCAAACCAGCTTTGACTCTGATTGCTCGGAGCCACTCAGTGCTATCTTTGATCTTAACATCAAAATACTGATAAGTTATGTTGCCATTTGTCGCCTCTTTTAATTGTTCATCAGTAAAACCAAGTTTAGTGTCAAAACCACGTGGCAGACTTCCACGAATACGCTGATCATTTTTGTTATAGATCACATAATAGATCCCGTCATCAAAATTTTCATAATCCTCGATCTCTTGGCCAAGTTCCAATGCGGAATGTTGCAATTTTTGTTGCCCTTTGCTATCGCCTAGATTAACGCCGATCACATAAGCCACACCTAACATCAAAACAAAAAATATCACGATAAACACACTGTACCAAAGGGTGACTCTATAAACGATACTCCCCTTATGCTTCTTTGATAACATAACCTAAACCTCGTTTTGTCTTGATTAAAGCTGGATCTTTTGTCTTTTTACGGATATTTTTGACGATCACATCAATGATATTTGACTCACCTTCATATTCAAAGCCCCACACATGCTCGCGGATCTGGTCTCTTGTTAAGACTTGTCCTCGATTGCGACATAAATATTCCAACACTTCGTATTCTTTAGCTGTCAGCTCGATCAAAGTCGCTTCCTTTTTCACCTGCTTTTTAGCAATATTTATCGTTATATCACCTATTTGGACTGTATCGCTCAAAACGTCACGCTTTTTGCGGCGCAACATCGCTCTGATCCGTGCTAATAACTCTTCAAACTCAAACGGCTTTACCAAATAATCATCTGCTCCTAGGTCAAGCCCTGTTATCCGATCAGCTAAAGAATCCTTGGCTGTCAACATGAGAACGGGAACTTCATCACCTTGTGTACGTAATTTTTTGATAAAAGTAAAGCCATCCATCTGGGGCATCATCACATCTAAAATTATCAGATCGTATTCTACACCTAATAAATGATCTAAAGCTTCCTGACCGTCAAAGGCGGGATCGACACTATAATTTTGTGTTTTTAATAACTTTACTAAACTGCGATTCAGCGCACGGTCATCTTCAACTAGTAAAATTCTCATCTTTTTTCCTCCATAATTTACCTTTAGCCTAACTTAACAAAATTAATTTGTAAATATATCCGCTATTCATCTTGTGTTCATCTTTTGCTTCTATACTAAAGACATCAAATAAAGAAAGTAGGTATCAAAAATGAACAATTTAAAAACAAAAGTCTTGCTCGCTTTAGCAGGTCTGACCTTGACGGGAGCCAGCGTTTTACCAGCCACTACTGCTTTAGCTGATAGCACTGACAAAAATATCAGTGCTAAGATCAGCTTTGAGCAAGCAACAAAAACAGCCCTAAAAGAAGCCAAAACCGGTAAGATCACTCAGATCGAACTTGAAAATAAGAAAAATAAGCCCGTCTATGAAGTTACGATCTTAGACGATAAAACTGAAAAAGAATACAAGATCAACGGCAACAGTGGCAAAGTTATCAAACATAGCACAGAAGATATCAGTGCTGATAAAGAAGATGTCAAATTGAGCCAAGCAACACCTAAACTTTCACTTAGCGATGCTGAAAAGAAAGCCAAAGAAAAATATAGCTCAGCTAAATTGCGTGAGATCAAACTTGATATCGAAAATGGCAAAACAGTCTATAAAGTAAAATTGCAAGATAATAACAAAAAGATCAAGCTCGTTTTAAATGCTGATGATGGTACGATCATCAGTGAAAAAACTAAATAAACCAAATAGGCCTACCTCAGCATAAGAGGAGGCTTATTTGGTTAAATCTTGCTTTTTTATGATCGATTTGTTTATCTTTATACCATAAGTTCTGACAACGTCCATTTTTCACTCATAAAAATATCTCAATTGCTTTGAGAGCTTTAATTTAATACGCTAGAAATTTCACAGCCAGCACTAGCTTAGCTCAAAGAATTAGAAGACGAGAGCAAAACTTTGAACATCAAGAAAAAAATATTATCTCAACTGCTACAGAAGCTTTATTCTCAAACACCTCAGACCTATCGATTGTAAAAGTCTTAAAATTTTTTCTATAATGAAGTGACGGCTTGAATCCAAAAGGACCGCCAATCTGTAACGGAAGTGAATATATTTTATGCAAATCACCGAACTCTTACCCGAATTGATCACTAAGCTTGCACCGACTGGACCTTTTCCAACGGATGTTTCAGCTCAATTTGCTTACTGGCGCCAACTTGTAACTAAACGCCAACCAGGAGACTTACCTAAACATTACTTACAACAAGAAGATCAATTGTTAGATCTCATCTGGCAAAAGCGAAACCACGTTGAATTAAGCGAACTGACCGAGTATCGACCTGGAATATATTTGGCCAAGGGCGATCTAACACGTTTAAAAGTCGATGCGATCGTCAATTCTGCTTCAGACCAAATGCTTGGTTGCTTTGAACCAGAACATATCTGTTTGGACAATGAGATCCACGTGCTAGCTGGAAGTCGCTTACGTGAAGAATGTGCTTTGCTGATGCAACACTCTCGGCTAAAGCCTGGCCAAGCTCGGATCACCGCTGGGCATCATCTACCGGCAAAACACGTCATTCATGCATTAGCACCTAAAGTTACGGGCGAACCGACCTTAGAACTGCAACAACAACTAGCTACTTGTTATGAAGCTACTTTGACTTTAGCGTTAGAAAATGACCTCCACTCGATCGCTTTTTGTAGTCTAGGGACTGGACATAAAAATTTTCCCAGCCCCTTAGCTGCTCAGATCGCACTTGATATCACTGAAAGTTTTCACGCTAAACATCCCGAAATAAAGATCATTTTTTGTCCTTACAAAGACATTGATCATAACCTTTACCACTATTTATTAAATAACTAGACTAAAAAAGGAACTGAAACTCTATGAGTCTCAGTTCCTTTTTGGTTGTTGGTGACTACTTATCAGATCACTTCTTTTTTCTTTACCAATTGTCCAAAGCTCTTAGGCCACCAGTTTTAAGTAAAGTTTGTAGGTGACAGAGTTTATATTTATTTTTTGAATTTGAATGCTTTGACTGTTAAGATCAGTGCAAGCATCACCAGTAAACTTACTTGGCCCCAAAGTGTCTGAAAGATATTACCTGTGAGTGGTAGATGGACCAAGGTCGCCGCAAAAGCTAAAGCTCCAATGTAGAAAAGCCCACTACTAAAGTGATCGTTCCACTTAAAATATAGCACCAGATAGATCACAAATAACGCCCCGATCCCCCACAATGTTGCGGGACCAAGAGGATAGATCAAAGTTTTTGGCGTAAAGTAGTCACTCAATAACAATACCCCTACGTAGACCATAAATGCTACCCCAACGCCTAAATAGCTCCGCCACGAAACACGCTTGAAAGCATCAGTAGCTAGCAAAGTAAGCGTGATATTGAGTAAGATGACCATCCCGACTATCTCGATCATATATGCGATAACATTGATCTCAGTATGCGTAAACGCTAATAATGTTATTAAGCAAAAGATAAATACGTTCAGACTCAAATTTTCTTTTAAGTTTGCTTGCTTAGCACCATTTATTTCAGTTACTAGTTCATCTGCTGCTACTTTAGGATCAGCGCCAAAATATTGTTGCGCTGATCGTCCGTTTGCTTGCGCTTCGAGCATATCCTGTAAGATCTCTAACAATACCGCTTCTGTTACTAGCTCATCTTTACCTTTTATTCGCAAATATAACAAAAGATTTTCATAATACTTTCGATTCTCACGCGTTAATTTTTCGCGCAGCTGGTTATTTTTTTCGCTCAATGGCTCCATCTTTGCTTCCCCCTGTCTGTTCGATGACCGCTGTTACGGTCGCTGTAAGTTGTTGCCAATCAGTAATAAAATTTTGGATCTGCCTTTGACCACTAGCAGTTAAGTGATAATACTTTCGCTTTGGTCCCTCATTTGACGCACGTAACTGACTTTCCAAATATCCTTGTCTTTCTAGTTTTTGTAAAAGAGGATAGACCGTTCCTGCACTGAGATCAAAAAAGCCTAAATGCTGTAGCTTGGTAACTAATTCGTAGCCATAAACTTCTTGTTGGCTGATCACCAATAAGACACAGCCCTCCAACGTTCCTTTCAACAGTTGTGAATTATTCATAGCTCATCCCCCTACGTCCCGATTATACATTTTCTCCACTACTATGTAAAGCATAATAGCGAAATATCCCCGTAGATGACCGTTTTGTCTGATATAACCAACTAGTGTAGTCACGATATAGCGCTAAGCGATTTTCACGTGAAACATTTTGCCAACATAAAATGTCAGCGATACCATTACTATTGACAAGATCGCCGTAACCGTTCACTTTTTTTCTCGCATCACCATCTGCACGCCAAAATTTCTTCGCCTGCTTTCGTAGATCAGATTCAAGTGGATTGACCCCATCAAGATTGCCATGCGAATAACGATAGCGCCATGGTACGCGCCCTTTTCCATGTGGGATCCCATAATTAAAAGATTCGGTATCCGCTAAAGCTCGCAATTCTGAGACTTGGTATTTTTCAGGATCTGAACAAAATCTCCCTGTTTTTTCCTGCTTGATCACGTTCCACTGACTGACAAACTCCAGCGTATCGATATTGATGATAAATTCCACCATTCGTGCATCGTTGAGCCGCGAAAAATACCCGTAGCTCGAGTTTTTAGCCAGTTGCACCTTCATATTTTCTGGTACAAAGTCAATTTGTTTAGCTAAGTGACGATTATGATAATTTGCCCCAGTCTCAAAATCCAGCTCCACGCCACATCGCTTAGCATAAACTGCTAAACGCCAAAAATCATTAGGCAAAAAAGGATATGTTTGTCGTAAATAACTGATGGCTTGCCGATCGAGATAACCCCGGAAAAGATTTAACCGGCGAGCAAGATCAGAATTTTCTTGAGCTAACGGTTGCCTATTTTTAGGCGCTCTTCCATATAAGCGCAAGACTAATGCTCTAAAAAAAACATTAAATTCAGCTAATGGTGCAAGATCAGTCCAAATATGATATTTAGCCATCGGGGCAAGTTGTAAAAAGTTATGTTCATCTACATATGTTCCTAAATGATTTAAGACTAACTGGATCTTCAAGCGTGTTGGCAACAAAGAGCGCTTTAACATCTTGGTATATAGTGGCGTCCCAACTTGATGGATCTCTTGCCAACTAGCTAGCGTATCGTTAGCTTGCTGGCGACAACTTTGCCGATAATAACGTAAACTGCGCTTATCCCAACCCTCTTTAGCTAAATTTGACAATTGTTGCTCTAAAGTCATCATCTCCATCGCATTCCTTTCGCTTTTTAAATAACAATATCATGAAATCCACTTTCTTTTCACGCAAAAAAGCCGGAGAGAAACACTCCGACTTTTTTACATGTATTTAGGCATCATGAGTAGGATACCGTTATTTTTACAGAGGTGATCGCTTTTTCACATTTTATTTAGTATAGTCGACGTCTTTTGTCTCTTTAGTCGTCAACCAAGCTACAACAGAGGCAACCGCTAAGACAAACATATAAAGTCCCGCTGCATGTGCCCCAAAGCTGGCGATCAACCACGTCGTTACTGAAGGTGCTACTGCAGCGCCCACAACTGCAGCTAGATTGTAAGTGATCCCTGCACCTGAATAACGAACTTTGGTCGGGAAAAGTTCAGGTAACACGGCTCCCACAGGTCCATATAAAGTTCCCATGATGACAAAGCCAACACCTAAAAATAAAAACATCCCCCAAACATTATGCTGACCACTTAAAAAATACGGAAAGACTAACGAAAAAACAACTAATCCAACAGTCGCGGTCAACAATACTTTCTTACGTCCGATCTTATCAGCCAACATCGAAGTCGTCATGATCAAGACTGCAAATTCAACGATCGCTCCCATCAAAAATAATAACATCTCCGAATGACTAAAGCCCAGTGCTGTCGTCGCATACGCTAAAGACCACGTCGTCAAAGTATAAAACATCGCATATGTTCCCCCCATGATAAATGTTCCTTTGACGATATCTTTCCAGTAATTGGAAAATAATTCCTTCAATGGGGTCTTAGTTGTCGTATCATTTTCTTGTGCCAGCTGGAATAATGGCGTTTCTTGCAGATGGTGACGCACATAAAGTCCGATCACCACTAAAACAGCTGAGACCAAAAACGGGATCCGCCAACCAAAGGCTAACATCTGTTGGGCGTTCAACGTTTTTTCAAGCACAAAAAACAGCCCGTTACAAAGGAAAAAGCCGATCGGAGCGCCAACTTCAGGAAAGGCTCCATATAAAGCTCGTTTATCAGCTGGTGCATTTTCAGTTGCAACTAATACCGCCCCTGACCATTCTCCGCCAAGCCCGATACCTTGCACAAAACGACAAGCACATAATAACAAAGCTCCAAAGACACCGACACTGCTATAACCTGGCAAAAAGCCGATCGCGATCGTTGAGACGCCCATCACTAGCATGGATAGCACCAAGGTCTTCTTGCGTCCCAAACTATCCCCAAAGTGTCCAAATAAAAATGATCCTACCGGCCGGGCTACAAAGGCGACCCCAAATGTCAATAAACTCAAGACAGTCGCCAGCAATGGCGTCATCTGTGGAAAAAAGACTTTAGGAAAATACGCTGCCGCAGCTGTTCCATACGCATAAAAATCAAAAAATTCAACGGCTGTTCCGATCATCGAAGCCAAGATCACCGTCTTGACTGAACTTCTAACAACTTCTGTTTCTGACAATTTCGATTCTGATTCCACCATGATCAATTCCTCCCCTTTAGTATGTGATCTATAGTTCTAATATTTGTTCTGTCCCCCTTTTTTGATTTAAGCTACAAAAAAGGCGTAGCGACTATTGTTGTCAAACAGTCGCTACGCCCAAAAGTCGAGCCTGCTCCTGTCTGCATCTCGGTGATGCAGACAGGCCAAACTATCCGCACCACCTACAAAATGATCCGAATAATAATAATGCTGTTGTTTTGCATTTGTTTGGTAACAGTACTCATCTTTTTTCGCCTCACTTAAATTTGATAGTCAGAGTTTAGCACACTCTAAATTAAAACACAATCAGAAAATTAATTAAAATTTTAAAAATAACATTGTAATTGCTTGTCTTTCCTAATATGAAAGCGTATAATTTGGAAAAATATTTTTTTGAGGATGTGAAAAAATGCAAGAAAAATTACATACAGGCGAACTTTACTTACCGACTGATGAAGCGCTCGTAGCTAAACAAACAGCATGTTTAGAACTACTATATGAATTCAACCAGACCCGCCCTAGTGAGCAAGCTAAACGACAAGCTTTGCTTCAAAAAATGTTTGGTAAGATCGGACCCAATTGCTACCTTGAACCACCTTTTCATGCTAATTTTGGCGGTAAGCATTGTTATTTTGGTGATCACATCTATGCCAATTTCAATCTGACCGTTGTTGATGACACTCATATCTATGTGGGCGATCACACCATGTTTGGGCCTAACGTGACACTAGCAACTGCTGGGCACCCGATCTTGCCCGAATTAAGAAAACAAAACTATCAATACAATCAAGCGATCCATATCGGTAAAAATTGCTGGCTTGGCGCTGGGGTGATCGTTTTACCCGGTGTTTCGATCGGCGATAATACTGTCGTAGGTGCTGGTAGCGTCGTTACTAAGGACTTGCCGGCAAATGTCGTTGCTGTAGGGGTCCCTTGCCGTGTTTTACGCCAGATCACTGAACACGATCATAAATATTATTTTAAAAAATCCCCGGTCAACTGGGGGGATATTTCATGAATCCACAACCACTTTTATTTGCTAAAGCCGCTAAGCTCGAAACAAAAAGGCTAGTTTTACGTCCAGTGTGTCTCACTGATGCCAAGGATATGTATGAATATGCTAGTGATCCTCAAGTTACTAAGTGGCTCAGCTTTCCCACCCATCAGACCTTAGATGAGAGTAAAGAAGCGAGCGCTACACACTTTATGGCAAATGGGGCATCGTCTATCGCGATACAAATAAATTCATCGGGACGATCAGCTTGATGGATCTGACTGCATTTAGTGCTGAACTTGGTTATGTGATCAACCGTAACTTTTGGGGGCAAGGACTCGTCCCTGAAGCCGCCCGTGCTTTGTTAGCCTTGGCTTTTGATGAACTTAACTTAGCCCAAGTCCATGCGGTCCATGCAACAAAAAATCCTAATAGTGGTCGAGTCTTAGAAAAGATCGGAATGCGTCCAGTAGGGATCTTTCCAAACTACATCACACATAATTTTTCCCCTACTGATGTCAAGATCTGGGTCATCACTAGAGAACAGTATTTAGCAAATAAGCACCAAAAATAGAGCTACCTCATTGCAGTGGCTCTATTTTTTAAGTTTATGTTAACCGGTTGACATAAACGGAGGTGGCGTGCTATAACTTAAATATACAAGAAAGCGCTAACAATAACATGTCAACCGGTTAACACAGATACAATATTTGGAGGAACAAGTTATGGAATTACAACGTAAACTACGTGAACTCAAAAATCCATCATATCTACAGAGTTCGACTACGATGCTCTTATTCTTTGCTTCATGGGGTATTTGGTGGAGTTTTTTCCAATTGTGGTTAACATCTGAGCACAATGGGCTAGGGCTCTCAGGTAGTGCTGTCGGAACGATCTTTTCGATCAACTCGATCGCTAGTTTAGTTTTGATGTTTCTTTACGGAACGATCCAAGATAAATTATTTATCAAACGACATTTATTGATCTTTAATGCTATTTTAGCAACTTTGATCGCTCCTTTTTTCATCTTTGTTTATGCCCCTTTGCTTCAAAGTCATTTTATCGTAGGTGCTTGGATCGGAGCGATCTTTTTATCGGCCGCTTATCTTTCGGCAGTCGGTGTCTTAGAAGCAACCACTGAACGTTTTTCGCGTGTTTTTGGCTTTGCTTATGGTCAAGCACGGGCCTGGGGCTCATTTGGATATGCGATCTCAGCCTTACTTGCCGGCTTTCTCTTTGTCAAAGACCCTCGGCTAAACTTCATCGGCGGTTCACTTATCGGGATCTGCTTACTGTTAGATCTCTTATTCTGGCGCCCCAAAGAAGAACGGGCTGCTTTAAAAGCGATCGATGAATTAAAAAGCGACGATGCAACGCCAAAGTTAAAGGACATGGTGGGGCTCTTAAAGATCAAAGTTCTCTGGCAGATCATCTTCTTTGTGATGTTTTCTTGGACTTTTTATAACGTTTTTGATCAACAAATGTTTCCTGAATTTTATACCAGTCTCTTTTCATCCAATGCTGTTGGCCAACAAACTTATGGGACTTTGAACAGTATCCAAGTTTTCGTCGAGGCTTTGATGTTAGGCTTAGTTCCACTTCTCATGAAAAAGATCGGTGTCAGAAAGACCCTTTTACTAGGAACAGCGATCATGTGTTTACGGATCGGACTTTGTGGCTTTATTACTGATCCGATCGTGATCTCTGGCGTTAAGATGCTACATTCGCTTGAAGTTCCACTCTTTGTGCTCTCGATCTTTAGATACTTCACATTGCATTTTGACACCAAACTATCAGCAACGCTTTATATGATCGGTTTTCAGATCGCTGCTCAAGTAGGACAGGTCATCTTATCGACACCACTTGGGATCTTGCGCGATAACATGGGCTACAGTATGACTTTCAAGATCATTGCCTTGATCGTATTGCTCACTGGGATCTATGGTTTCTTTATCATCAAAAAAGATAACGAATTTGTCAATGGTCAACCCTTAGAAAAATAATAAAGGAGGAAA
>NZ_BCVJ01000021.1 GCF_001591685.1 Ligilactobacillus murinus DSM 20452 = NBRC 14221 | reverse complement strand
CACGTTTCATCCATTTTCCATGAATAAAAGGATTTTTTATTTTTCTTTTTCCAATTTTGATAGAGTAGTTTACCATATTCTTGCACCCAACGGTAAATCGTCGTATGAGAAACGTTAATGCCACGATCATATAAGATTTCTTGAACTTCACGATAGCTAAGGTTATAACGAAGATAGTAGCCCACGGCTACAATAATCACATCCTGCTGAAATTGCTTTCCTTCAAAAGGATTCATCGTCATTCCTCCTGCTATCTTTTTCTATTATTCTACCTTATTTGGTAGTAGATTTAAAACTTTGCAACAGACCCCCCCTATAAACATGGAAAAGTAGTAAAAATAGTTCTTATCCTAGTTGATTAAAAAAATCTCTGATTTCCTCATCTTTTATAAAATAATATATAATTTTCCCCCTCTCTTCTAGTGTCCAAGATGTTTTGATTGGCTAGTTTACGAAGATGGTGGGAGGCAGATGCCATACTGAGATTTAGTAAACAGGCTATATCGCAGACACAGAGTTCTTCAACAGCAAGGAGATAAAAGATGATATTTATCTGTTTATTATCGGTAAACTTTGATAAAATGCGAAGTGATTTTTGGACTTTTTCCTTTTCAAGGTAGTTCGTTGCGGTTGTAACATTTTGTTGATTTATAACATTCACTTGGCAGATACTATCTTTTTTCAAAATATTTTCTCCTAGCCTAACACAGTCCATAGCATGTCAAAACTGTTGTTTTCAATCAGGATATATATCCCTAATCCTAAATAAACAACGGCAATAAACCATCTGCTATATTTTTCCAAAGTTTCTCCAACAGAAGGGACTTGTGCCAATTTTTGGGCAGAAAAAACCAAGAGATAAATCATGACTAGAAAAGTAAGTAAAGTCACTATCAAATTCGCTAAATTTAAGGTGGTAAAATATGGGACAAAGACACCAATATTGTCAGCGCCACAACTTGCAAAAGTAATCATAGCGACTAGAAAAATCAGGTTTTTATTGTCTTTTCGCAAACCATCTTTTGCAATGGCTTCTCCATCAGAATCTCCTAAAAGCAAAACTTTGAGGCCTAGGAAAATTGGAATCAAACCGAGTAAACCTAAAATCTCTTTACTAGGAATATAATTTAAGACAAATGCAAAAAGCAAACTTAGCAATATTAGACTAACAGAGCCTAGAAATTGTCCTAAATAGATGTTAATGATGTCTTTTCTGCTTTTTCTTTTGGCAAAAAATAACATTAGAATAATAAGTAAGTCTACGGCTGTCCCAGAATACAGGATTATTGAAGTAACAACATTTTGAATCATAAAACACCTCATTCAAATATATTTTTGAATATATTCTAACATTAAACTTTGTAGATATCAACTTAAAATCCACCAAAATATAGATAAGAAGTTAGTGTACCAAATATTAAAAAGCCCCGCCATCGAAATGATAGCAGGGCTTAACTTCAATATCCAGATGATATATTTATCTAAAAAAGGTAGAGTAAAAGGTAGAGTTTTTATTGATTTGTAGTACGATATAATGAGTTTCAAAAAATCAAAAATCGCTTAAAATCAATATTTTGACGTCTATTGACGTGTACTGAAACCCTTACTTAACCTCAGTTAAAATGACGTAGATAATTATTTTATGACGGATATTTATCGATCAAAAAATAGCTTCCAGAAATTCAGTTTCTCTGGAAGCTATAAACTATAGTTGCATGCCGCTTGAATGTCGCGAAATAACGTGATTTTTATTCAGCGAGTAAAACCGTATATTCAACTAACACCAGCTTCTCTCACTTCCATCAAACAAATTTTCTTAAACACAATTCATCCCTAAACTTACGATATTTTTTCACACATGTGTCTATTCATCTAATCCATTTTTTTGATACGCTTTGATGAACACCCAGATGTCTACTCCCAACCAGGCTAGTAACACAAAAATATCACGAAAATCTAAATGATAATCATAAATATCTTTTACGTAATCAACTAAGATTCCCATATAGACCCAATCAGTAAACATCTTTACAAATTCATTCAACGTTCCAAATATCGGAAGCATCCCTAGGATCAAAAATAATGGCGTCACATACGCACTTGCTTCGGTCGTATTTTTAGAAATAATACCGATCGTAAAGCCCAACAACATCGTAATCGCTGTTGTAACAAGCGTTATCCCAATAAAATACACGAAATTTCTTAGAGAAAGTCGTACATTACAAATTGGAAGTAAGACTAAATTGATCCCCTCAACGATCAAAGTATAAGGAACTAGACTTCCTATGATATATTGTTTTCCTGAAATCCCACTAGTCATCAAAACTCGCAAGGTGTGCTTTTCCTTTTCTTCAGCTAACATCGAACTTCCCAACAATACTGCTCCCATTACTATACTCAAACTTAATGACATCCCTAGCGAAAATAAACCATCAGCTTCTGAAAAATCACTACCTGATATCATTCTAGCGCTCAATGTTAGCCCCACTGGCATCAACAATGTCATACAGACAGGGATATTTGCAAATACTAACCTTATTTTTAGGTCCATCAAAGCTAAAACTTGCCTCATTTATCTTTACCGCCCTTCACTAACTTCAAAAAAATGTCATTTAAAGTAGGTTCACAGGTGTGTAATGTGGCTACTTTTTTATTTTCCAATAAGGCTGAGATTTGAAGTAAGTCTCCCCTAGTTTCTGTAAACTTCAAAAATTCTCCATTTTTTAGCATCAACTCATATTTCACTTTAGGATTATATTTCAGCTTCAACTCGTATGGCCTTCCGATCTCGATTACTCTTCCTTGATGTAAAAAGATAACACGATCACAGATCTGTTCAGCTTCCAGCATATCGTGAGTAGTTAAAATGATCGTTTTACCCTGCTGCTTCAATTTACTTAGTAACTCATGAATAGCTACGGTATTTTTTGGATCTAATCTACTCGTTGGTTCGTCTAATAATGGTAGCTGTGGCTGATGTAATAGTGTTCTACACAATAAAAGACGCTGTTTTTCTCCACTTGAAAGTTTAGTTACTTTTTTATTCCGTAACTCATATAGGTCAGTTATTTTTAGTAACTGATCAACTCTCTTACTATTTATATTAAAAATCTCGGCAAATAACTGCAAATTATACTTAATGCTCAATGTCTCATACAACCCATCGCTCATCATTATTCCTAAATTTTCATATGTTTTTTGAGATATTTTCCCTCCTAAAATGTCAAACTGTCCACTATCAGGCAATAGTTGTCCCGTTAATATCTTTAAAAGCGTTGTTTTCCCAACACCCGATGGCCCAATTATGCCTAATATCTCCCCTTTTTTTACACTAAAAGATATATTATCCAAAGCTATCTTAGTTCGATATCTGTTTTTATATTTCTTACATAGCTCAGATACTTGTATTACATCCATTTGATCACATCCAAATTATTGATGCTTAAAGTATAACCAAAAAAATCAGCTTTTTGATAGATTCTAGCTGAAATGTAGCAAAAGCATCCTAAATTGTACCCTTCAACAATTCTTTTAGTTCTCTTACTTTAGTTCGTGATACTGGGATTTCTGTTCTATTTTTCAACACTACACCATAGCTATTTTTCCCATAGGTGACTAACGCTTTTATTCTAGCAAGATTTACTAAATATGAACGATGACAACGATAAAAATATGGTAATTTACTTTCTAATTCACGTAACGTTAAATTACCTTTATATGTCTCTTTCCCGACTATCTGTACCTTACCTGCGATACTTTCAATATACTCTATTTCATCCGATGCTAAACATATCGTCTTGCCATCTATTTTGATCAGTAGTTTAAGTTCATTCTTTGTTACAAGCCACAATTTTTGAGTTTCACTCTCGTAACTATATACTGGTATATTTAGATTATGCAATTCATCCAAATAAGCCGAAAAAACTATAATTTTTGTTTTATGAGCTAAATTCTTCACCCCTGTTAAACAAGTATTAAGCCCTGCTTTATCTAGCCCTTGAAATGGTTCACTTAATAAACAGATTTCTTTATCCTGAAGATCCATTCTAGCTAAACTTACTAATCGCTTTTGAATATTATTAAGTTGCTTTATTTTTTTCTTTCTAATCTCTGATACACTATATTTTTTCTCAATTTCACCCAAATTTTAGTTGAAGTAGCTGATAATTTAGCAAACATTTTTAAATAGGTATTGACCGTTAGTTGTTCATATAACCCATCATCAATTTGAAAACAAGCGACTGCATCCATTTCTGCTTGAACAGCATCCATTATCTTTTTACCATCTTCCATACTTGCATTTATCGCTAAGCTAGTATCCAGCTTTTCCATGATCTCACCTACTATTATTTTTCTCACCTCTAGTATTTCCCAAGAAATATTATTTATACCATAGCACAGTTATAGTTGATCATGCCATATAAAAAACACATCCCAGCTAAACGCCAAGATGTGTTTTCTTCTAACCCACTGAGTCTTCCATTTGATATTCGATCAAGCGGTTCAACTCAACCGCATATTCCATTGGTAATTCTTTGGTGAATGGTTCAACAAAGCCCATGATGATCATTTCAGTCGCTTTTTCTTCAGAGATCCCACGACTCATCAAGTAGTAGAGCTGTTCTTCAGAGATCTTGGATACTTTGGCTTCATGTTCCATTGAAACATTACCATTCAAGATCTCATTAAATGGGATCGTATCGCTGGCTGATTTATCATCCATGATGATCGTATCACATTCGATATGGGCAAATGAACCATCTGAGTGCCGGCCAAAGCGGACTTGTCCGCGGTAATCGACCCGCCCCCCATCTTTACAAAGTGACTTCGAAACGATCGAAGACGAAGTATTTTTAGCATTATGGATCATCCGTGCTCCAGTATCAGAGTCAATATCCTTCCCCGCAAAGGCGATCGATAACATCGTCCCACGCGCACCACGACCATCCAAGTAAACACTTGGGTATTTCATGGTAACTTTTGAACCTAAGTTACCATCGACCCATTCCATCGTTGCATTCTCCAAAGCTCGCGCCCGCTTAGTCTCTAAACTATAAACATTATCGGACCAATTTTGGATCGTAGTATAACGACAATAAGCATCTTTTAAGACATTTACCTCAACGACCGCTGCGTGCAAACTATCTTCAGAATAGTTTGGCGCAGTACAGCCTTCCACATAATTGATACTTGCTCCTTCATCGACAATGATCAAAGTTCGTTCAAACTGCCCTGAATTACCCGCGTTGATCCGGAAATAACTTTGGATCGGCACTGAGACTTTAACACCCTTTGGTACATAGATAAAGGTCCCACCTGACCAAACAGCCGAATTCAAAGCTGCCATCTTGTTATCAGCTGGCGGGATCAATTTTCCAAAGTATTTCTTGACTAGTTCGGGATATTCTTGGACAGCCGAATCAGTATCCATAAAGACGATCCCCAAGTTATCAAAATCCTTGCGCATATTGTGATAGACCACTTCGGATTCGTACTGTGCCGAAGACCCTGCTAAATATTTACGTTCTGCTTCAGGAACTCCAAGACGATCAAACGTCTTTTTGATCTCTTCAGGCACATCATCCCAATCACGAGCCACGCGATCAGAATCACGTCTAAAGTAATTGATATGTTCAAAGTCAAGAGGTGACAAGTCAGGGCCAAAATCAGGCATTGGCAACTTGCGGTATAATTCATAGGCTTTTAACCGAAAATCTAACATCCATTCTGGCTCATTTTTAGCAGCCGAGATCTGACGAACGATATCTTCTGTCAAGCCTTCCCCTGTTGTAAAAAGCGGTTCAATATCATCTTTAAAACCGTATTTGTATTCGCCACCCAATTCAGGCATTGTATTTTCACTCATGGGCTTTGTCCTCCTTTTCTAATGCTTGGTAGATCGCTTTCCAGGCTAAAGTTGCACACTTGATCCGGGCTGGAAATTGAGCGACCCCTTCTAAGACGACAGCATCGCCTAATAAGTCTTCATAATCTTTATCTTCATTTTTAGTGATCATCTCTGAAAATGCCTCGACCATCTCACCGACCTGCGCTGGCGTCTTACCGATCACTTCATCGGTCATCATTGAAGCTGAAGCTTGTGAGATCGTACAGCCAGTTCCATTAAAGGCAATATCAGCGATCTTACCTTCATCATCTAGTTTGACTTCTAGCTCTAACACATCCCCACAAATCGGATTGCGCAATTCGATCTGCTTATCGGCTACAGGAAGATTACCATGATGATGGGGACGATCAGCATGTTCTAAGATCATTTGACGGTATAAATTATCTAAACTGGATAAACTCATCGAAAGAACTCCCTTGTTTTGATCAATGCCTCCACTAATTTATCGGCATCTTCTTTAGTGTTATACAGATAAAAACTAGCCCGGGCTGAAGCTGCGATCTGTAATTTTTTCATCAACGGTTGGGCACAATGATGACCAGCCCGGATCGCAACGCCCTCCATATCAAGCGCCGTTGCTGTATCATGGGGATGAAGTCCTGCAAGGTTAAATGAAATGATCCCTGCATGTTTAGCTGGATCAGCAGAACCATACAATTCAAAACCATCGATCGCTTGTAGTTTAGGCAAGACATATTCCATCAACTCGGTCTCATGTTGTGCAATATTGGCTAACCCAATTGCTTTTAGATAGTCGATCGCTTTGCCTAAAGCGATCACGCCCGCAATATTTTGGGTCCCACCTTCAAATTTCCACGGAACCTCTTTAAAAGTCGAATGCTCTAATTCGACAAAATCGATCATCTCACCCCCAAAATCAAGGGGCGCCATCTGGTTCAACAATTCTAGCTTGCCCCACAAGATACCAGTTCCCGTTGGGCCTAGCATCTTATGTCCGGAAAAAGCTAAAAAATCAATATCTAATTCTTTGACGTCTACTGGCATATGCGGAACTGATTGCGCCCCATCCACGACCATGATAGCGCCGTTTTGATGCGCTAATTGAGCAAGTTCTTTGATCGGATTGATCGCTCCTAAAACATTTGATACCTGCGCTAACGATACGATCTTAGTCTTTTTAGTGATCAGGTGCTCGGCTTTTTCTAAGTCAACTTGACCATCCGTATTTAAATCTAAATAGACTAGCTTTGCTCCTGTTTTTTCGCAGACTTGTTGCCAGGGAACGATATTGGAATGGTGTTCTGCATAGGATAAAACGATCTCGTCTCCCGGCTGCAGGAACTTTTGGGCATAGCCCCGCGCGATCCAATTGAGACTTTCTGTTGTACCTTTGGTGTAGACGACTTCACGTTCACTATCAGCGTTGATCAACTCTTTGACCTTTTGGCGCGTAGCTTCATAAGTATTCGTTGCTCGTTGGGCCAAAGTATGCACGCCGCGGTGGACGTTAGCATTGTCATGTTCATAATAGTCCACTAAGCTTTTTATCACAGCTTGTGGTTTTTGAGTCGTAGCCGCATTATCCAAATAGACTAACGGCTCGCCGTTGACTGTTTGATCTAAGATCTTAAAATCAGCCAAGATCTCATTTTTCATCTTGTCCATCGATAAGCTTCCTTTCGATCATGTCGGAAAGCTCTGTTTGGACTTTCCGGCTTGGAATGGCCGTCAAAACAGGTCCTAAGAACCCACGGATCACTAAACGCTCAGCGATCTCTTTTGACAAGCCCCGACTCATCAAATAATACAACTGGTCTTGATCGACCCGCCCAACACTGGCTGCGTGGCCAGCAGTAACAGCATTATCATCGATCAATAAGATCGGGTTAGCATCACCTCGAGCTTTAGTCGAAAGCATCAAGACCCGACTTTCCTGTTGCGCATCGGCTCCTTTAGCACCATGAATGATGTGACCGATACCGTTAAAGACCAGCGATGACCGGGATAAAATAACGCCATGTTGGAGAATATGACCGATCGAATGTTTCCCATAATTAGTCACGCGGGTATCGATCCCTTGAACTTGTTTGCCCGTCGAGATCGCAACGACTTTAGTTTCAGCATGAGAACCATCACCGATCAAATCAGAGTCAAAGTCCCCCACGATATTACCGTCATTCATCATCCCCATCGACCAGTCGATCTTAGCATCTTGCTCCAAATGTCCCCGCCGATTGAGATAAGCAGTTGTATTCTTACCCAAGCGATCAACACTGGCAAACTTCACATGACTGCCTGCCTTGGCAAAGACTTCCACGATCACGCTAGCAGTCGTCTTTTGTTCACCACAAGTCTGCAAATTCTCCAAATATGAAACCTCACTGTTGACATCAGCGATCAATAAAACATGGTGTACAAAATCTTGTTTTGTCGTGGCATCTTGAATGAAATACGACGTCAAAGGTTCTTCTACTACGACATTTTTAGGTACGTAAATCAATACCCCACTAGTAACATTAGCAGCATGTTGCATATTCAAGCGATTTTCATCATCTTTGATCGCTTCCATGAAGTACTCTTCGATGAATTCTGGATGTTCTTTTAAAGCTGTTTGCCAGTCACAGACGATCACACCTTGAGCTTTTAACTTTGGATCAAGCTCTAATTTAGCAGTCGTTTGCCCAAATTCAACAACAACATTATTGTTGATCGTGATCTCAGCTGCCTTAGCTTCTGGAAGTTTATTTTGGATCACTTGCACTGGCTTAGTCACTTCGATCGGCCAACGTTTGTATTTGATCTTTTCAAAGCGTGGCATCTCAAGTTCTTGAGCTTTTTCTAAAGCTTGGGTCCTTTTTTGGGTAAACCAGCTCGGTTCGTTAGTTTGCTTACCAAACTCTACTAGTGCCTGGGCTTGTGTTGTTAATGCACTCATTTTTGCCACCACCTAAGCTTTATCTTCTGCTAGCTTGATATCAAGCCCTAATTCGTCACGGAGACCAGCATAACCTTCAGCTTCCAAACGCTTAGCTAGATCAGGGCCACCAGTCGTTACGATCCGGCCATCCATCATAACATGCACGACATCGGGCACGATATAGTTCAAGAGCCGTTGGTAGTGTGTGATGATCAATGAACCAAAGTCTGGACTGCGCATCTCATTTACTCCCTTAGAAACGACTTTTAAGGCATCGATATCCAAACCAGAATCGATCTCATCTAGGATCGCAAATTTAGGTTTGATCATCATCAGTTGCAAGATCTCATTGCGTTTCTTTTCCCCACCAGAGAAACCTTCATTGAGGTAACGTTCTGCCATCGAAAACGGCATATCTAAAAAGTCCATCGTTTCTTCGAGATCTTTTAGATATTTTCTGATCGAGATCGGTTCATCTTTAGGTAGCCGAGCATTGATCGCACTGCGGATAAATTCAGCATTCGTGACCCCGGGGATCTCAGCTGGATATTGCATCGCTAAAAATAACCCTGCACGCGCGCGTTCATCGACCGCCCAATCTAAAATATTTTCACCGTCTAATAAGATCTCACCTTCAGTGATCGTGTAAGCAGGATTACCCATGATCGCTTCTGATAAAGTCGACTTCCCAGTTCCATTAGGGCCCATGATCGCATGGATCTCACCTGTCTGCATCTTGAGATCAAGCCCTTTCAAGATCGCTTTTCCCTCGATCGAAACGTGGAGATTTTTTACTTCAAGAGTTGACATTTTTCATTCCTCCGCTAAACTAAATAAGTATACTATCATCATTGTAGTCTAATTGAGAATTACTTTCAATTAGAAAACCTTGTTCAAAATATAATTACGAAAGAAGGCATACACGTGCAACCAATCATTGGTATTATCGGAAATTTCAACGGCGCTTTAATTCCCGAACACGCGAACTTACCTATCTCCTATATCGGGCAAGGATATTTAGATGCCGTTAAAAAAGCTGGTGGGATCCCTGTGATCATCCCACCTAAGAGCTCACTTGAGAGCATCAGTACTTTGATCGAGCGGATCGACGGCCTTTTACTTCCTGGCGGTAAAGATATCGATCCTTATTTTTACGATGAAGAACCAAGCTTAAAATTAGGTGCGATCGACTCGACCCTTGACGCTTTTGAGATCGAATTTTTACGCCAAGCTTATGAACGCGATCTTCCAACTTTAGGTATCTGTCGCGGGCTCCAACTTGCTAATGTCTTTTTAGGTGGCAGCCTTTACCAAGACTTAAGTGACTATGATAAGCTAGCCGTCAAACACAATCAATATCAAACGGCACCTTGGCAAGCACTAACACATTCGATCGAAGTCAAAAACGATAACTTGATCCAAGACTTCTTTGGTACTTCAGCACGCGTCAATTCATTTCACCATCAAGCGCTAAAAGATATCTCTTCTGAATTGATCCCGGTAGCTTACAGTTCAGATGGGATCGTAGAGGCAGCAATTGGTAAAAACTTTAATTTCTTAGGTGTTCAGTGGCATCCTGAGACCCTTTACCAAGACCACGAAAATTCGTTAAAGCTCTTCATCCATCTTGTCAGTGAAGCTAAAAAATTTGCCAAACAAAGATAATATAAAAGGCTAAAAATCAGTATTTTAACGTGATTTTTAGCCTTTTATTTATTTTGATGACTAAAGCCAAGTTTCTTGATAAACTTCAGGCTTAAAGCCACAAGTTACGGTATTTTCATCGACCATCAGCGGACGTTTGATGAGTTTACCATTTTCCGACATCATTGTTGCCGCCTCGTCTTTTGTCATCGTGGGAACTTTTTCTTTTAAGTTCAACTTGCGGTAGTCTTGACCACTGGTGTTGAAGAAATAACGCAATGGGCGGTCACTTTTGGCAAAGATCGCTAGAAGCTCTTCTTTAGTTGGGGGAGCTACCACCAGATCTTGCTTGTCAAATTGAACTTGGTTTTCCAAGAGCCATTTTTCGGCTTTTTTACAGGTACTACAACGTGCATAACAATAAAATTTCTTCATTTACACTCACCCTATCTAAAATCTGTCCCATTACTAAACATATAACTCTTATTGTGATAACGCATCGACATCACAAAACCGATCCCGATCATATTTCCGATCAGCGCTGAGCCCCCCTGACTGACAAATGGTAATGGAATACCTGTCAAAGGTAAGAGCCCGATATTCATCCCGATATTTTCAAAAACGTGGAACAAGATCATCATGATGACCCCAGTCGAAATATAAGCATAAAACTCATTTTTCGTATCAAAAGTCACCTGGATCATTTGAAAGATCAACAATAAGTAGATAAAGATCAATAAACAACAACCGATAAAGCCAAAGTTTTCTCCGATGACCGAAAAGATCATATCTGATTGACGTACCGGCACGTAAACATTGGAAACATTGAAACCTTTACCTAATAGCTGCCCTGAACCGATCGCTTTCATACTTTGCCAGAGTTGATAACTACTACCACTAGTGCTCCCAGAAGGGTCGAGCCATGAATCGATCCGTTTGAACTGATAGGCCTGAAATCCGATCTTTTCAAGTAAAGTCCTATCATAAACAACTAAAAAGATCGCTAAACTACCTAGAACAGTCACGGCTCCCGCGACCGGTGCAATGATTTTCCAGGTGATACCTGAAACTAAGATCATCCCTCCTAAGATCGCAAAGAACACGAGCATCGTCCCAAAGTCATTTTGTAGCTTCAATAAAACTGCCACGGGGATCGTCCAAGCAAAGAGTTTACCTAACAATAACCAATCCGAACGCATCGTGTGTTCAGGATACTCACTATTATGTTGCGAAATGACCCGCCCCATCATCAAAATAAAGGCAGGCTTCATCACTTCGGAAGGTTGAAATGATAACGAACCGATCGCAAACCAACTCTTAGCCCCATTCAAATAGGCCATTCTTCGACTATAAAAAAACAACACTAAGATCAGTAAAAAGATCCCGATCCCATAGGCTAGTGGTGCGATCTTCCATAGTTGCTCAGCATCAAACTGCATAATAAAGATCACTGCACCGATCCCTAAAACGTACCACATCGCTTGCGTGATCATCGTACGTGTCACACTAGTCGTACTCATATCATGGGTCAAGGCAACATAAAGCGAGATCATCCCGATCACAGCTAACACGAGGACCGAAAAGATAATGCCCCAATCGATACGAGCATCATCGTCTTCATCACGGCGTAAGAACTGTTGTCGCGCCATTAAAAGTCACTCCTTTTATTTGATTCTTACTAATTATATACAATTTGCCGACTGAAGAAAGGCTCAGTCGGCAAACTTATTTTTTTATTAACTTATCCGCGGTGTAAGTGGTAATCACGCAAGAGATAGTCAACAGCTTCATTTCTTGAGTTGAGCTTTAATTCTTCGCCATTGGATAAAACGGCAATATAGCGCATTCCGTCTTGTTTGACACTACCGATCACTTCATCTTGGATCGTCAATTCTAAGACTAAATTACCATTCACCATCTTTTCATTTTCAATGATCTGAATATTACGTTCTTTTTTCGACAAGGTATATCCCCCTATGTTAATTCACTTTTTCGGATTTTTATTTCTACGTAAACTAAAATGATCGCCAACCGGATCATAGCCACCTCTAACGAAAGGATTACACCGTAAAATACGGGCACATCCCATCAGCAAGCCCAATAAAGCGCCGTGTTTTTCGATCGCCTGGATCATATAAGTTGAGCAGGTCGGATAATAACGACAACTCGGTGGCAATAAGGGGGAGATCCCCTTTTGGTAAAACTTAACCGGTAAGATAAGTAACTTGCTAAAAATCTTCATTATTTACTCTTTTTTAGTTTTTCGATCTGTTCGAGCAATTGACCTGAACCGACTGCCACATCATCAAGTGGAGTGTCTGCGATCATTACTGGAATCGTCAATTCTTCGGCAAATAAAGTTTCGAGCCCATCAAGCAAGGCGCCCCCACCAGTGATCACGATCCCACGATCGATCACATCAGATGCAAGTTCAGGTGGAGTCTCACTCAACACTTCTTTAGCAGCTGCGATCATGGCATCTAGCGTGTCACGCATTGCGTCTACCGTTTCATCAGAGGTGATGCGGATCGATTTTGGTAACCCGCTAACAACATCACGTCCGCGTACGGTCATTTCCTTGTTGCGATGCCCCTTGATCACACTGCCGATCTCGATCTTGATCTTTTCAGCCGTATGTTCACCGATCATCAAACCATATTCTTGACGAACGTAATTAGCAATATTTGCATTCAACTTATCACCCGCACTGCGTAAAGAACGACTGATCACGATATCACCTAAGGAAAGGACCGCAATATCACTGGTCCCACCACCGATATCAATGATCATATTGCCATAAGGTTGGAAGATGTCAAGCCCAGCACCGACAGCCGCTACTTTAGGTTCTTCTTCCAAATAAACATCGCCACCACCAGACTTTTCAGCCGCTTGGCGGATCGCTTTACGCTCAATGTCAGTCGTATTAGTTGGGCAGCAGATCAGAACGGCCGGCTTAGACATCACACCTTTAACATTTAACTTCTTGATGAAATACGATAACATCTGTTCTGTCATGTCAAAGTCTGCAATGACCCCATCTTTTAATGGGCGGATAGCACGAATATTGCTTGGCGTTCTGCCGACCATCTTGTAGGCTTCCGAACCCACTGCTAGGACCCGGCCAGTTTGCGTATCGACAGCTACAACTGAAGGCTCATTTAGCACAATGCCCTTACCTTTGACATTGATCAATACATTTGCCGTGCCTAGATCGATACCGATATCTTTAGCCATAAAATTTTCTCCTTTTGTTCTTAATTACACATGTAAGTGGGACTGAGAGCTGATCTCAGTTCAATTCATTTTAAAATACACACAGCCAATTATAGCATATTAATTGCACCTGAAAAACCGTGTTACCCCAATCAAATTAGTTTAATTTTAAAATTTTTTATTAAAAAAGGCTGCTAAAATAACTTGCAGCCCTTAAAATTATTATTTGATCTTTTTCTTGGAAATAACGTATTCTTCGTTTGTGATATCGTCGATCCGTTTGATCTCTGCTCCTAAAGCAGCTAATTTTTGATGGAAGTGGTAATAACCACGATCCAAATATTGTAAATGTGTGACTTGAGTGATCCCACGTGATAAAAGTCCCGCTAAAACTAAAGCAGCAGCAGCCCGCAGATCAGTTGCCGCTACTTCAGCACCTGAAAAATCAGTTGGGCCGTAAATAATGACTGAATTACCTTCGATCTTAAAGTCAGCATTCATACGACGCATCTCTTCTAAATGCATGAAACGATTTTCAAAAACCGTTTCGGTCAAGATGCTCGTACCCTTAGCTGCTAACTGCAAGATCGAAAATTGTGGTTGCATATCCGTTGGGAAACCTGGATGTGGCAAAGTCTTGATTGTTGTTGGCTTCAATTGTTCTGGCCCGATGATGCGCAAGCCATTTTCTTCTTCTAAAACTTGAACCCCCATCTCTTCTAATTTAGAGATCAAAGGCTTGTTATGTTCGGCTACGGCATCTTTGATCAAAACATTTCCCTTAGTCAAAGCAGCAGCGACCATAAATGTTCCCGCCTCGATCCGATCTTGGATGATCGCATGTTCTGTACCGTGTAAAGCCTCGACCCCTGTGATCTTCAAGGTCTCAGTTCCAGCCCCTTTGACTTTAGCCCCCATTTTGTTCAAAATGTTAGCTAAGTCAACGATCTCTGGTTCACGCGCAACATTTTCGATGATCGTAGTTCCTTTGGCTAAAGTAGCTGCCATCATGATATTTTGAGTCGCTCCAACACTTGGAAAATCAAGGTAGATATTTGCCCCCTTGAGCCCATTTGGAGCAAAAGCTTCAATGTAACCGTCATGCCGCTCGATCTTTGCGCCTAAAGCTTCAAGGCCTTTCAAATGTAAGTCGATCGGACGTGAACCGATCGCACAGCCCCCTGGCATCGCTACTTTAGCACGACCTAAACGCGCCAAAAGTGGTCCCAAAACAACGATCGATGCTCGCATCTTTGAGACATACTTGAATGGGGCTTCATAAGAAAGTTCATCAGTTGCGTCCAATGCAATCGTTTTACTTTCTTCGTCAAAACCTACCTTAACATTTAAAAAGCGGATCACATTATTCATTGTATAAACATCAGATAAGATCGGAACATTTGTCAAAAATGTGCGACCTTCACTTGGTAAGATACCCGCAGCTAAAATCGGTAAGACCGCATTTTTTGCTCCTTCGATCTCTACTGTTCCATTCAATTTATGCCCGCCACGCACAATAATCTTTTCCAATTGTTACTCCTCCGAAAATTACTATATTTATTTAAATCAGATATGATAGATGTACCACATTGTCCACAAAGCTCGTAAAAAACGAACTGCAGGCAAAACCAAGAGCTACCGCGACCATGACTAACACAAGTCGGAAGCTATTTTGCTGTGCCGGTCCAATGTAGCGATCGAGTCTCAAAGACTGGAGCCCTACAAATGCCAAGGCGATAAAGACAAAATGACTAATGATCGTCAAAAGCGCCATTATTCCTATGTACTGCATCTTTTTTCCCCTCTTCTCTTTTACTCAATCCGAAATAATCATAGCATAATTTTTCGGTTCAGTCACTCATTTACGGTGAATCTCTAAAAAAATATAGCTATATCTACGCAAAATATAGATAAAGCGCTTACTCAGATATATCAAAAAGAACCTTGCCTAAAAATGACAAGGTTCTTTTTAATTATTTCTTCGAAACACTCAAACGGTTGATCGCCCGGCGTAAAGAAACTTCAGCACGTTTCAATTCATTATCATCGTGGTTTTCTTTAGCTTTAGCGATCCGTGCCTCCGCACGCTTGCGCGCCCGTTCAGCCCGTGAAGTGTCGATCTCTTCTTTTCTTTCAGCTGCTGATGCAACTACAGATAAAACATTATTTGAAAATTCAATGAATCCACCGCTAACTGCGACTTCATCAAAGGTATCTTCACCTGTCTTGACTCTGATTTTATCAATTGCCAGCGATGCCAACAAAGGTAGACGATTCGGCATGATACCGACTTGCCCAACTGTTGTCGTACAGATCACTAGATCAGTTGTATTTTCATAAACTGATCCATCAGGCGTAACCACATTGACAGTTAATACAGGTTTTTCATCCATTGGACGCTACCCCCTTAATTGCCTTGTGTCATCTGTTCAGCTTTTTTCACAACATCTTCGATCGGACCACAGCTCCGGAAAGCATCTTCTGGAAGATCATCGTACTTGCCTTCAAGGATCTCTTTAAAGCCTTTAACTGTTTCTTCAACTGGGACATAAGAACCTGGGACACCAGTAAATTGCTCCGCAACGTTAAAGTTTTGGGACAAGAAGAATTGGATCCGGCGGGCACGTGAAACGATAACTTTTTCTTCATCAGACAATTCGTCCATACCTAAGATCGAAATGATATCTTGTAATTCACGGTAACGTTGTAATACGTGTTGGACTTCAGTCGCTACACGGTAATGTTCTTCACCCACGATCTCAGGAGCCAAAGCACTTGAAGTAGATGCCAATGGATCAACGGCTGGATAGATACCTTGTTGGGTCAAGGAACGTTCCAAGTTAGTTGTAGCATCCAAGTGAGCAAAGGTCGTTGCTGGGGCAGGGTCGGTGTAGTCATCGGCAGGCACGTAAACGGCTTGGATCGATGTAACAGAACCCTTCTTAGTTGAAGTGATACGTTCTTGTAATTGACCCATTTCAGTTGCCAATGTTGGTTGGTAACCAACGGCAGATGGAATACGGCCTAACAAGGCAGAAACTTCAGAACCAGCTTGGGTAAAGCGGAAAATGTTATCGATAAACAATAACACGTCTTGGCCTTCAACATCACGGAAGTATTCCGCGATCGTCAAACCAGTCAAGGCTACCCGCATCCGAGCTCCAGGTGGCTCGTTCATCTGACCAAAGACCATGGCTGTTTTCTCTAAAACGCCTGATTCTTTCATTTCAAAGTAAAGGTCATTACCTTCACGTGTACGTTCACCAACACCAGTAAAGACGGAAATACCGTTATGTTCTTGTGCGATGTTGTGGATCAATTCTTGGATCAAAACGGTCTTACCAACACCGGCACCACCGAATAGACCGATCTTACCACCCTTGATATAAGGAGCTAATAAGTCAATAACTTTGATCCCTGTTTCAAGAATTTCTGTACTTGTGTTTAATTGGTCATAAGCTGGCGCATCGCGGTGAATAGGATCTCTGCGATGGTCGGCACTAATTTCTGGACCATTATCAATTGTTTCCCCTAAGACGTTGAAAACACGTCCCAAAGTATCATTACCAACGGGCACACTGATAGCTGCGCCGTTATCAACAACTTTTGCCCCACGTTGAAGGCCATCAGTAGAATCCATCGCGATCGTCCGCATTACGCCGTCACCCAATTCAAGAGCAACTTCGATCACTAATTTTGATCCATCTTCACGTTCAACTGTTAAAGCATTGTTGATATCAGGTAAGGATTCACTAAGAGGGAATTGGACATCGACAACTGGGCCGATTACCTGAACTACTTTACCGTAACTCATCTAGTTAATTCCTCCTAATCGTTCTAATCTAAGGCAGCTTGCGCACCTGTGATTTCTGTAATTTCAGTTGTGATCGCACTTTGACGTGCACGGTTATATTGAAGCTCTAACGCCGAAATAATATCCTTAGCGTTATCAGAAGCCGACTTCATGGCAGTCGAACTTGATGCATGTTCCGAAGTCTTAGCGTCTAAAATAGCTCCATAAACCAAACTTTCCGCATATTGAGGCAAGATAACTTCTAAGATCGCATCACGTGAAGGTTCTGTTTCATATTCGATATGATACTTTTGATCTTCATCAAGTGCAGTCAAGTCATCATCACCCATATTTTCAGCTGTGATCGGTAACATCTTTTCAGCTCGGAAAATAGAGGTCAAAGTGTTAACAAAGTGGTTGTAACAAACAAATAATTGATCGTACAGCCCATTGCTATACATTGTCACGATAGCTTCAACGATCGGACGCACTTCTCTAAATGTCGGTACGTCCTTGACACCGCGAAATTCATACGCAACGTTGTAACCACGTTTGCTGAAAAATTCAGCCCCGGTACCACCGACCGCGATGATCACAACATCATCTTTGGTGTGGCCGTTTTCTTTGATCAGATCAAGCGTTTGTTTGATAACGTTACTGTTGTAACTACCAACCAAACCACGATCTGAAGTCACAACGACGATCCCGGTCTTTTTCACAGGACGTTGTTTTAGCATACCTAAGGTGTTGAGTTTGCCCGCTTGGTCTTTTCCGGTCTCACTTACAGAAGTAGAATCAAGCAAATGAGATTGAGCCAAGTGGGTGATCACGCTACGAATCTTCGAAGCATAAACTTGATAACTTACCGAGTGCTTTTGGATCTGGCTCAACTTAGCAGTCGAGACCATTTGCATCGCACTTGTGATCTGTCCAGTTTTCTTAGTCGAAACGATTCGACGCTTAACTTCTTGTAAAGAAGCTGGCATTAGCTCTCACCACCCTTTCTTATTTTGAATTTGCTTGAAAAGTTGCTGCAAATTCTTTGATTGCTGTATCTAATTTATCTGTGTCTGGTAATTGACCAGTCTTAGCAATGTGATCTAAGAGATCTTTGTGGTTGCTATCAAAGAAAGCAAACATTTCATCTTGATAACGCAAGATCTCATCAACAACAACAGAATCTAAGAAACCGTGTGTCAAAGCATATAAGATCAAAACTTGCTTTTCAACTGGAAGTGGCTTGTGAAGTGGTTGCTTCAAGACTTCAACTGTCCGACGCCCACGATTCAACTTAGCTTGTGTTGCTTCATCAAGATCAGAACCAAATTGTGCAAATGATTCTAATTCACGGTATGAAGCTAAGTCCAAACGTAATGTACCAGCAACTTTCTTCATCGCTTTGATCTGAGCCGAGCCACCAACACGAGAAACCGAAGTACCCGCATCGATAGCTGGACGAATACCAGAATAGAAGTTATCGCTATCCAAGAAGATCTGACCATCAGTGATGGAGATAACATTAGTTGGAATATAAGCTGAAACGTCACCAGCCTTAGTTTCGATAAATGGTAAAGCAGTCATCGAACCGCCACCTAATTCATCACTAAGTTTAGCTGCACGTTCCAACAAACGTGAGTGAAGATAGAAAACATCCCCAGGATAAGCTTCACGACCAGGTGGACGTCTCAAGATCAAAGAAAGTTCACGGTAAGCATCAGCTTGTTTTGAAAGATCATCATACACGATCAAAACATGCTTGCCGTTGAACATGAATTCTTCACCCATTGCAGCCCCAGCATATGGAGCTAACCAAAGTAATGGCGCTGGTGAAGAAGGACCAGCTGAAACAACGATCGTGTAGTCCATAGCACCATATTTGCGCAATGTTTCTACTTGAGTACGAACAGTTGATTCCTTTTGACCAATAGCGACATAAATACAGATCATGTCTTGGTCTTTTTGATTTAAGATCGTATCGACCGCAACTGATGTCTTACCAGTCTTACGGTCACCGATAACTAATTCACGTTGGCCACGACCGATCGGCACAAGTGCATCGATCGCTTTGATACCTGTTTGAAGTGGTTCATTAACAGATTGACGTTCCATAACGCCAGGAGCCTTACGTTCTACCGGACGAGTCTTGTCCGTTTTGATCTCCCCTAAACCGTCGATCGGTTGGCCTAAGGGGTTTACTACACGGCCGATCAAAGCTTCCCCTACAGGGACTTCCATGATCTTACCGGTGCGTTTTACCGTATCGCCTTCACGAATGCCTTTATAAGCACCTAAGATAACGATACCGACATCGTTTGATTCTAAGTTTTGCGCCATCCCATATGTACCATCTTCAAATTGAAGAAGTTCACCAGAAAGGGCGTTATCAAGACCATTAGCACGAGCGATCCCGTCACCAACGTAAGTAACTGTACCAACTTCATCGACAGTGAGCTCATCTTGATAATTAGCTAATTGTTGCTTGATAAGAGCACTGATTTCCTCAGCCTTAATGCTCATAAAAGTCTCACCTCTTTAAAAATCATTTTAATAACAGACGCTTGATGTTTGCGATCTTCGACTTGATAGAGCCATCAAACACGTAGCTACTTGATTGCAAGACGACCCCACCAATGATCTTAGGATCAACTACTGTTTCAAGTTCTACTTTTTTAGCTCCGACTACCTTAGCAAAAGAAGCTGCGATCTTATCTTTACGTGTTTGATCCAACTCGACCGCAGTTGTCACCGTTGCGCGAACTGTCTTTTCGTCTTCATCAGTTAATCTGTTGAATTCATCAATAATATCTTCTAAATTGGCGATCCGTCTGTAATCGTATAACATCGCTAACAAATTAGATGTCAATTCAGAAGTACCACTTTGTAGATTTTTTAACATTTCAAGCTTAGCATCATGTTTGATCGCTGCACTTGTCATGAAATCAACAAATTGTGGTTCTGCTTGCAAGACTTGTTTGATCTGAGCTAATTCACTAGAAGTTTCTGTTAGAACATCTTGTTCTTTAGCTGTTTCAAACAAAGCTTTTCCATAACGTTTAGCTATTGTTTGCTTATCTAATGCCATCTTGCTTCCCCAACCCTTCGATATAAGAGTCGACCAAGGCTTCTTGGTCCTTAGCACTCAATTCTTTTTGAATGATCTTTGAAGCAATTTCAACAGATAAAGCAGCTACATCGTTTTTAACATTGGAGAGCGCTTCTTGGCGTTCTTGTTCAATGTCTTTTTTAGCATTCTTTTTCAATGTGCTGACTTCTTCTTGTGCCGAATTCACGATGGTAGCTTTTTGCTGTTCACCGTTCTTCTTTGCACGATCAATGATTTTTGAAGCTTCAACATGAGAATCTTTAAGCGCTGATTCACGTTTAGCTGCGAGCTCTTCCGCTTTTTTGCGGGCAGTTTCTGCCGAATCAATGTCGTTTGCGATCTTATCGGCCCGTTTTTCCATCATTTCAGTCACAGGTCCCCAAGCAAAATGCTTAACGAGTGCGATCAAAATCAAGAAAGTACAGAGATAAAATAAGAAGTCGCCCCATTGTACACCACCTTCAGCAGTAGCCAATAGTAATGCTGAGTTCATTCATTGACACCTCCTAATCTTTCAATAATGTGACAAAGTTATACTGATAGATCAGAGATTATTTAGCCATCAACATGAATGAGATAACGATAGCGATGATCGGCACAGCTTCGATCAAACCGACCCCGATAAACATTGTTGTCCGTAATTGGCCTGAAAGTTCAGGTTGACGAGACATACCTTCCAAAGTTTTTGCGATAACCAAACCGTTACCAACACCTGTACCGATAGCAGCAAAACCTGCGGCAAGACCCGCACCAAGTAAAGCTAAAGCTGTTGTCATAATAAAAATCCTCCTTAAAATTAATCCTATAAGTTAATTATTCTTTTTCGACCTTTTGAGAAATATAAACCATTGTCAATGTTACGAAAACGTAAGCTTGGATCGATCCAATAAAGATTGAAAATCCCTGCCAAATCATTTCGAGTGGAATCGCTGGTAAATACGTCCATGGTGTATGCGATTTAGCTAACTGTTCATAGATAACAGTCAACAACACTTCACCAGAGTAAATGTTACCGTAAAGACGTAATGCCAGGGTCAAGAAATTCGTAAATTGTTCCAAAACATTGATTGGGAATAAGGCCGGCATCGGGCTAAAGTACGAATTCTTGACATATCCCTTAAAGCCAAACTTCGCGACACCCATGAGATGTGATAAGAGCAAGACTAAAAATGCCAATGTCAAAGTCGTCGCGGGCGAAGCAGTTGGACTTTTAATGTAGTTCACACCATTAATTGGAAGCTGAATAGCCAATCCTATTTGGTTAGAAACAAAGATAAACAAGAAGAGAGTAAAAATAAGGAGTCCGTATTTTTTCCCCTGTTCATCAGGCATGGAACTTTTGACGATCCCATTTGTAAAATCGATCATCCACTCGATCATATTTTGCTTACCCTTTGGCTTCATTTGCAATCTACGTGAGAACCAAAAGACGAGCCCAAAGACGATCAATGCTGAAACCAGTCCTGAAAGGCAGTTACCTACATTAAAAGGAATACCAAAAAGCTCCAAAACTTGAGATTCTTCATTCACCAAGTTTCACCTCTTTTCAATTGTGATCAATACGGTTGAACAAAATGGTCGAACCATAAGATTAAGATTCAAGCATAGATAAAAAACTATTTTTGAATACAAAAGCAATAATACCACCAAATCTCCCAAAATTCAAAATTTAAATGAATTTATTTCAAAAGTTTACGAATGGAGCAACAACCGTATTTAAAGCGTTTGACTAATTTAGACTACGCGACACATTGCGTGACTTGTCTACTTAGTACCAAACAAGCGGTCACCTGCGTCACCTAAACCAGGAACAATATAACCATTTTCATCGAGACGTTCATCTAAAGCAGCGGCGAAAATATCGATATCTGGATGTGCTTTGCGTAAAGCTTCTACCCCTTCTGGTGCAGCAACTAAACACACAAATTTGATCGATTGGGCCCCACGCTTTTTCAAAGCATCTACAGCCATAATAGCTGAACCACCAGTTGCCAACATTGGATCGACCACAAAAACTTCACGACTAGCTAGATCGCTAGGCATCTTAACGAAATATTCGTGTGGTTGCATCGTTTCTTCATCACGATACATCCCAATGTGACCAACTTTAGCAGCCGGGATAAGATTCAAAATACCTTCTACCATCCCAAGTCCAGCCCGTAAGATCGGTACAACAACAACTTTCTTACCAGCTAAACGTTTCTTGTATGTCTTGCCCATCGGCGTTTGGATCTCAACATCTTCTAACGGCATCTCACGTGAAACTTCATATGCCATCAACGTTGCGATCTCATCGACACATTGACGAAATTCTCGTGTCCCGCAATCCTTATCACGAATGATCGTTAGTTTGTGTTGGATCAATGGATGATCTAAGACTTCAAATTTACCCATTGTTAAAATTCCTCCTTTGTCTAGCTCTGCTACCTATTTTAGCCGAAAATACGCCTATTTGCTACTATTCGCACCAATTTATTTATTCTTATTTAAATCCTTAAAGAAAGCATTTCCAGCCGCTTTCTTTAAGCGATTCATGTAAGCTTCACCTAAACCTGTTTCTAAAACACCTGCACATAAGATATAGTCTTTGCTATCAAAAGTCCTGAGACCAGAAAAGAGCCGACTGCTAGCACTCTTAACGTCTGATCCTAATGAATAACCTTCGATATTTTCTGGTAGCTCAGATACTTTAGCTATTTCCGGTCTAAAAGCCATCACCCCGATCTTAGCGGTCTGTGTTTTAGCCCAAGCCAAAGCTTCTTCCCATTCATCAGCATTTACGATCAAAACTTGAGCATCAGGTGCATAGTGTTTGTACTTCATCCCAGGAGCTTTAGGTGTCTCAGCTTGTCCGACATGATGCTTATCTGAACGCACTTCACAGCCTAAAATTTCGCTGATCTGTTCGGAAGTGACTGCTCCTGGCCGTAAAACAGTTGGCATTGCTGTACTTAAGTCAACGATCGTGGATTCGACCCCAACTGTAGTCGGACCATCATCAACGATCCCTTTGATCTTACCTTCTAAGTCGTGAAAAACATGTTCAGCAGTCGTAGGACTCGGTTTGCCCGAAGAATTAGCCGAGGGACCAACTAAGGGAACGCCAGCTTCTTTGATCAATTCTAGTGTTGTTTGATTAGCGGGCATCCGAAAAGCAGCTGTCTTTAACCCACCTGTGACTGCATCAGGCAGCAAACCAGCTTTGATCGGCAAAATGATCGTTAATGATCCCGGCCAAAATGCATCCATCAATTTTTGAGCTGTTTCAGGTAGGTCTCCTACGTAGCGTTTAACCATTTCTTTTGAACAAACCGTTACGATCAAAGGATTATCTGATGGGCGTCCTTTAGCAAGATAAACGCGTTTGACCGCTTGGGCATTGGTCGCATCAGCTCCTAATCCATAAACTGTTTCAGTGGGAAAAGCAACTAACTCACCCAATTGTAGTTCTTTAGCGGCCAAAGCAACTTTATCTGGTGTATAGATCTCAGTTATCAGCACTGTTAATTCCTCTTTTCTATTAAAAACTTACTTTTACCATCCGGTCATGCCCGGTGATATCTTGGCGTAATTGAACTTTAGCTGTGGGGTAAGCTTTGCTAAAGATCTCGACTACACTTGGACCTTGTTGAAAGCCGATCTCTAAATAAAGTTTCCCCTGCTTTGTCAGATATTTGCTGAGTTTTTCAGCTAATTTCTTATAGAGATATAAGCCCTCATCTGGCGCAAATAAAGCCGTTTTAGGTTCATGCTCTAAAACACTTTTATCCATTAAGTCTGCTTCTGATTCGGCAATATACGGGGGATTTGAGACGATCACATCAAATTTGCCCGTAATGTTTTGGAAAAGATCACTTTCGATCAGTGTGGCCTCTAGCTTTAAAGCTTGTTTATTTTCTTTGGCAACCGCTAGCGCTTGGGGGGAAATGTCACTTAAAGTCACTTCCCAAGCAGGACGTTCATGTTTCAAACTTAAGCCGATCGCTCCAGTACCAGTCCCGATATCTAAGACCCGCAAAGAAGTTTTAGGTTCCGTCTCTAAGATCCACTCGACTAATTCTTCTGTCTCTGGGCGTGGGATCAAAGTCGCTTCGTTTACTTTGAACTCTAAGCCAAAAAAGTTAGCTTTTCCTAATAAATATTGCGCTGGCCAATCTTGGCAGTATAATTTGACATTAGTAAAAAAGCGCTCTAATTGTTCAGCTGACAATTGCGTCTGATAATTCATCAACATCTCTGTTGTACTCCAATTCAACTGACCTTGCAAGAGCAGATCAGCAACACTTGGATCTTTTCCATGATCTTTGATAAAAGAAAAAGCCCATTGCTGAGCTTTAAAAACGGTCATTTTATCCATTTTGTAATTCTTCTAAGGCTTTAGTTTGATCGTAAAGAACTAAAGCATCGATCACATCTTCTAATTCACCGTTCATGATGCGGTCAAGCTTGTTCAAGCTAAGCCCGATCCGGTGATCAGTAACGCGGTTTTGTGGATAGTTGTAAGTTCTGATCCGTTCAGAGCGATCCCCAGTACCAACAGCAGATTTACGGTTTTCATCATAAGCACTTTGCTCTTGGGCAGCATAATAGTCATAGACACGTGCACGCAAGATCTTCATCGCTTTTTCACGGTTTTGTTGTTGTGAACGTTGATCTTGCATCGCAACAACGATCCCCGTTGGCAAGTGAGTCATCCGCACAGCTGAAGATGTCTTGTTGATGTGCTGACCACCAGCACCAGAAGCACGGTAAACATCGACTCTGATGTCTTTTGGATCGATCTCGATCTCAACATCTTCTTCTTCAGGCATAACAACTACGGTAGCCGTTGAGGTATGCACCCGACCTTGAGATTCGGTCACTGGGATCCGTTGGACACGGTGAGCCCCAGATTCATATTTCAATTTAGAATAAACGCTCTTACCATTGATCAAGAGTGCGATTTCTTTAAAGCCACCTACTTCAGTCATGGTCTTGTCGATAACTTCGATATTCCAGCCTTGATGTTCAGCATACTTGCTATACATCGTGAATAGATCACCTGCAAATAGACTAGCTTCATCCCCACCAGCAGCGCCACGGATCTCCATGATGATGTTTTTATCATCGTTAGGGTCCTTAGGTAAAAGCAAGATCTTGATCTCTTCTTCTAATTGTTCTTTTTCAGTTTTTGAGCTTGCCAATTCTTCTTTGACCATTGTTGTCATTTCATCATCGTCAAGTCCTGCCCCAAGCATCTCTTCATCATCTTTGATCTGTTGGATGACTTGCTTATATTTGTTATACTTTTCGACTGTTTCACGCAGATCGGCCATCTCTTTTGAAAGTTCCATAAAGCGCTTGGTATCTGCGATCACATCTGGATCAGAGAGCAATTCGCCGAGTTCTTCATAGCGATCTTCGAGCATTTGCAATCTGTCAAATAACTTATCCATAAAAATCTCCTTACTTAATAATATTGTTCGTATCAGTTGGTGGCGCAACATAATGTTTGCGACACACTGGATAATAGGATTCGTTGCCACCGATCTCGATCTGTTTGCCATCATAAACTGGCTTGCCATCATTTACTCGCAAGTTCATGATCGCTTTTTTATTGCAAAACCAGCAGATCGTTTTCATCTCTTCGATCTTATCGGCATAGAGTAACAAATATTTTGATCCTTCAAATAATTCATTACGAAAATCATTTTTTAGACCAAATGTCATCACGGGAATGTTCAACTCATCGACTACACGTGTTAATTCCAAGACGTGATGTTTACTCAAAAACTGCGCTTCATCGACCAAAACACATGCAGCATTTGGGTCTAGTTCTTTGACCTTAGCTAATAGGTCATCTTCTTCAAAGATCGGATATGCCTTACGTTTGAGCCCGATCCGACTCGAAACATAGCCGACTTCATCGCGATCATCTAACCCGCTAGTCATAATGATCACACTTTTATCTTGTTCCTCGTAATTATGTGCAACTTTTAAGATCTCGATCGTCTTACCACTGTTCATTGCTCCATAGCGGAAAAAAAGCTGTGCCACTAACGCCACCATCCTTTTAGTAGTTCCTAAACTAGTATATATGATTTATACGTAAATTTCATTAACAAATTTGTTAGGTCTCACTATCCGTACGGCTTGACCCGTTTTTGCGCACACTGATCTTTGTCGTGCTCCGAAAAACTGAGCCTAGCTGATAGCTACGGATAAGCAAGACGCCAAAAACGCCTCTTGGCTTATCCTATGCTATCCGTACGGCTTGACCCGTTTTTCTGCACACTGATCTGTATTTTATGGTAAGATACAAGTTGACATAAAAAAATCGGAGGAAATTTCATGTCATTTAAAAGTTCAATCGCAATTACTGCGGGTAAAACTTCTCACTGGTTCTTGCATAATTTTATGCACGGTGGGACCTCTCTGCCTGGTAAGTTAACTTTAAAAATTGATCCTGATGTTTTAAAAGCTTTAGCTAAAGATTACGAGATCGTGATCATCACTGGGACCAATGGTAAAACACTAACGACCGCTTTGACCGTAAAAGTGCTACAAGCTAAATACGGTAATGTTTTGACTAATAAGAGCGGCTCTAATATGAAACAAGGGATCGTGACCGCATTTTTGACAGCTCAAAAAACGAGCTCGGGCAAAAAACTCGCTGTCCTTGAAACCGATGAAGCCAATGTGCCGATCGTCTGCGAATATATCAAACCAAAAATGTTCGTGTTGACTAACCTTTTCCGTGATCAAATGGATCGTTATGGTGAGATCTACACGACTTATGACAAAATCTTGAAGGGTGTCTTGATGCACCCCGATGCGCTTGTACTTGCAAATGGCGATGCCCCTATTTTCAATAGTAAGGAATTGCCTAATAAAGTTGTTTATTACGGTTTTGCAGATAAAGCTGAAAAAGATCAACTTGCTCCTGCTAATACTGATGGCTTACTTTGCCCAGGATGCCAACATATCTTACATTTCAAATACCGTTCCTACAGTAATTTAGGTAAATATTTTTGTCCTAACTGTGGTTTTAAACGGCCAAAATTGACTTATAAAGTCGATCGTATCTTAGCACAGACCCCACAGTCTTCTAAATTTACGATCAACGGACATGAAGTCGACTTGCATATCGGTGGGACCTACAACATCTATAACGCCCTAGCCGCTTATGCAGTCGGATCTCAATTAGAGGTCGAACCAAAAACTATCTGCCAAGCGCTCAGTCAAAATGACGAAAAAGTCTTTGGCCGGCAAGAAGTGATCGATCTAGATGGTAAAGAAGTCACGATGATCTTGGTCAAAAATCCAGTCGGTCTTGACCAAGTTTTAGAAATGATCAAGACTGATGATAAGCCATTTTCACTGGCAGTCTTGTTGAACGCTAATTACGCTGACGGGATCGATACGAGCTGGATCTGGGATGGTGATTTTGAAAACTTACCATTTGACAAGATCCCTAGTGTCTTGACCGGGGGCGAACGTTACAAAGACATCACATTCCGGTTGCGCGTAGCTGGTGTTCCCGAAGAAAACTTTGCGCAACGTGAAAGCCTAAAAGACGTCTTAGCTTATCTCAAAACGATGCCAACAGAACATATTTATGTACTAGCAACCTACACTGCAGTCTTGCAATTACGAAAACTTTTAGCAGATGAAGGCTATATCAAGGGAGGCATGGATTAATATGAAATACCAACTTCACTTAGCACACCTTTATGGCGATCTATTGAACACTTATGGTGATATCGGCAACGTTTTAGTTTTAGAATACTATGCCAAACAGATGGATGTTGAACTGACTTCAGAAGTTATCTCACTTGACCAACCATTTGATGCTACAAAATTCGACATTGCCTTTTTTGGTGGTGGTCAAGATCATGAACAAGTCATTGTTTCTAAAGATATCCAAGCAAAAAAACAAGCTTTGACCGACTATATTGAAGATGGTGGACCAATGCTTGCGATCTGTGGGGGCTACCAATTACTCGGTAAATATTATATTGGAGCAAATGGTGAACGCATCGAGGGGATCTCAGCACTTGACCATTATACAAAAAGCCAAGACAATAACCGTTTCATCGGCGATATCGTGATCGAAAATGAAGAAACGGGGCAAAAATACCATGGTTTTGAAAACCACAATGGTGTTACCTACCTTGGTAAGGATGAACGCCCTTTAGGAAAAGTCATCAGTGGCCACGGTAATAACGGCAAAGATCAAGGTGAAGGTGCGATCTATAAGAATGTTTACTGTTCTTACTTCCATGGTCCGATCTTAGCTCGTAACGGCGAATTAGCTAAGCGGATCTTACTGACTGCTTTGAAGCGTAAGTATCCTGAAGCTGATCTAACTGCTCAAGAAGAACTAAAAATCAAACCAACATATTAACCAAAATGTCCAGCGCGATCGTAAAAGATCATGCTGGACATTTTGTTATTATGCTATTTGAATTACTACCCGTTGTCTGACCGCCAAAGTTTGACTTCTACACCCTTTAAATTTTTATCATTTTGTTTTTCAAAATGAAACTCATTTGCTTTATGAATTCCAAAGCCACCATTGGGGCTATCTTTTACCAATTGCAAACTCATCGTATTATATTCTTTCTTATTGATTCGTACAGAAACACCTCTACCACCCGTACCTAAAAAGCCGTAACTTTCAAATTTTCCTACTTCTATCGTCTTTATTGGTTCAGGTCCTTCAAAATGTTGTACGACCCACAACGCGATACGTTGACGCTTCTCCGCCTCACTTGGAAACTTTTGCGCAAGTACTTCTCTAACTAGTTCAGTCTCTTTGACGATCGTCAGTTGATCTTCTCCAAGCAATACGATCATTATAAGAGATACTATCACTAATACGATCACATTTTTCTTTTTGTTAAGCAAATTCACTTACCTCGCTAGTCTGCTTATCCTAATTTTTAGTTTACTACTATATATTTCTCAAAATGTTATTAAAATAATTTAGATTACACATAAATTATTCCTTCTCCCAGCATGAAATTTTAATTCCAAATAAGTCTTTTTTCCTATTAGGATCATGTATATATTTTAAATTTCTATCATCATATATTGCCCCACCTCTAACATTTCCATTTTTTTCGACACTTATTCCATCAACAATATATTTTTCATTACTATTAATAATTACCGATGCAGCTCTTCCTCCCGTTCCAAATAACCCATAAGATTTTATTTTACTTACCTTTACCTCTTTTATAGGCTCTGGAACATCAAAATGTTGTACGACCCACAACGCGATACGTCGACGCTTCTCTGCCTCACTTGGAAACTTTTGCGCAAGCACTTCTCTAACTAGTTTAGTCTCTTTGACGATCGTCAGTTGATTTTCTCCGAGCAATACGACTATTATAAGAGATACTATCACTAATACGATCACATTTTTCTTTTTGTTAAAGATCATTCTCACCTCGCTATTCTAGACATATTGCCATTACTTTTCTTCTTTGACACAAATGTTGCTAAAACTTTAATATCTTTAAATTCCAGATCATCGCTATCATATTACGGTCTAAATCACATATACTTTACCAAAAACTATCAAAGCCACCATCTGAATCATTGTCCGAATCATCATCTGAATCCGATGTCAGGATCTCCAAGAAAAGGACGATGATATCTTGTAAAATATCCAATGAGTTGGCTAATAAGAGACTGACAAAAAATAACCCACCCAGTTCTTTAGCCTCGGTATAGCTGTTCATGGCCATATTGGCATCATAGATCAAATAACCTAAAAATAGCAATACAGTAGCATAATATGAAATAGTATTCAAAAAAGTTAAATGCAAAAACTGCCAATTTGTGAATGTCATTGAAATTATACCTACTAATCCAAAGCTTAAAATAGAGCCCCAAGATGATAGATCCTTTTTAAAAATTATACCGATCGAGCAAAATAATAGTGTTAAAACTGTTACTTGCACGGCCACAGGAATTATCAATTCTGGAAGTACTGAAATAGCCACTCCTAAAGGAAAGCCCAAAACGATCAAACTAATGAAATAAAATGAGATCGATACAACAGGGTTTATCAATGCACTTGCCTTACATACGATCACTGGAATAATACTTAAAATTATTATCAAACAGGTTCTGATAAAACCATGTAATGCATTACTGTATAATACTAATAAATTAAAGTAGGCATCACTATACTGGACCAAAAAATAATCAACTATTAAAATTGCAACAAAGCTCAAAATAGCTACTGCTACCGTTAAATACCCATATTTTAATTTTGCAAAATAATCTGTGTCAGTTTTAACTAACTTGGCTCTTTTTGACACACGTAATCTACTTTCCATTAAATAACATCTTCCTTCTTTAAAAAAATCTTAGCTCCAAAATCTATTTTTCATCTATAATTTTTTGATCAATTACCTTGTTCACCTATTTCTTTTGTAATATGTTGCCGGTTTATTTACAATATTCAGTATCTTTAGATCTACTTTCATCATCCACCACTTGTAACAGACCTTTGCGACGTAATACCCAGACGATATACTTAAACATCCATTTACGATATTGAGTTATCAACCAAATTGCTACGATAAGTGGAATCAACACTGTACTAGCAATTAGCAAACCTTCTCTATCACCGACTAACGCCATCACAATATGACCAGCTCCTATACCTAATGCTAATAATCCTAGAAACATTAACCATGTTATCTCACCAAGAAGATACGATTCACTTATCTCTAAATTCCCATCTCTAAGTACTATCTCATCACTATGCTTTACTACACGATTCTGATAAAAAAGAAATAGTATTAATCCACTTATTAATAGCGGTCCTGATAAACCTAAAGTCATACCTATACTTCCTAAAAAATTGTATTTTTCTGTCTTATCGTACATATATTGTCCTAACGCTGCTCCATCTAACGCTGACAATATCATTATCAATAGTCCATAAACTACGGCGCTAATTCCACTTATTTTACCGTTATATCCTCGCATACCATATGTCAGTACTGTTACTAATACCCCTAAACATAGCCAAATCACTATATACGGACTATCCCAGGTCTCTATTGCCATATCATCGCCTCCAATTATCTGGTTCTACCACGTATAGAGTTCTTTCATATCTCTCAAGAGATCATATGTAAAGTGATCGGCTAACCAATCACCAATTTAGCAATCATAACTATTTCTGACTACTCTAAAATTTATTCGGAATTCTTATCATCCACTACTTGTAGCAATCCTTTGCGACGTAACACCCAGACGATATACTTAAACATCCATTTGCTATATTTTGTCATTAACCAAATCGCTATAACAATTGGAATAAGTACTGTACTAGCAATCAATAATCCCTCTCTATCACCAACTAATCCCATAACAATATGACCTACGCCTATACCGCCTAACATAATTCCTAGCCATAATATTATTGATAGGCTACTAAGTAAATAAGAACCACTTATCTCTAAATCCCCATTTTTAATAATAATCTCTTCTGGATGTTTCACCACTCGATAACGGTAAAATATTAGCAATATGAATCCACTTACCAGTAATGATCCCGATAAACCTAATGTATTTCCTAAAACACCTAATACATCATATTTAACTGTCTTATCATACATTACTTGTCCTAAGACTGCTCCATTCAAAATAGCTAATCCTCCAATCACTACACTATAAAATGCAGCCTCCAAGCCATTTAATTTGTCACTATACCCTCGCGTACCAAATATCAGTACTGTTACTAATACCCCTAAGCATAGCCAAATCACTATATACGGACTATCCCATGTCTCTATTACCATATCATCACCTCCAACTTCTCTAGCTCTACCACGTATAGAGTTCTTTCATATCTCTCAAGAGATCATATGTAAAGTGATCGGCTAATCAACCACCAATTTATCGATCATAACTATTTCTGACTACTCTAAAATTTATTTGGAATCCTTTTCATCCACTACTTGCAACAACCCTTTGCGACTTAACACCCAGACGATATATTTAAACATCCATTTGTTATACTTTGCTATTAACCAAATTGCTACAATAATTGGTAAAAGCATTGATAGAGCATAAATCACCCCTTTTCTATCTCCTAGAAGTTCATCAACTAAGTATCCGCCACCTATTCCCCCTGATAACAATCCGGAAAACATAAACCACGTTATCCCACTTAATAAATAGGAG
>NZ_BCVJ01000020.1 GCF_001591685.1 Ligilactobacillus murinus DSM 20452 = NBRC 14221 | reverse complement strand
CAGGTCATAAAAAAAGTATCAGTATCCTGTAATAAGGATACTGATACTTTTTAACTATAATTTTTTAATGTTCGTCTGATCTCGCGTTCTTGATCACGACGTTTGATCGTCTCACGTTTATCGTAATTATGCTTTCCTTGGGCGACCCCGAGTAAAACTTTGGCAAAACCATTTTTTAAGTAAACCTTCAAAGGTACGAGCGTGATCCCTTTACCACTTGTTTCATCTGCTAATTTAATGATCTGCTTTCGATGTAAAAGCAGTTTACGATTTCGCAACGGATCATGATTGAATCGATTTCCCTGAGTATATTCTGAAATATGAACATTCATCAACCAAGCTTCACCATTTTTGATCTGAGCAAAACCATCTTTTAAATTGAGGCGTCCTGCTCGCACCGATTTGATCTCAGTTCCTGTCAAAGCGATCCCTGCTTCAAGCGTATCTAAGATATAGTAGTCATGGCTTGCTTTACGATTTTGCGCTAAGGGACGTTCATGTTGCGCTTTTTTTACCATTTATCTCATTCCTTTTTTGACGTTACTTCTTTTGTTCACGCCGTTTTTTATAAAATGGTTTACGTCCTCCACCATTTCGGTCACCCAAACGAGGTTTATCACGTTTATAGTCACGACGGTTATTGTTGTTTTGTCGTTTGAAGGGACGCTTACCACGTTTATCACCACTTTTACGATCAAATTTCTTTCTTGGTGGCATTTCAGGTAATTCAACACCTTCTAGTAGATCAGTTTTTGGTGCCTCACCTAAACTCAAAAGTTTAAAATCGATCTCTTTTTGTTCGGCATTGACATTGACTAACTTCACTCGGATCGGTTGTCCGATACGATAGGTCTGCTTTGTCTTGCGCCCGACTAAAGCCATTTGCTTTTCAACAAAAACATAGTAATCATCGTTGATCTCACTGATATGGATCAAGCCTTCGACCGTATTTGGTAGTTCAACGAACATCCCAAATTTAGTCACTGAGCTTACAACTGCATCAAATTCTTCACCGACATGATCAGCCATATATTCAGCTTTCTTCATTGCATCAGTATCACGCTCAGCATCGATCGCTCGCCGTTCAGCTTGTGAACTGTGTTGGCTAACTTCTGGTAATTCTGCTTGGAATTTAGCTTGACTAGCTTCACCAAGCCCATTTTCAGCGTAATAATGGATCATTCGATGAGCCATTAAGTCAGGGTAACGTCTGATCGGAGAAGTAAAATGAGTATAATCTTTAGCCGCTAAACCAAAATGTCCCAAAGGTTCTGGTGAATATTTGGCTTGTTGCATCGAACGGAGCAACATCACTGAGACCATGGGTTCTTCAGGTTTACCAGCAACTTTTTTTAAGATCTTTTGTAACATTTTAGGTTTGATGTCCGTCACTTTCCCAGTTACTTCGACACCTAAACCAGATAACATCTCAAAGAAAGACTTGATCTTTTCTTCTTTTGGTGTCTCATGGATCCGATAAATAAACGGAACATGTAAATTCTTATAGTGTGCTGCCACTGTTTCATTTGCGGCTAACATAAATGATTCGACCATGCGCTCACTTGTACCACGTTCACGTAATTGGATATCGATCGCATGCCCTTTTTCATCTACAATGATCTTAGCTTCAGTATCTTCAAATTCGATCGCACCACGACGCTTGCGCATTTTTAAAAGGATCTTGTGTAGTTCTGCCATCTCTTCAAACATCGGCACTAGGTCATGATAACGTTCTTTTTCTTTTTGATCATCTGATTCTAAGATCTTATTGATCGCTTTATAAGTCATCCGTTCCGTCGTTTTGATCACACTTGGAAAGATTTCGTGTGAAACTACTTCACCTTGCGGATCGATCTGCATCTCACAGGTCAAAGCTAGTCGTTCAACTTGAGGATTCAATGAACAGATCCCATTAGATAATTTAGCTGGGATCATTGGGATAACGCGATCCGTCAAATAGACTGATGTCCCACGCTCAAAAGCTTCTCGGTCTAATGGGGTATTAGGCGTCACATAATGAGATACATCCGCAATGTGGACTCCTAAATGATAGTTGCCATTGGCTAATTTTCGAACGCTGACAGCATCATCTAGGTCTTTTGACTCGATACTATCGATCGTTACCATTGGTTCACTTGTTAGATCGCGACGTCCGATCTTTTGTTCTGGAGTCACATGATCAGGGATCTTAGCCACTTGCTGCATCACATCTTCTGGAAATTGGTGTGGGATATCATGTTGATATACGATCTGTAAAATATCGATCCCTGGATCATTGACATTTCCGATCACCTTAGTTGCGATCCCCTTAATGATCCCTGGAAGTTCAGGACTTGGATAAGTCGTAATATCAGCTAATACGATCTCGCCAGCAACTGGATGTAGACCAGTATCTTCAACTAAAAAACGATAATTTGAAAGTTTCTTATCACGTAGATGAACGCTCCCAATGATCCCATTAGGTAGATTTTCACCTTCCAAAGGTTTAAATTCACCCACGACTTGTGTCAAATTCCGTTGAATGATCTTAGTGATCTTTCCTTCAGGCCTCTTACCGATCGTTGGATCACCTGCTGCGATCATTTCAACTTCGACCTCATCACCATTTAATGCTGAAAAAGTCTGTGTTGGATTGATAAAATAGTCTGGTTCTTCAGGATCGACCGTCACAAAACCAAAACCTCGGTCATTTGCATGAAAGATCCCCGGGAATTTAGGGGCGCTTTCATACCGAACAAGACTAAAATTGCCTTCATCATCCAAAGTAATGACTTTATCATGTTCAAGTTGAGCTACAGCTTGAACGACAAAATTAAATTGCCCAGCCTTATTCATTTTTAACTTGTCGGCTAGCTCTTGAACAGTAAATTTCTCTTCAGGTTCTGCTTCAAAGTAACCTATTAATGCTTCTTTTATCTTTTCTTTTTCCATTTAAATCCTCATCATTTCGAAATACTTGATCTTCACTGTTATTGCTTTACTCTAAAAAAGCCCCCTGTGATCATTATGCAGGAGGCTTTAAATATAAAGCTAGTGTGCCGAGATGTATACTAAAGCTAAAGATAACGCAAAGAACACGACCCCTAAAAAGGCAGTGACCTTTTGCATAAACGCTTCAAATCCACGTGGCTTTTGCTTACTAAATAATTCGGTAGCTCCTCCAGATAAAGCTGAAGATGCATTATCGGTCTTAGCTGGTTGCATTAAAACAGCAATAATGATCAACACTGACACGATCAATAAAAGTGTTAAAAGTATATTGTACAATTCAAATTTACCTCCTTACCCGCTATGGTAAACTATATCTATTATAATTTAGCATACTTACTAAAATTTTTCCAGTGACAATTATCCTTAATCCGGTGGTAGCTTGGATAATTTATTCAAATTTAATTGAACTGAGCGCCGATTTTTAGGTATGGTCAAAAGAACCAAAGTGTCGCCCGCTTTAAGCACTGTTTCACCATGTGGTAAGATCTCTTTTTCTCCTCTTCTGATCACTAATAGCAGACATTCTTTAGGCCATTTGATATCTTTTATCATTCTATCCTGTAAATTAGATCCTACAAAGATCGGAAATTCGAATTGTTCATGTTGTTCAGTCGATAAGAGCGAAACTTTAGCGGTATGTGCGGCCAGATTATCCAGCATTGCTTCATAAATAGGCCGTCCATGTAAAATATCACATACGGCATAAGCACTTAAAGTCACCAATGCTAACGGCATAAGATGTTCAAGCGATCCAACCATCTCGGTGACCAATAAGATCGCAGTAAAAGGTGCCTTACTTATTCCGGCAAAATACCCTGCCATTGCATAAACGATACAATTAGTCAAAAGTGCTGGAGTCACCAAACCGATACCAGCTAAAATTTTCCAATAGATTGCTCCTAAAAGTGCACCTAATGTCAAGATCGGTAAAAAGATCCCACCGGGTAAACTCGAACCATAAGAAAGCGTAGAAAAAACTAATCGTAGTAAAAATAGTCCTAATAATCCCAATAAAGATAAATGTAACACTGGTAGACTCGTGATCAATTTATTGCCCCCACCTAAAACTTTAGGCCAAAACATTCCGATAAATACGACTATACTTAGGGGGAGCAGACTATAAAAACGTGGTGTTAACCACTTTATTTTTTGATATAAATAGCTACTATTTAGTGTCAAAAACTCATATAGCAGACCTAAAAGACCTAAGATCACCCCTAAAATAAGCAATAAGCCATAACTTTTTGGAGGAAAACTCTGATCATGTGGTAGATATAAGACCGGTCGTAATCCAAAAAAACTCAAAGAAACAAAATTAGCTGTAACTGCAGCTGCTAAGGATGTCGTCCACACAAAAGGTGAAAAATTATGATAGATCTCCTCAACTACAAATAATGAAGCTGCGATCGGAGCATTAAATGCGGCTGCTAATCCAGCTGCCGCTCCCCCAGCTAATAAACAACGTTCTTTTGTCTTAGACAGGTGTAGGCCTTTAGCAACTCCTTGCCCTACCATTGCTCCTAATTGGATCGAAGGGCCTTCACGCCCTAAAAACAAACCTGAACCGATCGCCAAGACCCCACCGATCCATTTTCGCCATAGAACTGACCACCATTTCACTTCTAGTAGACCAGCTAACTGACCTTCAACTTGCGGGATCCCCGAACCACTGATATTAGGCTCTTTAGCCAAAAAATGTGCATTTACCAATAAGACCAACATTAAATATCCGATCACAAGTGGCCAAAGTAGCGGTATCTCTAGTAGTTTTGGATAAAGTGTCTGCATCACTGTGAGTAATTTTTCGATCACCAAGCGAAAGAAACTAACAACAAGACCAGCAACTACCCCAACAAAGGCCCCCTGCATGATAAAGCGAAAACGAATATAGTTTAAATTTTTAAATCTAAATTCCTGAATTTTTTTCATTTTTCTCCTATTATTATCTTACCGACAATACCCCTTATAAAAATTATGTAAAAACAAAAAGAGACCTATAACAGGTCTCTTTTTGTAGTAGCTATACTACTAGATTGTTAAGTCAATCAACTAATTATTTTTCTTCGATTGCTTGACGTGCTTGTTCACTCAAGTTGTAGAAAGAGTTGATACCCTTGTATTGAGCAACACCGCTTGTCAATTGATCTTCGATACGCATTAATTGGTTGTACTTAGCGATACGGTCTGTACGGCTCATTGAACCTGTCTTGATTTGGCCAGCGTTTGTAGCAACGACCAAGTCAGCGATTGTTGTATCTTCTGTTTCACCAGAACGGTGGGAAACGATAGCTGTGTAACCAGCTTCCTTAGCCATTTCAATAGCTTCGAAAGTTTCTGTCAAAGTACCGATTTGGTTAACTTTGATCAAGATGGAGTTTGCACAACCCATACGGATACCCTTAGCTAAGTATTGTGTATTTGTAACGAAGAAGTCGTCACCAACCAATTGAACCTTCTTGCCAAGTTCAGCTGTGATTTCTTTCCAGTCATCCCAGTTGTTTTCATCGATAGGATCTTCGATCGAGATGATTGGGTATTTAGCAACTAAACCTTCAAGATATTTGATGAATTCAGCTGTTGTGAATTCTTCACCTGTTGACCAGCGAAGTTTGTACTTGCCAGTTTCACCATCCCAAAGTTCAGAAGAAGCAACGTCGATAGCGATAGAGATATCTTTACCTGGCTTGTAACCAGCTGCTTCGATAGCTTTGATCAAGTATTGTAATGGTTCTTCGTTGTTTGCGAAGTCAGGTGCAAAACCACCTTCATCACCAACAGAAGTTACTTTGCCATCAGCTGCAAGAAGTTTTTGCAAGTTGTGGAATGTTTCAGAACCCATACGAACAGCTTCCTTGATAGAAGAAGCACCAACAGGCATGATCATGAATTCTTGGAAGTCAACCTTGTTATCTGAGTGTGCACCACCGTTGATAACGTTCATCATTGGTGTTGGCAATAAGTGTGCATTTGTACCACCCATGTAGTTGTACAATGGCACTTGTAATTCATCAGCAGCTGCACGGGCAACAGCGATGGAAACAGCCAAGATAGCGTTAGCACCAAGTTTACCTTTGTTTGGTGTACCATCCAAAGCGATCATAGCTTTGTCAATAGCGATTTGGTCTGTTACTTCGTAGCCAACGATTTCTTTTGCGATAATGTCATTTACATTAGCAACAGCTTTTGTAACACCTTTGCCCATGTAACGTGACTTGTCGCCGTCACGCAATTCAACAGCTTCGTGTTCACCTGTAGAAGCACCGGAAGGCACGATACCGCGACCAAAACCGCCATCTTCTGTGTAAACTTCAGCTTCAACTGTTGGGTTGCCGCGTGAGTCTAAGACTTCGCGAGCATAAATTTCTGTAATTGCAGACATAAAATATTACTCTCCTTTTAGTTTGATTGACTTTGAGAAATATTGTCCTCATCAATTATTTTAATGGTTTTGGCCTAAACTTTCAATCCATTTCATGAAGGTTCAAGCAAAAATTAATCTAGTCGTTAAAATTAACCAATTCTAGATATGATTCAGGAACTAATGAAGCCCCACCAACTAAGCCACCATCGATGTTTGGCTTAGCCATTAATTCTTTAACGTTAGCTGGTTTTACAGAACCACCGTATTGGATGCGAACTTTATCAGCAACGTCTTGGTCGTATAAGTCAGCAACAGTCTTTCTTACAACTGCACAGATCTCTTCTGCTTGGTCAGATGTAGCTGTCTTACCTGTACCGATAGCCCAGATAGGTTCATAGGCGATCACAAGGTTTGAAACTTGTTCTGCCGTTAAGTCTTTAAGCGCAGCCTTAACTTGTGCTTCGACCCATTCTTCAGCCTTGCCAGCTTCACGAGTTTCTAAAGATTCACCACAGCAAACGATAGGTGTCATGCCATTGTTAAAGATAGCATGTGCTTTTTTATTGATGTCTTCGTCTGTTTCATGGAAGTAGTCGCGACGTTCGGAGTGACCGATGATCACATAGTCAACGCCCATTTCTTTTAAAACTTTAGGTGAAGTTTCACCTGTAAAGGCACCTTCATCTTCAAAGTAGCAGTTTTCAGCAGCTACTTTTAATTCTGAACCTTTAGCATTTTCTAACAATGCTGGAAGATCAACAGCTGGAGCGGCAATAACAGATTCTACTTCTGTTGCCTTTGGTAATTTATCTTTAACGGCTTTTACAAATTCAGCAGTTTGTTCTGGATTCATGTTCATTTTCCAGTTACCTGCAATAATTGGTGTACGCACGAAAATCATCCTTTCAAAGAAAATTGTTTAAACAAACTGGCAGGGGCAAAAACATTACCCCTGTCAGCAATTGATCAATGGTTATTACTTGTCAGAAACGGCAGCAATCCCAGGAAGTGTCTTACCTTCAAGATATTCAAGAGATGCACCACCACCAGTAGAGATGTGTGTCAACTTGTCTGCGATACCTAATTTCTTAACAGCAGCAGTTGAGTCACCACCACCAACGATCGTAGTTGCATCTGTCAATGTGCCTAAGAATTCACCAACGCCAAGTGTACCCTTAGCGAAGTTAGGCATTTCAAATACACCCATAGGTCCGTTCCAAACAACTGTCTTAGCATCTTTTAAAACGCTCTTGAACAATTCAACAGATTTTGGTCCGATATCAAGTGCCATATAGCCATCAGGAATATCACCTTCAAATACTTTTGCAGGTGCATCATTGTTGAATTCAGGTGCACATACGTTATCAACTGGTAAGACGATCTTGTCGCCAGCTTTTTCAAGCAATTCTTTAGCCAATTCGATCTTATCTTCTTCAACTAAGGAGTTACCGATCTTGATACCTTTAGCAGCGTAGAATGTGTATGTCATACCACCACCAACGATGATCTTGTCAGCTTTATCAAGTAAGTGTTCGATAACACCGATCTTATCAGAAACCTTAGCACCACCTAAGATAGCAACGAATGGATGTACTGGGTTGTCAACAGCTTCACCTAAGAACTTGATCTCTTTTTCTAATAAGAAACCAGCTGCTGCTTGTTTCATGTTGCTTGCGATACCAACGTTAGAAGCATGTGAACGGTGTGCTGTACCGAATGCATCGTTAACGAATACATCGCCAAGTGATGCCCAGTACTTGCCAAGTTCTGGATCGTTGCCAGATTCTTTCTTACCGTCTAAGTCTTCAAAACGTGTATTTTCAACAACTAAAACATCGCCATCTTCCATTTCGGCAATAGCTTTTTCTAATTGTTCACCACGTGTAGCTGGTACAAAAGTAACTTTCTTGTTCAAAAGATCAGCTAAGTGTTCTGCAACTGGACGTAAAGACAACTTTTCTTTGTCTTCTTCAGTCTTGATACGGCCAAGGTGTGAGAACAAAATAGCCTTGCCACCTTGATCTGTGATGTATTTGATAGTTGGCAATGCAGCTACCATACGGTTATCATCACCGATAACGCCGTCTTTGATAGGAACATTAAAGTCAACACGAACTAAAACTTTTTTACCTTTAAGATCTTTTAAATCTGAAACAATAAGTTTAGACATAAGTAAGCCTCCATGATTTGTTAAAAATAAAAGGCGGGAGGAGTCTGCCTCCCCCCGCCTCATAACCTGCATAACAAGTTAAAATTAGCGTTTAGCTAAATCTTAAAGCATGCTTGCAAATTTTTCTAATGTACGGATCATTTGTGCTGTAAAGCCAGCTTCGTTGTCGTACCATGCAACAGTCTTAACAACTTGTGCATCGCCTTCACCAACAACTTGTGTTTGTGTTGGGTCGAAGATTGAACCAAATGATGTACCGATGATATCTGAAGAAACGATACCGTCAGCATTGTAACCAAATGATGGGTTGTTTTCTGTAACTTTCTTAACTGCTTCGTTAACTTCTTCAGCTGTAACTTCTTTGTCAAGAGTTGCAACTAATTCTGTTAATGAACCTGTGATAACAGGAACACGTTGTGCATGACCGTCTAACTTGCCGTTCAATTCTGGAACAACTAAGCCGATAGCTTTAGCAGCACCTGTTGAGTGAGGAATTGTGTTTTGAGCTGCAGCACGTGCGTTACGTACGTTACCACCGCGATCTGGACCATCTTGTAATTTTTGTGTAGCTGTGTAAGCGTGGATTGTTGTCATTGTACCAGCTTTGATGCCAAATGCATCGTTAACAGCTTTAGCAAGTGGTGCCAAGCAGTTTGTTGTACATGAAGCAGCAGAAACGATTTGGTCTTCTGGTGTCAATGTATCATCGTTAACACCGTAAACGATCGTCTTCATCTTGCCAGCTGGAGCTGAAACAAGAACTTTCTTAGCACCTGCTTCTACGTGTGCTTGTGCCTTTTCTGGAGATGTGTAGAAACCTGTTGATTCAAGAACCAATTCTACACCATCGTTTTTAACCCAAGGAATGTTGCGTGCATCTGCTTCTGCGTAAACAGGAATTTCCTTACCATTAACGATAAGTGCGTTTTCTGTTGCGGAAACTTCACCTTCAAATTGACCGTGAGCTGTGTCATATTTCAACAAGTGAGCCAACATTGCTGGAGATGTCAAGTCGTTGATAGCAACGATTTCCAAGTCTTTTGATGTTTCAGCAATACGACGGAATGCTAAACGGCCGATACGACCAAAACCATTAATACCTACTTTAGTAGTCATACTACAATTTCCTCCTTTAGGAAATAAAAATTTATTTTAAAAAGTAATGTTCAAAACACTACTCTTTTAAAATCGCTTTTGCTGCTCCTTCGTCTGTGATCAGACATGTTTGTTTAGGAGCGTGTTTCATGTAAGAGACGATCGCTTTAGCTTTTGAAGTGCCACCAGCGACGGCAATTACACATTTCATAGAAGCGAGGTCTTCTAACTGGATCCCGATACGTGAGATCCGATACACGATCTGCCCTTTTTCATCAAAAAAGTAACCAAATGCTTCACCGACCGCTTTTTTCTTATTTAGCATTGCGATCACTTCTGGCGCCATCGAACGTCGATGTGCCATATGCATTGCTGTTCCGATGCTGTGGATCACAGCATTACTTTGACCGATCAAATTGACGACCTCTTGAACAGCAGGTTCTTTTAACAATGGACGATACGTACTCTCGCTTACTTGCTCGGGCACATAGAGCGAACGGCTTTTTCCACCAGTCCGTCGAGCCATCCGAGCACACACGTTATTTGCCTGGATCTCCATCCGTTCACCTAGTCCTCCTCGTGCAGGCACAAAGAGAAGCTCACGTTGAAGACCAATATCAGGAGTCAAACAGGCAGCGATCTGCGCCATTGTCGTCCCACCCATAGCCGCTATAATATTACGACCATGGGGCAATAACGTCTTTAATGTGTTGGTAACAAGTTTTCCCATCTCATCAACTACCTGCAACTGATCATCGCTGTCACCAGCAACGACCAAACAGTTCTCGATCCCAAGCTTTTGACTCAAACGCAATTCCAATTGCTTAAGATCTAATAATTGATCGATAAAACTTGCTAACCCCTGAATAACTTCTTTACCCTTATCTGTCAAGACCATCCCAGACTTAGTTGCTGCGACGAGTTCTTGTCGTTTTAGGCAATCTGCCTCACTCCGTAGGATCCGTTCGCTCATGCCCAAGGCTTCGGCTAATGAACGTCTACCTATTGGTCCAAATGTTGCAATCTGCTTTAGCACTGCGTATCTTTGACTTAAGGTATCGATCACGTCTGGAACGATCCGCTCGATCCACTCGATCTCTTGGTGCATAATCTTCGTCTCCCTTTCTGTGGGACATGAAACGTCCAGAGGTGGAACAACTCATTGCTGAGCTGATCACTTAAGTAAATCATCACAAATTATCCTACCGTGATGACCCACTCCCCCAAGCACAATGAAATTATAACAACAATATTTCCCTTTTGCAAGGTATTGAGCGCGAAAATTCAATAAAAAAAACGAAAATCACTTAGCCACACTACCGACTATCCGAAGTTTTAGCAATTCACAAGTGTAATCGTTTATAAATTAACGAACTTTAACTTCAAAACATACCATTATCGCCCGTAAATCAAGGAACGATCATGTTTTTTAGAAAATATTTGGTTTGGTCACTTAAAATCTTTTTCGTTTACTTGAAGAAGCGATATTTAATTTTTCACGATACTTGGCAACTGTTCTACGGGACACTTTCAGTCCATCACTTTGTAACTGCTCTGCTAATTTTTGATCTGAAAGTGGCTTATGTTTATCTTCAGCTTCAATATAAGCCTGGATTTTTTTATATACTTCATCAACACTAGTTTCATTGCCAGCTTGATCAGTATTGATCGCCTGGGAAAAGAAACTCCGCAATTCAAAGATACCAAAATCAGTTTGTAAATACTTACCATTCACCGCCCGACTAACTGTTGATTCGTGTAGCCGTAATTTTTGGGCTACATCACGCAATAACATCGGTTTTAATGGATGATCTGGGGCCGTAAAAAATTCTGGCTGACGCGCTAAGATCTCGGCTCCAACTCGCTCGATCGTACTTTGCCTTTGAGCCAACTCGGCTACTAAAGTTTGATATTGCTTCTTTTTTTCTTTTAAATAGTCAGACACGCTTTGATCGAGCTCACCAACTAAACTTTCATAATAACTTTTGCGGAAAATGATCCGTGGTTTGACTAAAGTAGTTGATTCTGCTTGGAGGGTACCATTAATATTTTTAACGATCAGATCTGGCGCGATATAGGCAGTTTCACTTTGATCGTAAGCCTTACCTGGTGCAGCTGACAACGTCTTTAGATAATCGATCAACGCTTGCATCTGCTTTAGATCGATCGCCATTTTTTTAGCGATCTGTTCCCATTTACTTTGCGTAAAGAGTTCAAAATGCTCAGCGATCACGCAATAAGCTAGATCATCGCGCCCCCGCTCACTTTCGATCTGAAGTAATAAACACTCTTGCAGATCACGCGCACCAACTCCTGGAGGATCTAAGCGCCACAAAAGGGTCAAGGCATCATCAAGTGTTGTTTGGTCGATCTTTTTATCACGGACCAGTTTTTTTGTATCTAGCTTTAGATATCCATTTTGATCTAAATTTTGGACAAAGTAGACGACCCAATCACGCAAAACAGTTTTTCGCATTGTTAGATTGACTTGATCGAGTAAATAATCAAAAAGCGAGCTAGTTTTGCTTGGCGGTGTCACAAAATCTGGCAATGGCTGTCCGCTTGAACTACCATTAAATGAAACAGCTACAAAAGGGTTATCCAATTCGATCTGTGAGAGATAGTCGTGAAGTTCGCTAGCATTAAATTTGAGCATTTGGATCGATTGTTGCATTTTTTGCGTCATGATCAACTTACCTTGTTGCTTTTGTTGTAATGTTGCATCTTGTCTAAGTTTCATTTTTTTATCCTTTTTGCAAATTTATACTTGTAATTATATCAAATATATTTTAATATAATAAAGTACGCATCGCTAGTGTAATGGATCGCACGCAAGATTCCGGTTCTTGTAATCTGGGTTCGACTCCCAGGTGATGCATCAAAAATTACGGTGATAGTATCTCATTATTGTAATGAGGTGCTATTTTTTTGTAAAAAAACACCCCCATATTTCTGTAGGAAGTGTTATATCGGTCAGCCATATCAGTTAAATGACACCAACTATGATCAAAGTGATCCCTAATAAGGTCAATAAATTAATGCTTTCCTTGAAATAAAAAACACTGACCGCTGTCGCTAAAATGATCCCAACACCTGCCCAAACAGCATAAGCTAAACTTATGTCTAGGCCCTCTAACGACTTAGCCAAAAAGAAAAAACATAGACCATATGCAACTAATGCTAAAGTCGAAAGTAATAGTTTCGTAAATCCATCCGACATCTTTAAAAATGTCGTTCCTAAAAATTCACCGATGATCGCCATTGCTAAATATACATAACTCATTTATCCTCTACCTGTCCTTTCAAATTTGCTAACATCTCTTCATTTAGATCATTTAATAATCGCAACTTCTCTATCCCTAAAGCTTGCGCAGCTTTTAATTCCTTAGTTCGTAATTCCGTCAAAACCTCCCTTGCTTGCTCTTGGCCAACTTCATTTAAATATAAGATCTTACTGCGTTTATCGGTCGGGTCGGGAAACGTTACGATCTTTTCTTCTCGGCTCAACTTGTTGACTATCGAAGTGACCGTCTGTTTAGGAAGACCTATTTCTTTTATCAAGCATGTCAGTGGCAATTTAAAGTCATGCATTTCAAATACTATAAATACATATAGTAATGATGATGTAAGCCGATTTTGGGCGATCAACTGATCGTAGACATGATTACATGCGATCCGATCTGCAGTATAACGTTTTAGCTCGGTTTCCATTTTCCCCTATTTAGTACGATTCCGCACTAAATAGCAACAGATATTTTTAGCAAATGCAAGTTTATTTGATTTGACCATTTTTGACCAATAGGTTACAATAGCAATACACAGTCAGTCACTGACTTTAAATTTATTAATATTGCGGAGGTTCCCACTATGAATTTAGTTCCTACAGTTATTGAACAATCATCTCAGGGAGAACGTGCCTATGATATCTATTCTCGTCTCTTAAAAGACCGGATCATCATGGTCTCAGGTGAAGTTAACGATGATATGGCAAATGCGATCATCGCCCAATTACTTTTCTTAGATGCCCAAGATCCTGAAAAAGATATCTATATGTATATCAACTCTCCCGGTGGTTCCGTATCAGCTGGATTAGCAATTTATGATACTATGAATTTTGTTAATGCAGACGTGCAAACGATCGTTATGGGAATGGCAGCTTCAATGGCTTCTGTTTTGGCTACAGCTGGTGCTAAAGGCAAGCGCTTTGCATTACCTAACTCAGAGATCATGATCCACCAACCATTAGGCGGGGCACAAGGTCAATCGACTGAGATCCAGATCGCAGCCGAACACATCTTGAAGACACGCAAATTGATCAACGAGATCTTAGCTGAACATTCTGGACAAGATATCGAAACGATAGATCGTGACACTGAACGGGATAACTTCATGACCGCACAACAAGCAGTTGACTACGGTTTGATCGATGGGATCATGAAAAATAAAAAGAAAAAATAAACATTAAAAAATAAGAGTGTGAGACGTGCGGTCAATGCCGGATATCTCACACTCTTATTTTTTAATCTGTTTTTAATAATAGATCTGTCGCCGAAATGAGCTTTCTCTTATCAATAAAAATGTATTTCATTAAATAACCTAAGAGGACAGGTAGCACTACAAACAAACAACTCAAACTTAAAATACTCAACCAACCAGATGCCATAAAACCATAGGCTGTCAACGGCCCGACCAAGCCACTAAAGCCAAAGCCAGCACTCATCGGTGTTCCTTGAATATCAAACACTGCACCTAAACCACCCATGATCGCCGAACTGATGGCTACTGGTAGATAAAGAATAGGTTTTTCCAGCATATTTCCCATTTGGATCTTAGGCGTACCAAAAAAGTGTGCAATCACGGTCCCCAAGCTATTGACTGAACTTCCCATGATCGCCAAAGTGAATGCCCCAGCGGTAATGCCTAAATTAGCAGATCCCGAGGCGATCCCCGTGATCCCGATCGCAGCTGCGATCCCCACTGAACTGATCGGCGAACAGATCAACACAGCAAACGCAATCCCCATTAAGACCCCCATCAAAATAGGTTGTAAGAGCGTAAATGTTTTGATCCCAGCTCCGATCAAACCAGTCACCGCTTTAACATATGGCAAGACCAATAACCCTAAACTACCACCGATAACGATCACAATGATCGGTAGCAATAAGATCGTATAGTTTTTAAACTTATTACCGATCAACCAAGCTAAGAGAACAGAAAAGACGATCGTTACCCCAACGTTGATCACATCGCCAGTCCCAACTAGACCAAAACCTTGTTGCGTCTTTACGATCACACCAGAACCGACCATTGCCGCCCCAGCGATCGAACTCATCTGGACCATGTTCATTTTAAAAAGATAGCCGACACTAAAACCTGCCATCGCTGGTAGTAAACTCATATTAAATGTAGTGATATCCAAAACAGCATGCGCAAATGTCGGCCAGATCTTTACTAAAGCTTGCATCAATTGTCCCAATAAAGCCCCTGGGATCAGCGAGACCACCACTCCCATGCTGATACCGTTCAATACATTTAAGGTAAATTCACGTCCCGTTATTTTCTTTACACTCATAAAAATTCCCCCTTTGATCTTTTGGCTCGGTTTGATAATTGTTAATCTACCTGAAAATAATTATAAAGTCAATCCAAAAATTATAATTAGCTCATCAAAAACTTAATTTTACACACAAATAAAGCCGACAATTCAGCAAAAATCTAAATTATCGACTTTATCCATTTGAAATATTCTCATTTTCTCCCGCACGCAACTGCTGTACGTACTCATTTAATTTACGCAGACGATGATTGATCCCTGATTTTGAGATCGGCCCTCCCGCAACTAATTCACCGAGTTCTTTTAAACTGACCTCTGGATGAGCGATCCGCGCTTGAGCTACTTCTTGCAACTTTTGCGGCAAACTCTCAAGCCCGACCCGTTGATCTAAATATTCGATATTTTCGATCTGTCGTTTAGCTGCATCAGCGACCTTGTTCATGTTGGCATTCTCACAATTTACGATACGGTTGACTGAATTTCGCATATCGCGAACGATCCGGATATCTTCAAACTTCAACATTGAAGCTGTAGCCCCGATCAAAGATAGGAAATCAGCGATCTTTTCGGCCTCTTTCAGATAGGTGATATAACCACTTCGGCGCTCAGTTGTGCGCGCATTTAAACCATAACGATTGATCATCTTACAGATCGTTTCATTGTGATCTTCATACAACGAATAGATCTCTAAATGGTACCGACTTGTTTCTGGATTATTGACCGAACCAGTTGCTAAAAAAGCCCCTCGTAAGTAAGATCTTACTTTGGCATCATCATCTAGAAAGTCTAACGGAACTGTTTCTTTGATCTGGAAACCATCTAAAATATCTAGATCTTTTAAAACATGATCGCTTCCCGTTTTTAAGCGCACGATATATAAGTTATTCTTCTTTAACTTCATCTTGCGACGCACCAACAATTCACTTTCAACATCGTAGAATTGTTTTAATAAAACATAGATGCGCCGAGCGATCGCAGGATTTTCAGTTTGAACACTCAAGACAAATTGATGATCAACAATGCTAAGCGAACCATTCATCCGGATCAAAGCCATCAATTCCGCCTTTGCATTGCCAAAATGCACCTCAAGTGTCGTCAATTCTTTTTTTACGTCACTGGCGTATGACATTTAGCCACCCCTCTAATTTAATTCATTGGCATACCATGACTTAGGGCGTCCGAGCAACCGCATCAATTCTTTCACGACCTGTTCTCCATCATGAAAAACGCCACGGTCGCGTAATTTCAAAAAGTTGTCTGAGATCACACGACACCCTTGTTCTCTCAAACCATTAAAGTCATAAGCCACTTGATATAAATATTCATCATATTTTTGACGATCCATATAATCTTTTGGTACTGGTTCAGTATTGACCAACACAGTATCGATAAAGCGTTGCCCTAAATGCCGATTCAAGACCCGAACATGTTCAGCATCGGTAAAGTGTTCAGTCTCACCTTTTTGAGTCATAATATTACAGATATAAACGACTTCGGCTTTAGTCTCACAAACAGCCCGCCCAACATTATCGATCATCAGGTTAGGCAAAATACTGGTAAATAAACTCCCCGGTCCTAAAACGATCTGATCAGCTTCCATGATCGCCTGAACGACTTCGGCTTTAGCCTCAGGTTTTTCATCATCGATCGAAGTCACCCAAACTTTTTCGATCGTTTTGCCAGCCGCCGAAATATGTGATTCTCCCGCCAAAGTCGTTCCATCAGTAAAACGAGCATTTAACGTCAAAGGTATATCAGATGCAGGATAAACATGTCCCTGGATCTTCATCAATTCGGAAAGTTCTTGGACCGCATCAAAGATCCCACGGTCATCCATTTCAGACAAAGCAGCGATCACTAAATTACCGATTGCATGCCCTGAAAAGAATTGATCGTTGGACTTAAAACGGTATTGAAAGATCTGTTTGTAGATCTCCGGCATATCTGACAGTGCCACTAACACATTACGGATATCACCTGGGGGAACGACATTGATATAGTCCCGAATGACCCCAGAGGAACCGCCATCATCAGCAACCGTCACGACAGCAGTGATATCGACATTATGTTGGCGTAGGCCATTTAAAATAACGGGTAAGCCCGTCCCCCCACCGATCACCACGATCTTCGGACGATGCCGATTTACTTTTGACTTCATCATGAACGATTCACAGTCTCCTTTCGTTTCGCCATATCACGGTGGGTGATGTTCACCGGATACTTCTCTTGTAGAGCTTTTCCAATACGATTAGCCAGTGCCACTGAACGATGTTGCCCACCAGTACACCCGATCGCGATCGTAACACTTGACTTACCTTCTTTTTGATAGCCAGGCATTACAAAACGCAACATCTTGATAAATTGTTGATAAAATTCTTCAGTCATCTCGGAGTTCATGACATAATCATAGACTGCCTGATCATTGCCTGTTTTTTCACGTAAGTCTTTAACATAATACGGATTTGGTAAGAAACGAACATCCATCACGATGTCAGCATCGATCGGGACCCCATATTTAAACCCAAACGACATTACATTAACATGAAATGCCGTACTTTGATCGCTTTCAAAGTTCAAAAAGAGCTCTTCTCGTAACTGACGCGGTGAGATCTTGCTAGTATCGATCACAAGTTGGGCTTTAGATTTGATCTCGGATAATAATTCACGTTCATGTTGGATACCATCTAAAACACGCCCATCCATTGCTAAAGGATGCGCTCTTCTTGTCTCCTTATAGCGAGCTACTAATTCTTCATCCGATGCATCTAAAAATAAGATCTTCGGCCGTAAATTATCGTTGCCATCATCTAACTCTTGGAGCATTCCAAAGATCTCATCGTAAAAAGCCCGCGAACGCAGATCGATCACTAAAGCGACCTTACTGATCTTGCCGGATTCCTTGACTAACTCCCAGAATTTCCCTAATAAAGCTGGTGGCATATTATCCACACAAAAATACCCAAGATCTTCAAAACTTTGCATCGCAACGGTCTTTCCGGCACCACTCATTCCGGTCACTACGACTAATTGTATTGTTTCTGCCATTATTAACGCCCCCAATTAAAATCCATCGACTAATTATAACACATCCGGGTGTATCATTCATTAAACAGCGATCTTAGCCTATTAAAAAAGCAGCTCGTCTGAACTGCTTTTAATCTAGATCTAGTTCTTGCCCAAAGATCTTCAATTTCATCTTGATCCCTGTTGGTGTCGCCGCCAAGCCCCCTAGCCCAGTTTCACGCAGTTGGGCTGGTAGGCGCTTACCGATCCGTTTCATTGCTAAAATCACTTCATCCGCGGGGATCTTATTTTCCAAACCTGCTAAAGCCATGTCGGCTGCAGCCAGTGCATTGACCGAACCAACGACATTCCGTTTAACACAAGGGATCTCAACTAAACCAGCGACTGGATCACAGACCAGCCCCAACAAATTGCTCAATGCCATTGCAAAAGCTTCAGCTGCTTGCGTTGGACTACCACCACAGATCTCAACTGCCGCAGCTGCAGCCATGCCTGAAGCACTACCGACTTCGGCTTGGCAACCACCAGTAGCACCTGCGATCATCGCATTGTTGGCTGTCACCATTCCAAATGCACTGGCACAAAAAAGAAAGGCTACCATCTGGTCAGTCGTCAATCCTCGCTTTTTTTGTAATGCAAACAATACGCCTGGGATCGTTCCTGAAGAGCCTGCTGTTGGGGTGGCACAGATCAATCCCATAGCCGCATTGACTTCATTTGTGGCTAATGAATTTTCGATCGCATAAAGGACCGTTTCATCCGTCAAGCCTTGCCCTGATTCACGATATTTTCGCATCTTAGCCGCCTCGCCCCCAGTCAATCCAGTTGGTGAGTGGACCCCATCACCTGTAGTCCCGCGTTTAGCTGCTGCTAACATCACTTCCAATTGACGTTGCATCTTAGCCCAAACTTCAGCTCGACTAGCGCGTGAATAAGCCATCTCTTGTTCTAACATCAATTCCCAGATAGGTTTATCTTGCTTGATTGCCGTCTCTACTATCTCTGCTACACTGTTATACATATAAGTTCCTCGATCATAGACAGACCAAACTGCGACTTTGTGCTTTGATCTGCTCTAAAATATTTTTTGGTGGCAAGCGGTCAAGATCAAACTCATGGATCAAGTTACCTTGTCCAAAAATATTAGTCATCTCATGTCTGATCTTGACATTATCTTGATTTAAACTCTCTTTGATGTGAGCTGTAAAATCCGTCTCAGCCCAGCAAAGCATGATCGGCAAGGGGCCTAGAGGTGCAAAACGACAGCCATCTAATTCAAGTTCTCGGATCTCGATCGTACCGCCACCGATCGAACAACCACCAACTTTGATCATTTTATCGGCATTTTTTAACGTAATGATCGCTGTATTTGGATGCCCGATCGGACTTTTTCCTTCATGTTCATTAAAAACGACCTCGATCCCTTGAGCCCGTGCAATATCGACTGCTTCAGGGACGCGCAGATCGTCGGTTTGCATTCCTAACACACCTGCGATCACCGCATAGTCAGTTCCATGCCCCTGATGTGTTTTAGCAAAAGATTCATAGTAATCGACTATCACCTGTTCGATCGGTTCGCCAAATATTTTATGGGCTGCTTGACCGATCGCCACCGCTCCAGCAGTATGTGAACTTGAAGGCCCTACCATAACAGGTCCGATAATATCAAAAACACTCTTGTAATTCCCGCTCACCTTTTTCACCTCAACTTAAGTCATTTTTTATTAATGTATCACTAAAGTTCACCTTTTGACACTACATGTGAAAAATTTAATTTATTTTTTTTCAATCTAGCACAACTTACTAACCTAGTCCCCAAAAAGGGCTAGCCCAAAACTTGAGCTAGCCCTAAGTTGTCTATTATTCTACTACTTTACGTTCAAATGGATCGGATGAGATACCTTCATCCAAGATCTTTTGACACCATTCTTTGGCTGAGAACAATGAGTGATCACGGTAATTACCACAACTCTTGATATCAGTTCCTTGAACATCGTCCCAAGAAGCATTCAAAATATCATTTAAGGATGCTTTTAAGGCTTTAGCAACTTCAACCGTATCATGTTTTCCCCACATGATCAGATGAAAACCTGTCCGGCAACCAAATGGCGAGCAATCGATCACGCCATCCATGTGGTCGCGTAAATAACCAGCTAACATGTGCTCGATCGTATGCAAGCCTGCTGTTGGGATCGCATTTTCATTTGGTTGGACCAATCTAAGATCAAAATTTGAGATCTGGTCTCCCTTTGGACCTTCTTCTACCGTGATCAAACGCACATAAGGTGCCTTGACTGCGGTATGATCCAATGTAAAGCTTTCAACTTCTGCCATTCTAGCAACACCTCTATTATTAATTGTACACCTTAACTTTAACAGTTTGAGGTTAAAAAGCAAGTCTTAATCTTGCCGTGGTTCATAATGCCCCTTTTCCAAGAGCGGTTTTAAATATTTACCCGTGTAACTTTGTTTGATCTGACATAATTTTTCAGGTGTCCCGACTCCGACGATCTGTCCACCACGTTGGCCACCTTCTGGTCCTAGATCGATCAAATGGTCCGCCGATTTGATAACATCTAAATTGTGCTCGATCACTAATACCGTATTGCCCTTATCCACCAATCGTTGTAAAACATTCAATAAACGCTTGATATCATCTGTATGCAAACCGGTCGTTGGTTCATCTAAAATATAAAAGGTCTTACCCGCTGATTTACGATGCAATTCAGAAGCTAATTTCATTCGTTGAGCTTCACCACCAGATAAAGTCGTTGCCGGTTGACCTAATGATACATAACCTAACCCAACATCAACGATCGTCTGTAATTTACGCTTGATCTTAGGGATCGCACTAAAGAATTCTAATGCTTCTAAGACATTCATTTCTAAGATCTGCGCAATATTTTTGCCTTTATATTCAACTTCTAGTGTTTCAGAATTATAACGCGCTCCATGACAAACTTCACATGGCACATATACATCAGGTAAGAAATTCATCTCGATCTTGATGATCCCATCCCCTTTGCAGGCTTCACAACGACCACCTTTAACGTTAAAACTAAAACGCCCTTTGCCATAACCACGTAACTTAGCTTGGTTAGTTTGGGCAAATAATCCTCGTATATCATCAAAGACTCCCGTATATGTCGCCGGATTACTTCGCGGAGTACGCCCGATCGGACTTTGATCGATATTGATAACTTTTTCAAGATGTTCAGTACCCGTGATCTGCTTGAATTTACCTGGTTTTTCAGAATTATGGTGTAGTTTTTGAGCTAAAGCTCGTTTTAAGATCATATTGACCAATGTGGACTTACCAGAACCCGAGACACCTGTGACCGCAATAAATTCACCCAACGGGAATTTCACATCGATGTCCTTAAGATTATTCTCTGTTGCACCAATGATCTCTACAAAATTTCCATTCCCTTGACGCCTAGTAGCTGGGATCGGAATATATTTTTTCCCAGCTAGATATTGTCCAGTCAACGATTTCTTCAAACGTGCAACTTGCTTAGGCGTACCTGCAGCCATGACCTGACCACCTTCTATTCCAGCACCCGGACCGATATCGATCAAATAATCAGCCGCCCGCATCGTGTCTTCATCATGTTCCACTACGACCAAAGTATTTCCTAACTCACACATGGCGCGTAAAGAAGCGATCAAACGGTCATTATCACGTTGATGTAGACCGATCGAAGGTTCATCTAAAATATATAAGACTCCTGAAAGGTTAGAACCGATCTGGGTCGCTAAGCGGATCCGTTGAGCTTCGCCCCCAGAAAGTGTACGAGCTGAACGGCTTAAATTCAGATAATCCAAACCGACATTCACCAAAAATGTTAAGCGGTCTTTGATCTCCTTTAAGATCGGGCGTGCGATCTGAGTCGCTTGCTCACTAAATTCCAAGCCCGCAAAAAAGGCCAATTCATCAGCGATCGGTAAATCAGAAACTTCACCGATATGCTTACCGGCGATCTTGACTGCTAGAGCTTGGCGATTCAAGCGATAACCATGGCAAGTTTGACACTGCAAGCTCGTCATATATTTACGCATCACATCGCGGGTAAAATCGCTATTAGTCTCATGATAACGCCGATCAATGTTTGGGATGACCCCTTCAAAGGTCGTATCAATGTCACGGATCCCGCCAAAATCATTTTCATACCGGAAATGGAAAGTCTTATCTTTAGCACCATACAAAACGATATCTTGTTGTTCTTGAGGTAGATCTTCAAATGGGGTATCCATATCGATCCCGAAAGCTTCACATGCTTGCTTTAACAAAGTTGGATAATATTTGGAACTGATCGGATTCCATGGTTCCATTGCTCCTTCATTAAGGGTCTTTTTTCGATCAGGTACGACTAGATCGATATCGACTTCAAGCTTCATGCCTAAGCCATCACAATCTGGACAAGCTCCAAAAGGCGCATTAAAAGAAAATAGTCGTGGTTCAAGTTCTCCGATCGTAAAGCCACAATAAGGACAAGCAAAGTTTTCCGAAAACTGTAACATTTTGTCGCCGATCACATCAACGAACACCCGGCCTTCAGCCAAGCGTAACGCTGCTTCAAATGAATCAAATAAGCGTGAGCGGATCCCTGTTTTAACAACGATCCGATCGACCACCACAAAGATATCATGTTTGAGATTCTTGTCTAGTTCGATATCTTCAGCAATATCGCGTAAGTTTCCATCGATCATGACTCGGACAAAACCTTCACGTTTGATCTTCTCTAAAACTTTTTTATGTTGTCCTTTCTTACCTACCACGATCGGTGCTAAGATCTGGAGTTTAGTCCTTTCAGGGAGCTGCAAAACTCGATCGACCATCTGCTCTGGCGATTGGCTCGTGATCTCACTACCATCATTTGGACAGATCGGCGTCCCTACTCGTGCCCATAACAAACGCAAGTAGTCATTGATCTCTGTTACAGTCCCAACCGTTGAGCGGGGATTCTTTGAAGTCGTCTTTTGATCGATCGAGATCGCTGGTGAAAGTCCATCGATCGAATCGACATCGGGTTTATCCATCTGACCTAAAAATTGCCTAGCATACGCTGACAAACTCTCAACATAGCGACGTTGGCCTTCAGCATATAAAGTATCAAAGGCGAGCGAACTTTTACCTGAACCGGAGAGACCCGTGATCACGACAAGCTTTTCTTTGGGGATCTCAACATTGATATCTTTTAAATTATGCTCTCTGGCACCACGGATCGTAATCTTATTTTTTCCCACAACTTTCATCCTTTCTGCTTAATCAAGCTGTGCTTTTAATTCCATCACAGTATCACGTAAAGCGGCGGCATCCTCAAAGTCGAGGTTCTTAGCGGCAGTTTTCATTTGCTCCTCTAAACGTGCGATCATTTCTCGTTGTTCTGGTTTACTCAATTCATCAAAATCGAGTTTATCATTTAAAGCTTTAGTACTTTCTTTTGGTTTAGTCGTCATTGTGATCACATCGCGGATCGCTTTTTTAACAGTTTTTGGCACGATCCCATGTTCAGCATTATATTGCATTTGGATCGCCCGCCGCCTTGCTGTTTCATCCATCGCTGCTTGCATCGAATCTGTTATTGTATCAGCATACATGATCACGTGTCCCTTTTCATTTCGCGCAGCACGACCGATCGTTTGGATCAAGGAACGTTCATTGCGCAAAAAGCCTTCTTTATCGGCATCTAAGATCGCAACTAAGGAGACCTCTGGTACATCGATCCCTTCACGTAATAAATTGATCCCAACGAGCACATCAAATTTTCCTAAACGAAGATCCCGTACGATCTGGGTCCGTTCAAGCGTCTTGATATCAGAATGCAAATACTTGACTTTAATGCTCATCTCTTTGAAATAATCCGTCAGATCTTCTGCCATTTTCTTAGTCAAAGTCGTTACAAAGACGCGCTCATCTCGTTTAGTCCGTTTATCGATCTCAGCTACTAGATCGTCCATTTGCCCCATGATCGGGCGAACTTCAACTTCTGGATCCAATAATCCAGTCGGCCGAATGATCTGTTGCACGACTGTATCGGTACGTTCTTGTTCATAAACACCTGGGGTCGCCGACATATAAATGATCTGATCTACTCGCTCTTCAAATTCAGCTAGCTTTAACGGCCGATTATCTAAGGCACTTGGCAACCGAAACCCGTAATCGACTAACATCTGCTTACGTGAGCGGTCACCATTGTACATTCCACGCACTTGGGGCATCGTAACATGGGATTCATCGACCACGATCAAAAAATCATCTGGGAAGAAGTCTAACAATGTATACGGTGCTTCACCTGGTTTTCTTCCATCCATATGCCGTGAATAATTTTCGATCCCCGAACAATATCCCATTTCACGCAACATTTCAATATCGTAGGTCGTCCTTTGTTCTAAGCGTTGGGCCTCTAATAGCTTGCCATCAGCGCGCAAAACTTCTAACCTTTGAGCTAATTCAGCCTCGATGCTCTTGATAGATCCTTCTAAACGTTCGCCACTTGTCAAAAAGTGCGTCGCTGGGAAGATAACAACGTGATTGCGCTCACCTAAGATCTCGCCAGTCAAAGGGTCAACTTCTCGGATCCGATCGATCTCATCACCAAAAAATTCGACCCTAAGCGCTTGTTCATCTCGTGAAGCGGGAAAGATCTCGACTACATCCCCCCGAACACGAAAACGCCCCCGTTGAAAGTCGATATCGTTACGTTCAAATTGAACATCGATCAATTGGTTCAACAACTTGTCCCGTTCGAGCTCTTGCCCAACTCGCAATGAAAGAGCTTGATCACGGTATTCTTTGGGATCACCTAACCCAAAGATCGATGAAACTGAGGCCACTACGATCACATCATTGCGCTCTAATAGCGAACTAGTCGCAGAGTGACGTAATTTATCGATCTCATCGTTGATGCTTGAATCCTTTTCGATATAAGTATCACTTGAAGGAACATAAGCTTCAGGTTGATAGTAATCGTAGTAGGATACAAAATACTCAACAGCATTGTCTGGGAAAAATTCTTTAAACTCGCCATAGAGCTGGCCTGCCAGGGTCTTATTATGAGCTAAGACCAAAGTTGGCTTATTGACTTTGGCGATCACATTTGAGATCGTAAAAGTTTTCCCTGTCCCTGTAGCCCCTAATAAGATCTGTTCTTTTTTACCCGCTTTGACCCCTGCTGCAAGCTCATCGATCGCTTGCGGTTGGTCTCCAGTTGGTTGATATTTTGAAACTAATTTGAACTCTTTATCGGCTTGACGTTCGATCAAATGATTACCCCCTCATTAAAAACTATTGCTTACAAGATTATACCACAACGAACGTATTTTCGCATCAGCAGAACCAAAAAAAGACACGGCTGATCACCGTGTCTTCAACAGCTAATAGCTAAACTTTAGCCCTTGATGAAATCATTGATCGCTTTTTCAAATTTTTCACATTTAGCTTGTGCATCAGCTTCGGAAGTACCTTGTGTTCCAATGTAAAATTTGATCTTTGGTTCTGTACCTGAAGGACGAACTGCGATCCAAGTTCCATCTTCAAGGAAGTATTTCAAAACATTTGACTTAGGCAAGTTGATCGTTGTCACATTACCTTCTGCATCTTGGCGACTGGAAGCTTGATAGTCCTCAGCTGCGATCACTTTATACCCAGCAAAATCAGTTGGCAATTCTTGCCGGAACTTAGCCATCAAGTCTTTGATCTCTTGTGCACCTTCGATCCCATCAAAGGTCAAAGCGATCGTCTTTTCAGCAAAATAGCCGTATTTTTCAAATAACTCTTGTAGACCATCATATAAATTCTTACCTTGTTTCTTGTAAAAAGCAGCTACTTCAGCTAATAGTACTAAAGATTGGATCGCATCTTTATCGCGCACAAATGGACGGATCAAATAACCATAACTTTCTTCAAAACCTAACATGAAGCTGTGTTCATTTGTTTCTTCAAAGTGTTGGATCTGTTCAGCGATAAACTTGAACCCAGTCAAGACATTGATCGTTTCGATCCCAAAGTCAGCCGCAACTTTAGCAGCAAATTCACTAGAAACGATCGATTTTACTAAAGCCCCATTTGCTGGTAAGTTACCTGCTTTTTTACGAGCTGTTAAAATATAATTCAACATCAAAGCTGCGATCTGGTTACCCGTCAACAATTCATATTCACCATCTGGTTGTCGAACGGCTGCTCCTAAACGATCAGCGTCAGGATCGACAGCCACTAAAAGATCAGCTTTTTGGCTCTTGCCTAATTTGATCGCTAAATCAAAAGCTTCTGTAAACTCTGGATTTGGATGTTCAACGGTTGAAAACTCTGGATCTGGCATAGCTTGTTCTGGGACCATTGTAAAGTCTTCAAAACCTGCTTGACGTAAAGCTTTTTCACCTAACATCCCACCAGTACCGTGAAGTGGCGTAAAGACCAACTTCATCGTTTTACCTTCTTCAGCAACTAATTCACGGTCGATCGTTACTTCTTTAGCATTTTCTAAATAAACTTCATCAACTTCTGAACCGATGACTTGCAATGTGTTGTCATTGATCAAAGCATCTTTATCAGCAACTTCGACTGCAAAAAGATCATCAACTTCACGAATATAGTTTGTGATCATATCTGATTCTTTTGGTGGCATTTGAGCCCCATCTTCACCATAGATCTTATAACCGTTATATTGTTTTGGATTATGGCTTGCTGTGATCATGATCCCGGCATAAGCATGTAGATGCCGCACAGTAAAGGATAGTTCTGGTGTTGGACGCAAGCTTTCAAAGACAAAGCTTGGAATTCCATGAGCCCCTAAAACGCGGGCTGCTTCAAATGCAAATTCTTGTGACATGTGACGTGAATCATAACTGATCGCTACACCACGTAATTTTGTTTCTTCATCCAAGGTATCCATAAAACGTGCCAAACCTTCAGTTGCTTGGCGCACAGTATAAATATTCATGCGGTTGATCCCAGCACCGATCAAACCACGCATCCCAGCTGTCCCAAATTCCATTGGGGTATAAAAGGCATCTTCTAATGCTTCTTTATCATTTGCGATCTTATCAAGATCTTCCCGAACTTCAGGTGCTAGATCAGGTCGTTTGTTCCAAATAGTATAAGTTTCTTCCCAACTCATATAATCACCTCATTTATCTATTCAAATCTAGTATACTATCAATCGGCAAAACTTGCTATAACAAGCACTTTTACGCTTACAAAAAATTTAAGGGTCTCTTTTAGGGTCTCTATCCCAGATATTTAACAAGTTTATTGATCGTTGCCTTTTGATCTTGCTTAGTCAAGTGAGTGTAAACATCAAGCGTTGTTTGTACTTTTTCATGACCTAAACGAGTTTGAACTTCTTTGACGCTAGCACCCGCAGATAATAACAAAGTAGCGTGCGTGTGTCTGAAGCCGTGAGGGGTGATCTTAGGTAAACTAGTATCGATCGCACAGATCTTTTTTACCCAAGCATAGACCGTACAGCGTGCTAAAAATTCGTTTTTAGTATTACTAAATACTAGTTGTTTGCTAGACATCGCATTGATCCCACACTTTAACAAGTAACTAGCTTGCTTGACTTGCCAACGTCTCAGGACTTGCATCGTTTCGTTATCCATAACTAACAAGCGCTTGCTAGCTGGAGTTTTGGGAGATTGTATAATAGCCTTATTGCCAACCCCCCTAGCTACTGTTTTACTGATGCTGATCGTGCTATTTACAAAATCGACATCGTCCCACGTCAGAGCTATAAGCTCCCCTATTCGCATACCGCTATAAGCTAACATTCTAAGTACAGCATAGTTTTTAAGTCCCATTTTTTTCGCAATGGTCAAGAAACGTTTTAATTCTATTGGTTCAAAGTAATTGCGTTCACTTCGTATTATCTTTTGACGTGGTCTGATGACATCTTTAAACGGGTTGCGATCGGTCAACTCTAATCTTTTAGCAAAATCTATCACATTAGAAGCATACCCAAGCAACTGCTTAAATGATGCAGGCGAACTACTAGCCCAAACATTGACCGCTTTTTGACAGTTAGCAAGGTTTAGCTTATCCACCCGATACAGCCCCATTTGTGGCAATATCTGATTTTTAAAAAGTGACAGCACCTTATTAAGTGTTGACTCTTTGACCGTTGTTTTATACTGATCTAACCACATCAAGTAGACATCTTTAAAAAGCTTGCTATCTAGTGGCTTGAAGTAATTGCCATTTGAAGCATCATACTCTAACTTGACCAGTTCTTTTTTAGCCTCTGCCTTAGTCTTGAAACCTGCACGCTTGATATATTTCTTTTTGCCAGTCATCTCATCGATCCCAGCATATACACGGAAGCGGTAAAACTTCCCTTTGCTAGTTTGATACTCTGTAATTTTAGCCATGTTTATCAGTCCTTTATCTTTATTGCACGGGCTAGGTGGCTTAAAGTAATGCACGATAGGACGGCTTTATCACTGGTATCTATTCGCTTGTATATGTATTGGATCGTATGACATCCCTAGAAGTGGAGTAATCAGGGATGCACTGGCTAAGTGGCTCAAAACCACTTAGAAGCTTATTGCAGATTGTTCGGACTGTAAAAGCGATCGCTAAAGTACTACAAAATACTACTTTCTCCACTTGTGGCGAAAACCCAACAAAACCCTACATTTTTAGGCGTGATACTGGCGATTAATCAGAAGTATCAATATTGTAAAAATCATCAGGTAGTTCCCGTATCAATCTATTAACCATTTTTTTCGCCTTATTTCTTTCTTTTGTATGTGGTGTAGTTAAGAAACTAAAAAGTCTAATGATGAGGTTTGCAATTTCTTCTTTCTCTATATCGTTAATTTTTTGGTAGTCGTCGCTAGTGTAATATTTCATCCTTTCTATATTAGCACTGCCAATAGCTCCGCCGTTCAAAAATTCTAAATTATTTAACATATTGAACGTAGTTAGCAAAATGGCTCTTTCGTTATACGTCGCCGCTCTTAAAGAAACATCTCTGCCTAGTGGATCAAAGTTGCCAAGTTGATCATAAAAACCGCCTTCTACTGTATATTTAACACTTGTTTTTCCCAGTAAATAATCAACAGTTACGCCGAAATAGTCCGCTACTGCCTCTAATTTATCGCTTGGCGCTTTATCTTTCCATTTATTAATTGCCCCATTACTAAAGCCGAGTTGTTTTTCAAGCTCTCGTATAGAAACATTTTTCTCATTCGCAAGGTCTTTAATTCGTTGATATATCGACATTTTAACCACCTTAAAAAGTTAAATTAAGAAAAATAAGCTACAAAAATATTGACATATAGAAAAATAAGCTATATAGTTTTAGTTGTAGATAATTGAATACCATAAAAACGCATTTAACTATTAGTCGCTAGTTAGTTGCCTTTTTCTTTATGTTTATATTGTAGCTCATTTTTCTACACATTACAATGATAAAGATTTTTATTCTATAAAAAGGAGCGATATAGATGATTTACGACAATATCAAGAAAGAAGCCAAAAAGAAAGGTTATTCGGTCAGACAGTTAGAACGAGCCCTATTTTTCAGTAATGGCACAGTTGCTAAGTGGGGCAAGCGAGCACCAAGCGATAAATTAATGCAAGTTGCTGACTTCCTGCAAGTAGACCCAATGAAGTTACTAGGACGCAAATAGCCACACAAGCAAGTTAGCAAATAGAAAGGAGCTAGAGGGATGAACGAATTAGAACAATTAACCGAAGTCATGATAAAAGACCGCAAGGCGATCACAAGCAGTCTAAACGTGGCGCAGGTATTTCACAAGCGACATACACACGTATTAAGAAAAATCGATCAAATTAAGGAAGATTGGAACAAGACAATTAATTCTAAAACACCAACCTTAAAAATGGGCTCAATTAATAAAAATGAATTCAGCCCAAAAATGGGCTCAGCTAACACCCGTTTTAAAGATCATTTCAAAGAGACAACTTACATCACCGAGAACGGTAGAACTGTAAGAAGTTACGATCTTGACCGCTTCGGGTTCACAATGCTAGTCACTAGCTTTAACGGTAAGGAAGCAATGAAGTTTAAACTTGCCTATTTCTCACGCTTTGACGAAATGGAACAAGAACTAATCAAGCGTAATACTCTATACGACATTGAGAAAGACTTACGCCGACAGCTCACAGACTGCCTAAAAGAGCACTACCAAGGTGATAATCTAAGCGGTGAGATCCGAAGCATGACACAACTTTTATACATGGTTACCGCTGGAAACAACGCAAGCAAGTTAAAGCGTGATCGTGGCTTAGATCGTAAGGCGTCGGTATTTGCTGAAGCTTTGACCAGCGCAGAGCGTTCAAAGTATATGGCTAAAGAAAGTCAGTTGACCGCATTATATCAAGCTGGCGTCACTGATTATCACGAGTTAAAAGAAAAGTTAGGAGATTAAAAAATGATACTAAAAGAACATGAACCAAATAATAAAGATGTTTACGTAGTATTGACCCCGATTGATTACCCACTAGGCGAAAAAATGGAGTTCGTAACAGATGTTTGCCTATTAGGTGCTTTCCATACATTGGAAGAAGCAAAAAAGCATGTTGCCGACACAGTCAAACAACTTAACGACGAATTAGGCGAGGACTTTGAACCTGAAGAATATAGCTTTTATATCAAAGTTTTAAAAGGCGTTGCACCAGAAGACAAGTTAATAATTTCAGTTGATGAAAACATCATCAAGTAAAAGAAAGGAAGATACACCATGAAGACAAAGAAATTAAATAACACAATCGCAGAGTTAAAGGACTACAGAGAACGCAACGGCTTAACTTATCAAGAGTTAGCCGATCGCATGAACCAAGACCCAAGCTATAACATGGATCCGAGCCGTTTAAGATTATGGATCGTCGGAGAGAGTCACCCGTTAGATACATCCCTGAAACAAGTCGAGCTATTTTTACGGCGTGAGTATACCAACGACATCACGAACTATTTTTCTAAGGACGTTAAATATATTGATAGTCGCCTAGTTGCTCAATGGGCTGGAAAAACACATCGCCACTTGATGAGAGATATTAGAAAACATGTTGACGATCTAAAAAAAGCTCAAGAACAGCTAAAAGATAGGGGTGCCCAAACTTGGGCAGACCCCCAAAGTGCTGGTAAATACGGTATTTTAGATCCCGACCTCTATTTTATTGAGTCATCTTTTATCGATCCGCAAAACAAAACAAAGTACCCAAGCTTTTTAGTAAGTCGCTTAGGTTGTGAGATGATCGCCAACAAAATGACAGGCGTTAAAGGTACTCAGTTCACAGCGTTATATATCAACGAGTTCCACCGCTTGAGAAATGAAACTGAAGCGATCCCAGCGCCACAAGAAGCGCCAAAGATCGAGCAAGAAAGTTTATTCGATCATGAGCCACAAGCACCGCAGACACAAGAAGAGCGAGACCTTGAATACTTGAAGCGCCGACTACTAAATGATGTGCTAGAAAGCACCACAGTTTTAGAGCTTGGTAAAAATATCGTCAAGACGCTGGAATTAATCACAGTTTTAGACAAATAGCCCCACCAACGAGTCAACCCACATCCCAAACCCAAAATACATCAAAGGAGAGCTTTAACATGACAGAAGAACAAGAAAAGCTATTAGATATCTCAATAGAACTAGGCAAGTTAGCAAATCAAACTGACTTGTACGCTGAACTCTTAGACGCCTATATCATGGATCTAAGACGTGGCGAACCTACCGCACAAACTTACTTGATTAAGTTATTACCAAAGCTAAGGGATGCTTTAAGCAGTCACAGCAAGGATCTATACAAATTATCGGACGCCACTTGTCCGGAAGAATAAAGGAGCGATCACAATGCAATATACCAATGAAACAGAGATCAACAAACTAGACGAGCTACAAATCAGAGCACGGACAGTAAACGAGTTGCTAAAAGCATACGTATCAGAAAACGGCGAGATGAAACCAGCAGACAAGCTTTACTTAGTTACTACAGTACTGCCACTCATTACAGATAGCCTAGACTTTATTTGTGACGGTATGGCAGGCGTCAGCAACTCATTAGCTCAAAATCAACAGGAGGCGCACGAATGAAACGAAGACAACTAACATCAGACGAGCGGACCATTTTATCACTTCTAGGCTATGGAGCAGATAACACCCGCCCTACTGCTTATCTAGCAAGTATGACAGATCTAAGCCAACGAGCGGTAAGAAAGGTCATTCGTGATCTAGTAATTGATCACGGTGTGCCAATCGTAGGCGTACGAAATGGCGCAAAGACTGGCTACTATATCGCAACTGATCAAGACGAACTCATCAGAGCGACCGAACCACTCAAGAACGAGATCAAACAGCTAGCCTTAAGAAATCGAGCGCTATTAATTGCACAGATCCGCACTGACTGGCTGGAATATTTAAGCAAAGGAGCTCAAGACAATGGCTAAAGTAACGATCACACTAGACACCGAAGACATGCAACTGACGGAAGATTTTAAAAGCGTTGGCCAACTAGTAACGATGCTAAAGGCCGCTACTAACATCCCTAGCGCTCCATACATGACTAAAAGCGAAGTGGCTAGGTTCATGGGGCTTAAGTCAGTGACACCAGTTGATAAATGGATAAAGAAAGGTTTGCCAGTCGTTAAGATCGACGGGATGAACACACTCATCAAACGGCAAACGCTTATCGATTGGTTAGCAGAACACGAGACAACAGAATAATGCACACGATCCATAGAGCTTTAACGATAAATGAGCACT
>NZ_BCVJ01000019.1 GCF_001591685.1 Ligilactobacillus murinus DSM 20452 = NBRC 14221 | reverse complement strand
AGGAGGTTCCATTCTCCCAGGCTATTTTTTATTTAGACAAAGGCTTTGATCAAGTAAATGATCCAAAGGTGAACTGGATAAAAGATATAGAAGAACGATTTTTCAGCTTGGCTACCACTTCCACCACGTTTGCCATTATATAGCCAGATCAATGGAATGACCGCTATCATCATAAATTCACTAGCAAATGTCAAATGCTCATAGAGTGTGCCTGAAGCTGTTGCTCCGCTACTGTAACTGTAATAAGCTTTAGCAAATAGTAGAGCACACCAGAGAAATGTTGCCCCAAGCATTGGCGCTTGTTTGTGATACTTACGACCTAAGAAGAAGATCAAAGCTAACGGTAAAAGATAGATCCCACCTTCTGTAAAAGTAAACATCAAAAGGAAACTTACGATAAATGTCGGCCATGATGCCTTACGCCTATGCTTATTTAAGATGTTATCCAACGACCACATCATGATCAGCTGTAAAGCTAACGTCAAAAAGATATTATGTGGCCCAAGAAACAGTAAGTAATTTGGCTGATGATCGAACGGATCGATATATGACTTAGTCAAGAGATTGTAGATAATATTACCGATCCCGACAACTAAGGCTCCGATCAATAAACGCTTTAAATACCGCCGTTTATTGCGCGTATGAAAATATCCTTCGACTAATAGAAATGAAAATGTTGGGGCGACGAAACGTCCTAAGAAATTGACCCATAAAGGCCAATGTAACTCTGGCCCAAAATACATGTTCAAATGATCTACCAACATAAAGATCATTGCTAAAACTTTTAACTGATAACCAGTTAAACCTTTTTTAAGAAAACTCATCTTCTTTCTCTCCTAAATTTTTACTATTTAGCGTTCAACTAGACGGTAATAGACCCGAGCAGTTAATTGATACACAACATAATACAGGATGCTAAAGATCAATGCAACCACGAGCGTAACAACTAAGAATAGTTGCCAGTTGGTGATCCCAAATAAGACCAACATCTTTTTGATCAGTGGAAAAGCAAAAGCAACGTGTAACATCGCAAAAGCTAATGGGAAAATGAAGACCATCATGATCTGACTGTGGATCACACGTTTGACTTCAGCTTCATCCATCCCAACTTTTTGTAAGATCACAAAACGTTTGCGATCATCCATCCCTTCAGACACTTGCTTGTAATAGATGATCAATGTCGTAGCTAATAAGAAAGCTATCCCTAAAATGATCCCTAAAAAGAAGAACCCACCATCAAAGCGCTTGACACTTGCACGATAGCTATCCTTGTCCTGAAAGGAATACCATTGTTTATCCGCAGTTTTAGCAAACTCTTTGCTTAGTCCCCGGATGAACGCTTTACGTTTAGCTTGATCTTTAAGTTCAATGTTGAAATTTAATTGATAATCAGGTTCTAAGTAGATGGCTGTCTCTTTAGTTTTATACAATTCTTTTAATAGTTTCTCGATCTGTTTTTGATCTTTCATAACTACAATGTAGGAATCGACCGGGGAGGCATTAAACAGTCCTGTGTCTTTTAATTTGTTGACCTGTTGCTTGATTTGATACTTATGCCCATTCAATATCATTGTCTTTTCAGGATAATTCTGCGCGGTAGTGTACATAAAGATATCATTTGGTTTAGTTAAGGTCAAATTATCTTTTGTTAAAGTATTATATTCACTCAAGCTGATCAAAACTACATTTATGGCTTTAGTAACATCTGAGACAGTATAATTCACACGGTCAGAAGCTTTAAAATCGTCAGCTTTTTTTGTAAACAATAAACGTTGACTAGTCCGAATATACTGCATATCACTTAATTTAACATCTTCTTTAGTAGCATAGTTTTTAGCTACTTGTTTGAGTTTTGTCAGTGGTTTTGCTGAACTGATCATGATATCGCGTGGAAACGCCTGTTGAACTTGATCATTTGCTCCAAAAAAGAGCCCCGCTGTTGTTGAAACAGTAACTAAGACCATCGTTGATAAGATACAGATGCTAGCCAAGCCGACCGCATTTTGTTTCATCCGGTAGATCATCCCTGATACAGGAATGAAATGCTTAACATTATAGTAGTAGTTTTCATTTTTACGCAATAATTTTAAAATAACGATGCTTCCGGCTGTAAATATTAAGTAAGTCCCGATGATCACTAAAAGTACTGCTATAAAGAAATTAGTGACCGCTGAAACTGGGGACTTGATCGTAAGTGCGATCCAGTAACCCCAAATCAAAGTGACTAGGCCGACCAAAGCCAAGAACCATTTAGCTTTAGGCTCTTTTTCACCTTTTTGCTCAGCATGTAACAACTCGATCGGATCACTTTTAAAAATATTAAAAGCGTTGATCAAATATAACCATGCGTAAATGCCAGCAATAAATAAGATCGTAAGCGTCAAGATCGAAGGATTTAAAGTAAACTTGAATTCACTGCCGATCCCCATCATTTTTTTGATGATCAAATACGCTAGCCGGGAAAAAATCACACCACTTGTGACACCTAAAACAACTGTTGTAACCAAATTGATCACTTTTTCAAAGAAGGTCAATTTATATAGTTCACGTTTGCCCATGCCTAAAACATTGTACAAACCTAGTTCGTTTTTACGTTGTTTGTTTAGTATCGTTTCCGTATAAGTAGCAAACACCACTGAAAAGATCAATACGATCACAGAACCAAAACCAAAAAGCTGGGTGATTGCTTCAGCACCTTGGAGTTTAGCCAAGCCTGGATCATTGGCGACCATCAACATCAAAGTATTTAAGGCCGTCAAAAAGATCATTGACAGTAAAAATGGTAAAAAGGCCTGTTTATTTTTACGAATATTTTGAAAAGCTAATTTAGCATAAAACATACAGATTCCTCCTGACTAACGTGGTAATAATGACGCCATCGTCATATTGATCTTTTCTAAGAACGCCTTGGAGTCAAGTTCTCCCCGGTAAAGTTGATGATAAACGATCCCGTCTTTGATAAATAAGACCCGCTTAGCCCGACTAGCAGCTAATGAACTGTGGGTGACCATCAAGATCGTTTGACCATTTTGATTCAACTGTTCAAAGATATCTAACAATTGATCTGAGGTCTTTGAATCTAATGCCCCCGTCGGTTCATCGGCTAAAAGTAAGGCTGGATCGGTAATGATCGCCCGGGCGACTGCCACACGTTGCTTTTGTCCGCCAGATAATTCGTATGGATATTTTTCTAATAAAGTAGTGATCTCTAATTTTTCTGCTAATTCTTGCAATTTAGGCTTAGCCGCTTTGATACTTTTACGTGATAAAACTAATGGTAATAAGATATTATCTTTGACAGAGATCGTGTCTAATAAGTTAAAATCTTGGAAGACAAAGCCTAAATGTTCACGTCTAAAGGTCGCTGCTGCTTTTTCTTTGATCTGTGTCAGATCTTCACCGTTCAAATACAATTTACCTGATGTTGGTTTATCTAAAGTGGCGATCATATTCAACAAAGTACTCTTCCCAGAACCAGATTCGCCCATAATTGCTGTATATTCACCCTTATTTACTTCAAGTTGGATATCTTTTAAAGCTTCAACTTGAACGCCCTTAAAACGACTCTGATAAACTTTGCGTGCATGTTCGATCTTTAGTAATTCATTCATGATCATTTCCTCCGTTGTTCTAATTGATATATTAATCATAACAAGCCCCGTTACTTATGCCTACTTACAAAATAAATGGCAACCTTACAAAATTGTAAGGTTGCCATTTTTAAATAACATTAAAGTTAAGGTAACAATTTATTTATAATATTTTGGGAAATAAATTTTGACCATCGTTCCTTGGCCAACTTTAGAAGTCGATTCGAGTTTACACCCTAATTTGAGCGCAACTTTTTGACTCAAATATAAGCCTAGACCACTTGCACGTTGATCTTGACGTCCATTATAACCGGTAAAACCTTTTTCAAAAACACGTGGAATATCTTGTGACTGGATCCCGATCCCAGTATCTTTGATCGCCAAATGATCACCGTTAAAAATAAACGTGATCGTTCCAGTGTTGGTATATTTGATCGCATTGAAGATCAATTGCTCTAAAATAAAGATCAACCACTTCTTATCGGTCGTAACTGTGGTGTTATCAAGGTCGATAAATTCCACGCGTAGCCCTTTTTGCGCAAAAAAGAGTGCATACTTTTTCAAGACTTCCTTGATCACTTTATCTAAAGCAACTTGCTCAAAAACAAGGTCAGAATTATCCAATTGTTGGCGCAAATAATTTAACATCAGCTGAAGATACTCATTGACTTTGAACAACTCAGCTCGCATCTTAGGATCGTTTCCTTGCGCTTGGATCAAAAGGTCTAAGGCCGATACTGGTGTTTTGACTTGATGCAACCAAATCCCAAAATCTTCTAACATCTCTTGTTTTTTCAAACGGCTATGTTCTAATTCTGCTACTAATTTTTGCTCTAATTCTTCAGCTATCTGTTGATAAAGTATTTCTACCTGACTGGTGCTTGAGGGTAAAAGCTCATGTGAAAAATTAGCCTGTAAAAGTTGTAACTGCCTGAGCTTTTTTTGCCATCGACTAAAGGCAACTAACGTATAGCTAAAAATTATCAAACAGCTAAACAGGAGGGTATCGCCTAAGATCACTTGGGTCTGATCATATAGGTATAACGTCAGACTTTGAGTTCCCAATAATAATACCCATACTAGATAGGTCGCTTTATGCTCCCATATAAAAGCTTTAGTCAATTTAAGCACTTGTTTCATTCTCGATCAAATACCCCTTTCCCTTGACCGTTTGGATCAGATCCTTGATCCCGACTGAAGCTAATTTCTTGCGGATCCGGGTGATATTGACCGCTAACGTATTACTATCGATAAAGTCATCGGCTTGCCATAACGCTTCGACCATCTGTGTCTTTGAGACGATCTGGCCACGCTCACGCAATAAAATAACCAAGATCTTAGTTTCATTGGGCGATAGATTCAACTTACTCTCAGCATTTGCGATCACGTTTTCTTCAGGCGTAAAAGTAAATCCTTGTAGATCGTAAGTATCGACTGTCTGTACTTGATTGTACTGGTAACTTCGCCGTAATAAAGCTTGGATCTTAGCTACTAACAAATTGAGATCAAATGGTTTGACGATAAAATCATCGGCACCTAAATTGATCGCCATAATCTGATTCATTTGATCAGCAGCTGATGAGATAAAGATGATCGGCACCTGCGAATGTTTTCTGATCTCTTGACACCAATGAAAGCCATTAAAATAAGGCAATGAAATATCCAACAAGATCAATTGTGGAGCAAGTTCTAAACATTCGCTTAGTACATTTTGAAAATCAGTCACACCTTTGCAATCGTACCCCCAAGAATTCAATTTCTCGCTGACGACTTGAATAATAGTTGCATCATCTTCTACTATAAAAATAGTTCGCATATTACCCACCTCATTTTATACGTTTTAAGATCGTCATTAACAGTCCGATCGATAAAAACATACTGATAAAAATAATTATGAGCCAGCCAAATGGACTATCTTTAAATGGTAGTAAGACATTCATCCCAAAAAAGCCCGTCACAATGGTCGGGACCGTCAATAATAACGACCAGATCGTCAATAAACGCATCGTGTCATTTAAGTTATTATTCAACAAGTTATTATAGGTCTCCGAGACCTGGCCTAAGATCTGATCGGATAAATTAGCCATTGCTACCAACTGATCTGCTTCGATCTCAACATCTTCTAACTCTTCTCGTTCATTTTCTGTCAAAGAGCGGTAAATTGAAAGCTTTTTTAATTGGGCCAGTAGCAAGGAATTTTGTTGGGTCGCATTGACTAAATAAACTAAACCCATTCCTAGATCTGAAAGTTCCAACAAATTACGATTGGTCGTCTTGGTTTTTAATTTTTCTGTCAAAATCAAACGTTTTTTATCGATCTCTTTGATCACTGGGAAAAATGCTCCCACGATCTGATAAAGCGTCTTAAAGATCAAACTCAAGCGACTAAGATCGGGCTTGCGTGTGATCAACCCTTCAATAAACTCAGTCACATAAGCTGTTTTAGCTGTCGTAAAACTGTACAGCTCATTTTGCTTGACGATAAAAGCCACCGGTGTCGTTTCATAACGTTCGCTGTATTTTTTGATCACATTAAAAACGATCAACAAGAGCCCCTCTTTTGCATCATATTCCACGTGAGCATTTTCGTGTTCATCAAGAGCATAACTCAATAGCTCTTTATCGAGCTTGGCTTGGTTTTTTAACTCCTGGACCACATTTTCATCATCTTTTTTGATATCGATCCAAATAAAATCTTTTTTTGGACCAAAAACGATCTTCTTGCTCATCTTTCCAACCCCTAGCATTTATATATCTACCACAAATAATTTTAGCATAGCACAAAAAGCTAGCTGGATAAAGTTGCAAGACACTTTCTGATGGATGAGAAAATTCATATATTAAGTACAAAATTCTTTTGCTCTTAGTATTAGTGTATATATGTAACGCCTCTTGCTCATTTTAACGCTCCAGTATTTTTTTATACAAAAAAACCCTTGATAAATCAAGGGTCCTAGCTAAAATTAAGTCAATCTTATTTAACAGCATCTTTAAGCGCCTTACCTGGTTTGAATGCAGGTACCTTGCTTGCTGGGATTTGGATCTCTTTACCAGTTTGTGGGTTACGACCCTTACGAGCTGCACGTTCACGAACTTCAAAGTTACCAAAGCCGATCAATTGAACTTTTTCGCCTTCTTTAAGGTAGTCTTGGATAGAACCAAAAACTGCGTCAACTGCAACAGTTGCGTCCTTCTTTGTCAAACCTGTCTTTTCAGCAACAGTTTCGATCAATTGTGCTTTGTTTGCCATGTGTTTCACCTCCTCAAGTGAAGATAAAGATATAGGCATATCTTCTTGTCCATTTCTAAACTAGCCAGAAATGGTGAAACAATGACTAACAAATCATTGCTCAGTTAATAAGATAGCACAGAAAGCCTAATATAGCAACGTTTTTAATCATTTTTTTGTAAAAATAAGATAAATTTAGGCATAATTTTTTTAATTTTTTATCTTTGATTATTTACGTCGTCTTTCGATCACATGAATTGGTGTCCCCTCAAAATCAAATGCTGCTCGGATCTGATTTTCCAAGAAACGTTCATATGAAAAGTGCATCAATTCTGGATCATTTACAAAGACGACAAATGTTGGTGGCTTAGTTGCCACTTGAGTCGCATAGTAGACCCGTAAGCGGCGCCCATTGTCTGTTGGGGTTGGATTATGCGCGATCGCATCCATGATAACATCATTTAAAACAGCCGATGAGATGCGACGTTCATGGTTGTGATTTACCCGCTCGATCAATTTTGGTAATTGTTCTAAGCGTTGATGAGTCTTAGCGGAAACAAACACGATCGGCGCATAACTCAAATACTGGAATTCTTGCCGGATCGTCTTTTCAAACTCTTTCATCGTATGATTATCTTTTTTCAAAGTATCCCATTTATTGACAACGATGATGATCCCACGTCCCGCTTCATGTGCATAGCCGGCTACATGTTTATCTTGTTCACGAATGCCTTCTTCAGCATTTAAAACAACACAAACCACATCAGAACGATCGATCGCACGCATGGCCCGTAAAACAGAATATTTTTCCGTATTTTCATAAACTTTGCCTTTTTTACGGATCCCTGCAGTATCGATCATGGTAAATTCCGTTCCATCTTCAGCAACGAATTTCGTATCGATCGCATCCCGCGTTGTCCCTTCAACGTTAGAGACGATCACGCGGTTTTCACCTAAAATTGCGTTGACTAAAGAAGATTTACCCACATTAGGCCGACCGATAAAACTAAATTTGATCGAATCGTCCTGTTCTTTAGCTCCATCTTTAGGAAATGCCTGGCAGACCTTATCTAATAGGTCACCAGTACCGATCCCATGAGTTCCAGAAAGTGGCATTGGGTCGCCAAAACCTAATGAGTAGAAATCATAGATCTCACTTCTAAGTTCAGGATTATCCACTTTATTTACCGCTAAAATAACTGGTTTATCAGTTCGATACAAGATCTTTGCTACTTTTTCATCAGCATCTGTGACCCCTTCTTTGACACTAGTCACAAAGACGATCACATCAGCTTCATCGATCGCGATTTGAGCTTGCTCGGTAATTTGGGCTAAAAATGGTTCATCCCCCATATCGATCCCACCTGTATCGATCAAATTAAAGGGTTGTCCGAGCCATTCGCCCTTCGCATAAATACGATCACGGGTCACACCAGGGGTATCTTCAACGATAGAGATCCGCTCACCAGCGATCCGGTTAAAAACCGTTGATTTCCCTACATTCGGACGTCCAACGATCGCAACGACTGGATTAGCCATTTTAATTCACTCCTTATAGTAATGTTTTAGCAAAAAAACTGACCCAAAACCTTTTACGCTTGGGCCAGTCAAAATGAATCTCAATACGTGAGATTAGTCTTCATTTTTCAAGTCGTCACCGACTAAGTCACCTAAAGTAAAACCTGTATCTTCTTCTGGGATCTCAACATGTTCTTCTTCGACAACTTCAACTTCTTTTTTATCAGCTGCTGGTTTTTCTTGTAAAGCTTTGATAGATAATGCTAAACGACGATCTTCACCGTTAACATTCAAGACCTTGACTTTAACGTCTTGGCCAGATGTCAAAACTTCATTTGGTGTAGCAATATGTTTGTGTGAAATTTGTGAAATGTGTACCAAGCCTTCAACACCTGGGAATACTTCAACAAATGCACCAAAGCTTGTCAAACGTTTTACCTTACCATCAAGAACGTCGCCTTCAGCAACTTTTTCTTCAATATTGTCCCAAGGTTGTGGCAATGTTTGTTTGATAGAAAGTGAAATGCGATCTTTTTCAGGATCAACGGCTAACACTTTAACTTTAACGTCTTCGCCAACTTTCAAGACATCAGAAGGCTTGCCTACACGTTCGTAAGAAATTTCAGAAACGTGAACTAAGCCATCAACGCCACCAAGGTCGATGAACGCACCAAAGTTAGTTAAGCGTGCAACTTTACCATCAAGCACATCGCCTGCTGCAAGTTGTGACATAACTTCTTGTTTCTTAGCTTCACGTTCTTGTTGAACGATTTCTTTATGCGATAAGATCAAACGGTTTTCGCTTGGTTCGATCTCAACGATCTTAAGTTCAAGTTCTTGACCCTTGTATTGGTTGAAATCTTCAACAAAATGGTCAGAAACCATTGATGCAGGGACAAAGCCACGAACGCCAGCGTCAACAACTAAGCCACCCTTTACAATTTGAGTTACAGGAACTGTGAGTGTTTCACCTGCTTCAAATTTCTTTTCGATTTCATCCCATACTTTACGGGCTTCGAGGCGACGTTGTGATAATAAGTAGCTACCGCCTTCTTTGTCAGAACCGATCTTAGAGATAACAACCAAGTCAAGCACATCGCCAACTTTGATGTTATCTTCGATCTCGTCTGCTTTAACGCTCAATTCGCGTGCAGGAACAACACCTTCAACACCGGTGCCTTCGATCCCTACGATAACTTGCTTTTTATCATCAAATGCCAACACTTCGCCTTTGACAACGTCGCCAACCTTAACTGGTTTAACGCTGTTTAAAGCTTCTAATAAATCCTTGTTTTCTGATTCACTCATGGACTTTGTCCTCCTTAACGACTAACTCTAATAACCATTTTAACTGAAAGCAGTTCAAAATGCTAGTTAAATTACCTATTTCTCTGTATTTTTAACAATTTTCATGATTTCATCGGTAACTTGCGCAATATCTAGTGAAGTAGTATCTAATAAAATCGCATCATCTGCCTTAGTCAATGGCGAAACTTCACGGTGTGAGTCCTTATAATCGCGCGCTTCGATCTCAGCTTCGAGTTTAGCTAATGGCGTATCGATACCCTTAGCTTGATTTTCTTTGAAGCGACGTAAAGCTCTTTCGTGTACACTCGCAACTAAAAAGATCTTTACTTGAGCATTTGGCAAAACAGTTGTGCCAATATCACGCCCATCCATCACGATTCCACCTTCACTTGCGATCTGTTGCTGACGCCCAGTTAAATTTTTGCGTACGCTAGGTTGAGCTGAAACAAGTGAAACATTATTAGTGATCTCTGGCAATCTGATCGCAGTAGTCACGTCTGTCCCATCGACAAATACTAATTGTTCTGGCTCGCTAGGCTTAAAGCTTAATTCCATCGTTTCAAGCATTTTCCCTAGAGCTTGATCGTCATCTAGTGCAACACCCATTTGTAGTGCCTTCCAAGTTGTGGCGCGATACATTGCACCTGTATCGCAATAAATGTAATTTAATTTTTTAGCGACCAACTTTGCAACGGTACTTTTACCTGCAGAAGCAGGACCATCGATCGCAATTTGCATTTTTGTTTGCATACTATAATATATCCCATTTAAACATATAAAAATGTGTCCCAAGAAAAATAAGGACACATTTTTATTGTTTTTCCTCTCTTTTATTATTCTAAAGCTTATTTTACACGGATCTGTTGTCCTGGTGAAATACTCGAATTAGCTGTTAAGCCTGGATTCAACTGTAATAACTGATCTAGCGTCAAACCATTATTGACCGCGACCCGATACAAGCCTTGACCTGCCGGAACAGAGATATACTGCTCTTGTTGGGAAGATTGTTCTTCTGAATGTTGCGATTCTTGTGAGCTTTCGGATGCATGTTGTTCAGCATTTGCTTGATTTTCGTGATCTGCAGGCTGTTCGCTACTTGCTTGTGCTTGGGTTGTATCTTGTGGTGCTACTGCTTGTGATGTGCTGTCAGACTGAGTATCTGAGCTTTCCTTTGTAGTCTTCTTTTTACTTGAACTCTTCTTTGCTACAGATTTTTTCTTACTCGAAGATGATTTTTTTTCGCTTGAAGAGACCACTTCGATCGAATCATCGTTACTTACATTTTGCTTAGAAGCCCGTTGTGAAACAAAATAAAATATGATCGTACTGATAATGATGACTACAAAAACGCCTAATAAGATCGTTGTCAACATCGTGTTTCGTCTATTGCTCTGTCGACTAGCTCTTCGCGAGTAGTTTCCTTTATCATCTTTTATCTCTTCAAAGGTCTTTTCCCAAGGCTTTTTGGTGTGGTCGTTACTCTTTCGACTCATTTTTATTAAAATCCCCACTATATAAATATGGAATCATGTTACTAAGATCACTTAGTCTCACGATCAAAAAGAAATATAGTTTTTTCCTTTCTAAAAATTATTATTACCGCTAATGTCATATATGCATGGCAAACTATATAGTTTAGAAGCAACTATAAAACATGATATATCTTAGAGTTTGCTATATAGATTTATGATACCGCCGATAACAGTATAAAACAATATCAAAGTAATCAAATGTCAGCTCCACATTCTAACTTTTTAGCTAACATTCATAAATTATAGCTTGTTTTTATAATTAGCTCATAGTACTCACAAAACTACTAATATTACAGAATATAATAGCATAAATACTCCTAAAAATATATAAATAATCGCTTGAAATTCTCATTAGTTAGGTTTCTTTAAACAATTGCTGTAAGATCTCGCGATAGTCCTGTTTCTTTTTTCCATCCGCTCTCACTACGGACTTTCCTAACAAACCAAGTTTTTCTAATGGAAGTGCTTGATCAGCTCCACAACAAGTGTCTGAGCTATGGACGTTTTCAATTTTGTCACCAAAATATTGTGCGATAAATTGACGTTTACAGCTACCAGTTTTAAGATATTGGTACATTTTTTGTAAGGCATCGTTACGTTCAGTTTGACGTTTTTTCATTAATATTTCTATCTGATCTTTTTGATAACCATTAGCTAACAGCCGTGCTAACAATTGTGTTTCTTCACTGGGGAAATTTTGGAGCAATTCTTGGTGTTTAGTGAAATACTTGATCTGTCGGGAGTTAGGCAAAGTTTTTTCGATCAAAAATTCCTGACGTTTTAGGTCGCTAGGTTCATATAATAACACTGCTATCCCTGGTCTCCCGTCGCGCGAACAACGTCCGATCTCTTGTACATAAGCTTCAAGATCATTTGGCATGTGATAGTGGATCACATAACGGATATTAGGCTTATTGATCCCCATCCCAAAAGCACTAGTCGCACAAATAACATCTAATTGATCATTTAAAAACTGTTGTTGTACCAAAAAACGTTCTGTAAGCTCTAGATCAGCATGATAAACTGCACTTTTAAATCCCTTAGTGACTAACTTATCATTTATTTCATCAGCTTTCTTCTTACTTGAAAAATAGACGATCCCTTTCCCAGCTAGCTTAGGCAGTAATGCTAGGAGATAATCAAGTTTTTTTTGCTCATTTGCAAAATTTTGTACCCCTAGATAAATATTGGAGCGGTCAACGGGATACCGGATCACATTTCCTGTTTGCGATAATCCCAGACTTGTAGTTATATCTTGTGCTACTTTAGAGGTTGCCGTTGCAGTCAAAGCTAGCGTTAGTGGTCTATGTAGCTTTTTTCTGATTTTACCTAAATTTAAATACTCAGGTCGAAAATCAGGACCCCATTGCGAAATACAATGGGCTTCATCAATGACAAATAGCCCTAGCTCTAATTGTCCAAGTGCGCTCAAAACCTCAGCCGAGCCTAACATTTCCGGTGAAACATAGATATACTTGAAACTGGCAATATTTTGTAATACAAATCTCTTCTCAGCAAAACTCAAGCGTGAATTTAGAGCCACCACTGCTTTTTCACCATTGAACTGTAGTTGTTCAACTTGATCTTGCATCAGTGATATCAGTGGTGAAACGATCAATACTGAACGCTTTAAGTATTTTCCTACAAACTGATAGCACAGAGATTTTCCTGTTCCCGTCGGCAAAATAGCTAAAGTATCTTTGCCAGCCAATAAAGACTCGATCGTCTCTTTTTGGCCAGTTTTAAATGTTGGATAGCCAAATTCATTTTTCAAGATGGCTTCAAGCTTTTCTTTCACTTACAATTATCCTTTCTATTTGGCATAAACGATACTCAAAAAATGAGATCTCAGGGTAGCTTTCATGTAATTGTTGAAACTTCCAGTCTAAGACCGGACAGCTTGCAAAAAAATCCATGATTTGTTTTTTGATCTTTGGTGACAATAACCGTTCTCTTGGAAAATCATCCGCTAAAATAGCTACATTCAAGAGATGTTCTTGAACTGTACTCTTCCGTATTTTTCGTAAATATGCGATCTCTTCAATACTTTTACCCGCTAAAAACAAAGAATAGGTCTTTTCTGTACTAGCCGGTAAGTTAGTTAGACGTTTATAAGGCATAACAAGTTTTGCCAGCTCAAAGTTTTGATCAAGCAAATATTTAGCATATCGGGCACACAGATCACGCCACCCTACTTCGATCTCAGCTATTTGTAGTTGATAGCTTTTAGCTAATTGCGCTTTAGTCTGACCTAAACGCCCGTGTCCAGTTAATTGCTCACAAAAAAGTTGTGCATTCAATTCAGGCTCATGTGCTAAGAAATCGGTCAATGATGTAGTTATTTCTCCTAATAAGGTAGTTTTTCCATATCGTCTGAACCAGTTTTTGAAAAGCTGTTGCGCTTTAAGATCATTAGTGATCGCAAAATATTTATTGTTTTGATAACTCAATTCCGACGCAACTTGAACTAATAAATAAAATTGCTTTTCCCATCCTTTAAGATCAAACCCATTAAAAAAGGCTGGTTCGCGCAAAAATTGGTGCTTATCTTTCAATTCTTCGACCCGTGATCTACCTTTAACAGTCAAGCATATCCCCTTAGAAGTCTCCAATAGCAACTTTTTTTGACATAACTCATCTAATGTAGGTTCGAAATTATTTACATCTAGTGGTAAAGCGATAATATCCAAAAGTCCATATGCCCTCCCCCAAAATAAAGCCGAAGTTGTTAAATGGTTACTCAAGAGTTGGCGAATAACAGCTGGGCGTCTCGGCTGACTCTCGGAGAAATAAAGTAGCCATTTTTCTGATCCATAATCCATATACTCACCTCACATTAAAAGTCTTCACTTATAATATACGCTAAATTTGATATTTTTTTGCTAAATCTGAATAATTCTTTTAAATTTGTTTCAAGCAACATAAGTTAGGTTAAAAATATTTTTTGTAAGGCGCACCTAAAAAATACTTTTAATTTGACTTAATAAGGTGTACAATGTCTAAGTACCTAAAAAAGGAAGGACGGTTTTTATTGTGGATAAAGAACACGAAAAACACAAACTCGTTGAATATGCGAATGGTCCCTCATTAGAGGAAATCAATGGTACTGTTACAGTGCCTAAAGGGAAAGGATTTTGGCGGACCTTGTTTGCCTACTCTGGCCCAGGTGCCTTAGTTGCGGTAGGTTACATGGATCCAGGTAACTGGTCAACCTCCATCACCGGTGGACAAAACTTCCAATACCTATTAATGTCCGTTATCTTGATGTCAAGTTTGATCGCGATGCTTTTACAATACATGGCTGCCAAACTTGGTATCGTGAGCCGGATGGACTTAGCCCAAGCGATCCGTGCCAGAACAGGTAAGACGCTCGGGATCATTTTATGGATCTTGACCGAGTTAGCTATCATGGCTACTGATATCGCTGAAGTTATCGGGGCTGCGATCGCTTTATATCTTTTATTTGGTATCCCACTAGTATTTGCTGTATTTATTACCGTATTTGACGTTTTACTCTTGCTTTTATTGACAAAAATCGGTTTTAGAAAGATCGAAGCGATCGTTGTTGCTTTAATTTTAGTTATCTTGTTCGTCTTCACCTACCAAGTTGCACTATCTAATCCTGATTGGGGTGCGGTTTTTGCAGGTTTCATCCCTACTTCACAGACTTTTGCAACTTCTCCTGAAGTTCATGGTATGACACCATTGAACGGTGCTTTAGGGATCATCGGTGCGACAGTTATGCCTCATAACTTGTACTTGCACTCTGCTGTTTCCCAAACTCGTCAGATCGATCACAACAATGAAGAAGACGTTGCCGAAGCCGTACGTTTCTCAGCTTGGGATTCTAACATCCAATTAAGTGCTGCTTTTGTCGTTAACTCATTACTTTTGATCATGGGGGTTGCGGTCTTCAAAAGCGGTGCCGTAGATGATCCATCATTCTTTGGTCTTTACGAAGCTTTATCTGATACATCAATGCTTAGCAACGGACTCTTGATCTCGGTCGCTAAATCTGGGATCCTTTCTGTGCTCTTTGCCGTTGCCTTGCTTGCTTCTGGTCAAAACTCAACTATCACAGGTACATTGACTGGTCAAGTTATCATGGAAGGTTTTGTTCATTTGAAGATGCCACTTTGGGCACGTCGTTTGATCACACGCTTGATCTCCGTTATCCCAGTTTTGATCTGTGTTTCACTTTCAGCTGGTCAAAGCGCTGAACAAGAACATGAAGCGCTCAACAACTTGATGATCAATTCTCAAGTATTCTTGTCCTTAGCCTTACCATTTTCAATGTTACCATTATTGATGATGACAAATAGTAAAGCTGAAATGGGCGAACGTTTCAAAAACTCACTTTGGGTCAAAGTTCTTGGGTGGCTCTCTGTATTAGTATTAACGCTCCTTGATTTCAAGGGCTTACCAGATGCGGTAGCTGGTTTCTTCGGTGATGATCCATCAGCTGCTCAACTTCAATTAGCTAACGGGATCGCCTATGCTTTGATCGTTGTGATCGCAGCGCTTTTGATCTGGACCATGTATGAACTATACAAAGGTAATAAGCGCTATGCTGAAAAATTAGCTGCTCACCAAGCAAATAATAACGACTAATTCTTAATAAGTAGGCTGAAAAGCTACTAGCTTAGATTAAAAATATCCGATCAAATTTCCCAAAAATGAAATTTGATCGGATATTTTTATACTGTTCATATCATATATTTTCTAACTAAATAGGCTCATACCGAAATGCTTTCGCCATGAGCCCTGTTATCATGAATGAAGATATTTTTTATGTTCGATCCAAGCGCTTAACTTTTTATAGATCAAAATAAAAGCTATACCGATCACGATCCCCTTGATCAAGTTAAATGGTACGACCCCAAATAAGATCATCTGTCCTAAAGGAATATTTAATTTCATCCCTAACAAGCTCATATATAGCGGGATCGTCACGAGCCAGTTAAGTAAAGCTAACACAACTGTTAAGCTCAATGTTGCCCCTAAAATAGCTCTCACAACACTTTGCCATATTAATGACTTGTTTTTAAGCAAATAGTAAAGTGGTAAACAAAACGCTAACGTAGCTACAAAACTCAGGCTGACACCGACCAATTGCGGTAATGACGGCCCTGCGATCAGAAAATACAACAAGGAGCGTAAAAATGCGACCTGTAGCCCTCCTAATGGTCCTAAAATGAAGAAAGCTAATAAGATCGGAATATCCGAAAAATCTAACTTCATAAACGGTACGATCGGAACTATCACAAATGATAGAAACATCAAAAGATACGAAATAGCAGCCAAGCATGCTGCTACTACCCAACGTTTTACTGCCAAAACTAATTCCTCCTAAGAGGTCCATCTCACAGTAGATCCTATATCAAAAATAGACCGCTGTTGTTCATCTTGAGCAACAGCGGTCTATTTCATCGGTAAAGTATCCACTCCACCCATGTATATAAAACCCTATCTCCTCTCATCCAGACTTTAACTGTCGGTACTGGGATCACACCAGTTCAGTCCCCGCAATAAACGAGGAGTCGCGGACTTTTACCGCCGGTCGGGATTTACACCCTGCCCTGAAGATAAACCTAAAATATTTTCACAGTTAGTTTAGCATACTAGTTTTTAAAAAACAAGTAACTTACTTATTTCCCAGCTCATAAAGGGCTTTTACTTCTTCACGTGTCAATTCACGATATTGTCCTGAGGTCAACCCAGCTAAGGTCAAAAAGCCGTAAGTTTCACGTTTGAGCTTCTTGACCGGATGCCCAACAGCTTGAAGCATGTTCTTGACCTGATGATTTCGCCCTTCATGAATCGTCAATGATACGATCGATGTATCATTTTTTTTATCTAAAGACAAGAGCTTAGCCTTAGCCCGAGCACTCTTTTTGCCATCTTTTAAACGTACACCTACGCGTAATTGCTTTAAAGCCTCATTTTGAACGAGCCCCTTGACCTTAGCTACATAGGTCTTATTAACTTTATAACGCGGATGCATCAAACGATTAGCAAGTTCTCCATCATTGGTCAATAAAAGCAGACCAGAAGTGTCATAATCTAACCGGCCAATGGGATAAACACGTTCGCTATGATCAGTAAAGTAATCCGTCACCACTTTACGGCCCTTATCATCTTTAGCCGCGCTGATAACACCACGTGGCTTATAGAAAAGGTAATAGACCTTTTCTTCTCGTTCGATCAAATGTCCATCGACCTCGATCACATCATTTCCGTCAACTTTTTGACCTAATTCTTTGATGACCTTCCCATTAACTCGAACTCGTCCAGCCAAGATCATCTTTTCACTGGCACGCCGAGAAGCTACCCCAGCGTTTGCCATTACTTTTTGCAGTCTTTCTGCCATTTTTAGTCACCTACTGCAGCAACTGCAGTTTTTTTCCTTTCACTTTCAACTACTCTTCGTCATCTAATGCGTCGTTAAATAATGACATCAGATCATCTGAAGTAGCTTCATTTTTTTCGTCGTCTTGTGGTAATTCGGGTAACTGTGCTAGTGACTCGATCCCAAAATAATTAAGGAAATTTTCCGTCGTTGCATACATGATCGGACGACCTGGGGCATCCATCCGCCCAGCTTCTTTGATCAGATCTAACACTAACAACTTTTGTAGCATGCCACTTGATTGCACTCCCCGGATCTCATCGATCTGGATCCGAGTCACCGGCTGCTTATAAGCCACTACAGCCAGCGTTTCTAAGGCAGCTGATGATAATTCCGTCATTGCTGGTGATTCAAAATACTGTTTAACTAGCTCAGTTACAGCTTTCTTGGTCACCAACCGATAACGCTCTTCTGCATGGATCAACTTTAAGGCAGTATTGGCATCCTGTTTATATTTTTTTTCGATCAAAGCTAACTGCTCTAAGACAGCCGGCTTCATGATCCCCGTCAACTGAGAAAGTTCGCGCGCTGTTATTCCTTCATTTCCACTTACAAACAGCAAACTTTCTATTTTAGCTTGATTAGACAGCATTTACTTCACCACTTACTAACTTTATTGGTCCTAAAATATCTTCTTGTGTGGCTTTGACCACTCCTTGTTTGACCAATTCAAGAAGTGCCAAAAAGGTCGTCACCACTAACTCTAAGGCTGCATTTGCTGCAAATAGATCATCAAATTCGAGTGGCTCTTTTGCTTGTTTGACCAATTTTTCGACCCGCGAGATCTGATCTTTTAAAAAATAACGTTCTGATTCGATCTTGCGCATGACTGGTTTTTGGACCTTACGTTTGAGCATCAAACGTGCAAAAGCTTTCTGCAATGCGGTTATATCACAACTATCAGGGTCAAGTTTACCTAAACTAGCATCAGCTGGTACAAGTGCTTGTTCACGCGGATACAGCTTCATTCTTTCATCAGCATAGCCACGCATATTTTGAGCAGCCGTTTGAAATGTTTGGTGTAATAACAATTGTTGCACTAAACCTTCACGTGGATCTTCGACTTCATCATCGGTTTGTAAGCTAGCTTGCTCATTTGGTAAAAGCATTTTACTTTTGATATTGACCAGCATTGAAGCTGTAACCAAATACTCCCCAGCAACATCTAATTGCATTTCCTTTAACTGGTGCAAATAGTCAATATACTGGGTAGTTATTTCAGCCATTGGAATATCATAGATATCCATTTGATTTTTCTTGATCAAATGCAACAATAGATCTAAAGGTCCTTCAAAATCAGGAACTTTAAATAGTAATCCTTTTACATTTGGCGTCGCTTCATTTTTCATTATGGTGCTCCCATTTAGCTATCAAGGCCGAAGCTTCAATATTCCCCATGATCTTCTTATCTGGATAAAGTTCGGCTAAGTCATCTAGCATCAAAAAACACAACCCTTGACTTCTCTCCGTTGGTGTTACTGCTATTTGACGTACCATGATAAAATCTTCATTTATTTCGGTCCCTAAAACACCAACAAAATCACGATTCTCATTCTTCCATAAATATAGCACATGGGAACTGTCAGCTTCGTACCATTCAATTTCCGTCTTCAAATTAGCGATCTCTTTTAAATCAGGGATAAACGATAACAACCCCATTGCGATTTTTTCATAGTCGCTTTTATATTTATAAAGCATTTTTTCCTCCAATAGCCAATTGCTCTTCTGATTATGCTAGATTACCACAAATTCATGCGAAAGACAATCACGCATGCGGATGAGCTTCATTATAGATCTTAGCTAAGCGCTTCTGAGATAAGTGCGTATAGAGTTGCGTTGTTGAAATATCTGCATGGCCTAATAGTTCTTGGACGATCCGCAGATCAGCTCCATTTTCTAAAATATGGGTCGCAAATGAATGTCGCAACGTGTGTGGTGTCACATTTTTCTTGATCCCCGCCAATTTGACCTGCTGTTTCAAATTTTTCCAGATCCCCTGACGAGTTAATTGATTTCCATGAAAATTTACAAATAAATAATCATTTGATGTTCTCAATAACTTAGGACGCGCCGTTTTTAAATAGCGCTGGACCCACATTACAGCTGTATCTCCGATCGGAACGAGTCGTTCTTTTTGCCCCTTACCTAACGTTTGGACGATCCCTAATTCTAAATGCAGATCAGCTAATTTTAAGTTGATGACTTCACTGACTCGCAAACCAGTCGCATACATCAATTCTAAGATCGCACGGTCGCGTAACCCCAACGGCTTTTTTACATCCGGTGTTTGAAGCAACATTTCAACTTCAGACACTGACAATACTTCTGGTAGATGGCTTTCTTTTTTAGGCAATTCGATCAGTTGCATCGGATCTTTAGTGACGAGCTCTTCTTGCATCAAATAACGAAAAAAGCGTCTTAAACTCGTAATACAACGACTGATCGAAGTTCTGGCTTTTTGATGTTGTAGTTGGCTCTCTAGATACAACATGATCAGATCACGATCGACCTGAGTCAGCGTAATTTTTTTTTGTTCTAAAAATGCCGCAAACTGGCGCAGATCTTGTCCATAACTCAAAAGTGTATTTTTAGATAAACCACGTTCGACCCTAAGATAGTGTAAATAATCAGCTATCACTTCAGCTGTTGGTGGCATCGTCTTTCACTTCCTTGATCACTTGTTTTCGTTGACAATCTTGACAAATACCCAAAAAAGTCAGCCGATGATCTGTAACTTCAAAATGATATTGCCGTGCGAGCCGTTCTTCAACGTCGATCAACATATCTTCATAGATCTCAGTTACATTACCACAAACACTACAGACAAGATGATGATGAAAATGTCCCTTATCACTTGTTTTTAGGTCAAAGCGAGCGATCCCATCTTCAAAACTGATCTTATTAACGATCTGGATCTCGGCTAAAACGTCCAATGTACGATATACCGTTGCTAAACCAACTTCAGGATGTTTTTGATGGAGTAAAGAATAAACCTCTTCGGCCGAAAGATGCCTAGTTTGATGCTCAAGTAATACTGCGATCGTTGCCTTTCTTTGAGGCGTTAACTTAAAGCCTTGTGCATGTAACTTTTGTTCGATCTTTGCTAACTGATCCAAGGTCATCTTCCTTTCTATCCTCTATTTGACTAAGATCAAATATCCATCTCGTTGCACAACTAAACCAGCTTTCATCAAATGTCCGACTGCGCGTTTAAATTGACCTTTACTGATCCCAAAATAGACTTTGATCTCAGCCGGATCACTCTTATCTGTAAATGGCAAACGCCCATCTGCATTATGTTGTAAAGCGGCTAGAAGCATTTGGGCATCATCACTGATAGCCTCATAAGCACGGGGACGCAATGAAAGATTCAAAGTCCCGTCTGGTCTTACTCCGATCACTCTGGCCTTGACTTTTTGACCTAAACGCGGTTCTTGATCACGTTCTGATGGATGAATAAAGCCTAATTGATAATCTTTAGTGATAACATATGAACCCACCATCTTCAAACGATAGACCGTTGCGATCACGTCTTTATTCATCATCTTTTGACTTGCAACATCACTTACAGCTTTAAACATCTCCATTGTAGCTAATTCGCCCCAGAGCCGTCCCTTATCATCTACACATAAAGCGATCATCAAACGGTCACCTGCTTTAGGCCAAAGATTTTGCAATTCAGGTAAAGTATCGGTCGAAACTACGATATCTTTGTTAGGTAAACCAATATCAACGAAAACCCCTAAGCCACGTTGGACCTTTTTTACTTCTCCCCAGGCATAACGATCAAAACCACTCTTAGGCTCATTTTTAGTTAACTGTAATTCATGAGCTTCATTTTCATAAGCAAAGCCTGAGATCATAGCTCCTGGTTTCGGTAACTTCAAAAGTTCACTTTTAGCGATCCTAAAAGTCATTCCTTCTTTTTGCGCAAAAACATAGTCTGCATTTTCATCAATGACCATGGCAGTGATATTGCGTCCAATTAAATCTTTTAACATTATTATTATGACCCCTAACTATTCTGACTAAAAACTTCTTTTTCTATTTTACCTAAAAATACTATGAATTGCGAATCGTTGCGTTAAATACATCACAAATTATCATTATGTTCTCAGAAAATAGTGTTCTATAAAAACAGCGCAAAAGACTAAAGCACTTAGAAATAAGTTATTATTAAATAGTTTAATAAGTTCATGCCATAATTATATAGCTGGTCTTAGTTTCAAACAATATCTGCTAGATCAAATTAGTCATTACTTCATCTTTTTCAAAATCTTGCCCTATTTATTTAAATTTTTTTATTTTCAACACTTATCTAAAATATCAATATTTTCTCTAAAAATATTATTGTCTATAGATATCCACTGTACTAAAACTAACTAAATTTTCTTCCGAAAAGCTACTACTGTCAAGTACTATGCTAAGATTCTCATTTTCTTTACTGCGCGCAATAATTAAAAACAGCACGCATACTTATTCGGGCGGCATCACACATAACGTAATCATTTTTTCTGCCCACTATTTGCCCACTGAATATATTTTTCCCATAAGTACAAAAAAAGGACCCCTGATAAATCAAGGATCCTAGCGTTAAAATAAGCGTGTGTTATTTAACTTGGCTCATAACTTCTTCTACAAAGTTATCAGCTTTCTTTTCGATACCTTCACCAACTTCGTAACGAACAAAGGCTTTGACCTTGCCGTCTTTAGAAGCCATGAATTTAGCAACTGTCAAGTCTGGGTCCTTAACAAATGCTTGATCATCCAAAGCAACTTCAGCAAAGAACTTGTTCAAGCGACCTGCAACCATCTTTTCGATGATATTTTCAGGCTTGCCTTCGTTCTTAGCTTCTTCAGTTAAAACTGCTTTTTCGTGTTCTACTTCACTAGCAGGTACTTGGTCGCGGTTCACGTACTTAGGATTGATAGCTGCAACGTGCATTGCAACATCTTTAGCAGCCACTTCATCAGCACCTTCAACCACAGTTAAAACAGCGATCTTACCACCCATGTGTAGGTAAGCACCGAAGTTTTCATTGTCAGCTTTTTCAACTAATTCAAAACGACGCAATGTGATCTTTTCACCGATAACTTGTGTAGCTTCGATGATTTCTTCGTTGATCGTACCTTTGTCAGTCTTGATAGCCAAAGCAGCTTCTAAGTCAGCTGGTTTATTTTCTGCGATCAAACCTGCAACACGTTTTACAAGGTCCTTGAATTGTTGGTTTTGAGCAACAAAGTCTGTTTCAGCGTTGATTTCAACAACTGCAGCTGTGTTACCTACAACTTCAACATCAGCTAAACCTTCAGCAGCAACACGGTCGCTCTTCTTAGCAGCCTTTGCCATACCTTTTTCACGTAAGAAATCAATAGCTTTGTCCATGTCGCCATCAACAGCAACTAAAGCTTTCTTAGCATCCATCATACCTACGCCAGTTTTTTCGCGTAATTCTTTTACTTGAGCAGCAGTAACTTTTGCCATAGCCTAGTGGCCTCCTTAGAGTGATTAATTTAAAATACTTTTGGTATAAACACCATGGTGTATTCAAACCATAATTTTAAAAAAAGGCCATCTCAAGACTAAGGCCAAAATGCCTACCTAAAACCTGAGACAGCCTAAGTTTATTAACTATTCAGCATCTGTATCGTTGTTGCCTTCAACAACTTCAACGATTTCTTCGATGGATTCAACTTCTTCGCCGTTAGCAGCTTGGAAAGTTTCTTCTGAAACAGGTGCATCATCTTCGCCTTGACGACCTTCGATAATTGCATCTGCCATCTTAGATGTGATCAAACGTACGGCACGGATAGCATCGTCGTTTGATGGGATCTTAACATCGATCTCATCTGGATCAGCATTTGTGTCGACCATAGCAACGATAGGAATGTTAAGCTTTTGTGCTTCCTTAACAGCGATACGTTCCTTGCGAGGATCCACGATGAACAATACATCAGGGATACGTGGCATATCTTCAATACCACCAAGGAATTTTTGAAGACGATCGCGTTCTTTGATCAATAAAGCAACTTCTTTCTTAGGTAACACTTCAAATGTGCCATCTTCTTCCATTGCTTTGATCTCTTTTAGACGTTTGATACGTTTTTGGATCGTGTTCCAGTTTGTCAAAGTACCACCTAACCAACGATGGTTCACGTAGTATTGACCTGCACGTTTTGCTTCTTCTTCGATCGCATCTTGTGCTTGTTTCTTTGTACCAACAAACAAGATAACACCATCGTTAGCAGCAGCATCTTTCATAAAATCATAAGCATCGTCGATCAACTTAACCGTTTTTTGTAAGTCGATGATGTAGATACCATTACGTTCTGTGAAGATGTACTTCTTCATCTTAGGGTTCCAACGACGTGTTTGGTGACCAAAATGTACACCAGCTTCAAGTAATTGTTTCATGGAAATAACAGCCATTACAATTAACCTCCAAAATAGTTTTTATTATCCTCCCCTATGTTCAACGATCAAAAAACTCAAATGAGCACTCTTTTGATCATCGCATAAGGTGTGAATTGTACCTTTATAGGCACTCTTGATATTATAACCTACTCCTAGAGCAATTGCAATTGTTTCTGTTAAAAAATCAAGCTTATTTTGTTTGAACTAAGGTCGGAGCTGTTCCGGTCTCGATCACTGATTTAGCTGAATCTAATGCGATATTTACCATATTTTCAACAGCTGTTTCAGTGTAAAAAGCAATGTGTGGCGTCATCACAACGTTATCTAAAGCAACTAACTCTTTGAACAACTCATCTTTAACACCCGTTTCATTTAAATCATGGTTAAAGATCGGTGTCTCAAATTCATACGTATCTAAACCAGCACCACCCAACTTGCCACTCTTTAAAGCAGTAAGTAAAGCTTTAGCATCGATCAAAGAGCCGCGAGCCGTATTGATGATATAAGCACCATCTTTCATTTTTTCGATCATTTTAGCATCGATCAAATGGCCATCTTTGTCCGAACCTGGCATATGCAAGGTCAACACATCCACTTTAGCTACTAGATCTTCTAGCGTATCAATATAGATACCTTCACTTTCCAATTTAGGATCATGATATGGGTCAAAAGCCAAGATCTTAGCTCCAAAGCCCTTATAAATATCGATCGCCGCTTTACCGATCCGTCCTGTTCCAACGATCCCGATCGTCAAAGCTCTGATCTCTTTACCAACAAAAGGAGCCCAGCGATAATCATTAGCAGCCATTCGCTTGCGAAAAATATTTTGATTACGCAACAATTGGAGTAAGATCGCTACTGAAAATTCAGCGATCGCATTGGGCGAATAGGCCGGCACATTAGTTACAGCGATCCCATATTTTTTAGCTTCAGCTAGGTCTAAATTATCGACCCCAACATTTCTGATCGAAACATCTTTGATGCCATAGCTAGCCAGAGTCTCAAAAAACTCAGCGGGATAGATACCAGTTTGAAAGCTGATGACAGCATCGTATCCCTTAGACAAGCTCAAGTTTTTAGACGTAACTTCATCTGCAACTAATTTTATTTCAATATTATTTTCTTGAGACCAATTTTCAAAATAAGCACGTTCATCTTGACGCACATTATAAGCAATAAACTTCATAACGAACTGCTGCACCAAATGTGAATCTAAATGAAGAAATGCAGCCTTCCTTTCTTGAATTTTAGCTAGCTTTTTCTTAATGATCTCACATTTTAACTTCAAATCTAAAGCTAGCACTTCAACTTTTACTATAGCACAAGTCTATTTTAACAAATATTTCTCAGCAACTCCATGTTCGCGCAAGTAGCATTCCTTTTGCTGGCGTGTTAGTTGTTTGAACGCGTATTCTTTTTTCAGTGCCAAACTTTTAGTCGCCAATTGTTCATGATAGATCATTTTCACAGGACGCCGAACGCGGGTGTATTTAGCTCCTCGTCCACTATTATGCGTCATTAAACGCTGCTTGAGGTCAGTCGTAAAGCCCGTATAAAAAGTGGCATCAGCACAGCGTAAAACATAGAAAAAATACTGTTTAGCCCGCTGTTCCATATAAAATCTCTCTCATCTCAGGTGTATACTCATCATTTGCTTGATAAACTGTGATCGGAGGTAAAAAGCGTAACCCACCTTTACGTCCATCCTTGATCGCTTCGACTAAGACCATATTAGCTTCACGCCCTTCTTTAGGATAGACTAGCTGGACTTTCTTTGGGGCTAACCGATTTTTTTGCATACATTCAAAGATCTCAAAAAGCCTATCTGGACGATGAACAAAATAAGCTTTGCCTTTAGTTTTTAAAAGCGCACTACTCATTTCGATCGTTTGAGCTAAAGTCACCGTGATCTCATGCCGAGCCAACGCCAGATATGGATTAGGATTTTTTTTACTAGTCGGAAGATCTGAAAAGTATGGTGGATTACATGTGACCGTATCAAAGCTATCTTTTTTCAAATATTTCAATGAGTCATTTAAATCAAGATTCAAAACGGTCACCTGTTGTTCTAAAGAATTTAATTTGACACTACGTTTAGCCATTTCAGCTAATTTAGGTTGGATCTCAACAGCCGCGATCGAAGCCTTAGTTTTGCTTGTTAAAAATAGACCAACTGCTCCATTGCCCGCGCAAAGATCGACTACCTTGCCATTTTCTTTTTTAGTTGGCTCGGCAAAATGAGCCAGTAACACTGCATCCAAAGAAAAAGAAAAAACTTTTGAACTTTGAATTATTTTGATATCGTTAGCATATAGCTGGTCGATCCGTTCATCTTCTTTCAATTCGATTTTATTCAAATCAAAACACCTTCTTTTACTCTTAACGTGACTTGCAATTTTAAGATAAATTTAGCATACTAAAAAATATATAATAAATAAATAGTACTGTCCAAGTATTAAAGCCCCTTGAAAGTTAAACTGTGAACGGGCTAGCAGCAGTATTATCTAAGAAAGGAAGACTATAGAACTTTCAAATATCTCACACTCTATAGTAGTAAACACCATGTTTTATTCATTTATTCGAGGCCTGGTTAGGTTTCTTGTTTATCTGATCAACGGTAAACCAAACTTTGAGGGCAAGGAAAACTTACCTTCAGGAAATTATATTTTGGTTGGCCCACACCGCACTTGGTTTGATCCCTTGTATTTTGCCTTAGCAGCTTCTCCCAAAAAGTTTAGCTTCATGGCAAAAGAAGAACTTTTCAAAAATCCAATCTTGCGGTTTATCTTAAAACATGCCAACGCTTTTCCGGTCGACCGAAAAAATCCTGGTCCCTCTGTGATCAAGACGCCAGTTAAGTTACTTAAAAAAAGTGATCTTTCTTTGATCATGTTTCCTTCTGGGACTAGGCATTCACAGGAAATGAAAGGGGGCGTCGTTTTGATTGCTAAAATGACTGGGGTCCCGATCATTCCCGCTGTTTATCAAGGCCCTTTGACTTTAAAAGCTTTATTTAGCCGTAAAAAAACAACCGTTCGCTTTGGTGGACCGATCTACGTTGATCGCAAAACTAAGTTGACCGATGAGACCCAAGCAGCGATCATCAATGAAATGGAACAAGCCTTTACCAAACTGGACAAAGCGATCGATCCAAGCTTCCACTACATCGATCCTGCAACAAAAAAATAACTAAAAATAGGTTGGACACATAAGTCACAACCTATTTTTAGTTTTAAATTATTTTTTAGACATATTTTGCTTCATTGAAGCCATCATTTGATGAAGTTTCTTTTCAGAAGGCTTTTGCCCCATCTGAATCATCATCGTCCGCAACATCTGTTCATTGATCGGCGGATTTTTCTTCAAATAGTCTTCCATGTACTTACGAGCAGCAAAGAAACCACCAACAAAGCCAAGGATAAGCGCTAAGACTACAAGTACGATCCAAATTCCAGTAGACATTCCAGCACCCCCTTCTCATTATATTCATTCAATTACCTATTCTACACAAGTTATCCTTAAAAATAAAGCGCTAAACAGCTTTAATTATCACGCAAACCACGTTCACGTTGGATCTTTTTCACCTTTTCTGGGGTAACTTCATTGCCATCTTTATCGTAGACTTGTAACATTTCTACGTGGCTACGGAAGTTTTCTCTAAACATCGCTAAGTAAGTTTTACGCAATTCTTGTTGCTCTTCTTTTTCAGCTTCTGTTAGTGTGCCTTCTTTTTTCTTTTTAGACAATTCATTGATACGATCGATCAGCTCTTGTGGGATCGCACCTTTTTTTGCTTCCGTCTTTTCTGACGTTTGTTCTAAATTTTCGTCTTTTTCCATGTCAAATTCCTCTTTTCCAATGATCTATCCTTTATATTCTATCTCAAAATTTTAAGAAAGTCATTAGCTTAGTCACTTTCTTTTCGATAAAGCAAACGCTTGTTTGTAACTGCTGATTTTCTATGTTATAATTACCCTATAGAAATGTATTGAGGTGTTCAAAATGACAAAAGCATCTGAAAAAAGACAGCTAAATATTTTGCGTTTTATCTACAATACAGTTGAGAGCAAAGGTTATCCACCGACTGTGCGCGAGATCTGTCAAGCAGTCTCACTTTCTTCGACCTCAACTGTACACGGTCATTTAGCACGCTTAACTAAGAAAGGTTTTCTCAAAAAAGATCCTACTAAACCACGGGCAATGGAAGTTACCCCTGCTGGTCTAGAAACTCTAGGGATCAAAACTACTTTAAATGAGATCCCAGTCATTGGAACTGTGACCGCAGGGATGCCGATCTTAACTGTTGAAGAAACAACTGATTACTTTCCATTACCACCTAATTTAAGTGATGCCAATGATTTGTTCATGTTGAACATCCGTGGTGAAAGCATGATCGATGCTGGGATCTTAGATGGTGATCAAGTTATCGTTAGAAAACAGTCTGCTGCTGACAATGGTGATATCGTGATCGCCATGACCGAAGACGATGAGGCAACATGCAAGCGATTCTACAAAGAAGACGGGTATTTTAGATTACAACCTGAAAATGAAACGATGGATCCGATCATCTTGGATAATGTCGTAATTTTAGGCAAAGTCATCGGACTCTACCGGGATATGATCTAAAGTCAGTATTTTAGTAACTAGGAGTTTAAAGACTTCTAGTTTTTTTAATTCCAAAAAAAGATGCCTCAAAGTGCATCTTTTTGAACTATTTACTTGCCTTAGCCATTTTTAGCAGTTCTTCTGCATGTTCTAGTGTCAAAGTCGTGATCGAAGAACCTGACAGCATCCGGGCTAGTTCTTCGATCCGTTCTTTATCATTTAAGATCGTAAGCGAAGTTTCAGTCCGCCCATTGGCTACATGTTTAGCAATAAAATAATGGTGGTCTGCCACAGCCGCGACCTGTGGCAAGTGGGTGATACACAGCACCTGCGAATTAGTTGCGATCTGGCTGATTTTTTCAGCTATCGCTTGTGCGACACGTCCACTGACTCCAGTATCGACCTCATCGAAAATAATACTCGTCACACCTTTATTTTGAGCAAAGATCGTCTTTAGCGCGAGCATGATCCGCGATAATTCACCACCAGAAGCGATCCTTGCTAAAGCCCCCATTTCTTCTCCGGGATTAGTTTGAATGTAAAATTCGACCCGATCAAGGCCAGTTTCAGTCAATTGTCCATTCGCCGGTAAAAATCGCACTTCAAAAACAGCTTTATCCATATATAGTGCACTCAACTGCTGATGGATCTCAGCTTCAAGCCGTTTAGCAGTCTCTTTACGTAACTCACTGATCTCTAACGCTAATTTTTTTGCCTTGCTATGAGCTTCTTTGACCTGCTCGACTTGCTGTTCTAAGTTTTCATCGCTTTGTTGCATCGTTTCAAGTTCGCGTTTTATCTTATCGTAATAAGCCAAGATCGTTTCGATCGAATCACCATATTTACGCTTGAGTTGATGGATCGTTTCAAGCCGTGCTTCGATGGAATTTAACAATTCTTCATCCCACTCCAGATCACTTAATTGCCCTGAAACTTCATGCGCTACATCTTGTAGATTATAGAAAGCATCAGAGACCTTTTCGTAGATCGCAGCTAATTCAGAATTGAACTCAGCCACGTCTTCTAACTCACTCATGACATTTCCTAGAACACTCATCACATCTAATTCTTCACCATTCAGTGCTTGATAACTCATCTCTAACGCGTGATGGATCGTTTGATAATTATCTAATTGACGTTTTTGTTCTTGGAGCTCTTCTTCTTCACCCTCATGTAGCTGCGCCTCACTGATCTCATTAACTTGAAATTGTAACATATCAAGTCTTTGCGCCCACTCGTGTGCATTTTTCTCACGTTGCTCTAGTGCCTGAGAAAGACGACGATAATTGGCATAAAGCGTCTGATATTGTGCTAATTTAGCTAAGATCTCAGGCTGATAATTATCGACTAGAGCTAAATGACGCTCAGGATCCATCAATTCTTGATGCTCATTTTGCCCATGGATATCGATCAATGTTTGCCCCACCTGCCGAAGTGTGCCTAGATTGACCAAAACGCCATTTATTCGGCAAACATTTTTGCCACTGCGATAAATATCGCGTTGTAAGATCAAAATATCATCTTCACATTCGATCCCAAATTCATCTAAAAGCTCATATGTTCGAGTGGCTTTAGGGATAGTAAATTGTCCTTGGAGCAATGATTTATTAGCTCCCTTGCGGATAAAATCACTCGAGCCACGTCCACCTGCTAGTAGACCTAAAGCATCAATAATGATGGACTTACCAGCTCCAGTTTCACCAGTCAAGACCGTCATATTCGTTCCGAAATCGACGGTCAACTGATCAATAATTGCAAAATCACGGATCATTAATTCTTGTAACAAAGTACTTTCCTGCTGTTGCTAAGAGTAACAGTTTTTCCTTTCCCAAAATCTAAAAGTCCTATTTATCATCGATCAAAGCCAATAATTTACGCTCGATCTGCAACGCATCTTCATTTGAGCGTGCAAAAAGCATGATCGTATCATCATCACCTAAAGTAGCAAAAACTTCATCATAGTTCATTTGCGAGATCAAACTCGAAAGCGCGGGCCCATTACCAGGCAAAACTTTGACCATACATAGATCACGATGACAGTCAGAAACAAGATAGGCGTCACGCAAAACTTTCCTTAGTTTTTTTTCGGTATTATCCTTCTTGGTCGTCGGTAAACTATACCGATACGACCCATCTGGCGTTGGCACTTTGATCAGCTGCATCTCTTTTACATCACGTGAGATAGTGGCTTGAGTCACTTCAACTCCTTTAGCTGAAAGGAGACTAACAAAGTCTTCTTGCCGATAAATCGCATTATCCTGGATCATTTTTTTAATAATTCGTTGTCTATCTTGTTTTCTCACTGAGAAATCATCCTTCCTACCTACTTATCTTTTTGATGAAGTAATGTTTGATGAGCTTGTTTGATCACTGCACTTGGATCGACATTAGCACTGATCATTGCAGTTTCTGATGTTGCACGCAAATGGACTAAAAATTCAATATTTCCTTCTCCACCCGTGATCGGTGAAAAATCAAGGTCTAAGACATCATATCCTGCTTTGACAGCAAAAGCGATCAACTCTTGGACCACTTCTAAATGGACTTTTTCATCCCGAACGATCCCATGCTTACCGACTTTTTCACGTCCTGCTTCAAATTGAGGTTTGATCAAAGCCACCACGTCTCCACCTGGCGCTAAGATCGCATGTAAAGTCGGCAAGATAAGTTGCAATGAAATAAAAGAAACATCGATCGTCGCAAAATCAGGGCGTCCAGCAGTAAAATCTTCTAATTTACTGTAGCGAAAGTTAGTATTCTCCATCACAACGACTCGCGGATCTTGACGCAACTTCCAAGCTAATTGATTAGTTCCCACATCAAGGGCATAACTCAACTTGGCCCCTTTTTGTAAGGCAACATCAGTAAAGCCACCAGTAGATGAACCGATATCAAGGACTGTCTTATTTTTGGTACTTAGTTTAAAGACTTTGAGCGCTTTTTCAAGTTTTAAACCACCACGACTAACATAAGGCATCTTTTTACCCTTAAAATGTAATTTGACACTTGGATCGATCTTTTCACCTGGTTTATCTAATCGTTCCTCATTTTCACCTAAGATCTCGCCTGCCATAACTGCACGTTTTGCTTGTTCGCGTGTCTCGAATAGCCCCTGCTTGACCAATAATACATCTACACGTTCTTTTTTCATACTTACATCCTTACTTATAATTTAAAATACTCTAGCACTTGACGCAAAAGAGAAGTCTCAAGTCCACTTTTATCCAAAAACTCAAGTTGATCTTTTGCTTGCTTCAACGTATCAACTAGCGCTTGCTTAGCTCCTTTTAGCCCTAAAAGGCGCGGATAAGTATTTTTATTTTCCGCCACATCCTTATTAGCTGTTTTACCTAATTCGGCTGTTGTTGCCGTCACATCTAAAATATCGTCATAGATCTGAAAGGCTAGACCAAATTTTTGCCCAAAAGTAACTAAAGCCTGTTCTTGTTTTGGTGTTGCTTCACCTAAAATAGCTCCAGCAAAACAAGCATATTCCAACAATTGTCCCGTCTTATTTTTATGGACTTGCATCAACTCTGACAAGGTCAAAGTTGTCTTTTCTCCTAAGATATCACCGGTTTGGCCTGCGACCATCCCATTTGCTCCCGCAGCTTTTGCAAGTGCAGCTACCAAAGTAATACGTTTTTGGGGCGTAAGCTTTGTTTTAGCTAACCAGCCAAAAGCCTCAGTTAAGAGAGCATCCCCCGCTAAAACCGCTATATCTTGACCAAAAACTTTATGATTCGTCGGTTTTCCCCGCCGTAGATCATCATTATCCATCTCAGGTAGATCATCATGGATCAAAGAGTATGTGTGAAGAAATTCTAGACTTCCCGCCACACTCAAAACATCTGTATCGATCTTTTTTTCTAAGCTTTGACAGATCAACATGATCAAAAGCGGTCTGATCCGTTTACCACCTGCTTCAAGCGAATATTGCATTGCCGCTTGAAGAGTCTTATTCTCAGTAAATTGCGCCAAGTAATGTCGCATGTGCTGTTCAAGTAATGGGATCATTTTATTTTGAAAAGTTGCTAACTGCATTTTTCACTTTCTAGGTATGGGATCATCAAGAAGCCCTAGATTCCTTCCTTGTTTACTTTAACAGTATTGCTCCCATTAAATTTCTCACAATACACAACTAAATATTAGTCATTATTTGCTTCAAAGATGACTTCTTGTCCTTCTTCATTGATGACTTTAGTCAAAGTATCCTCGGCATTTTGGAGGGTCTCTTGCAATTTTTTACTTAAAGCTACCCCTTTTTGAAATTGTGCTAACGCTTCTTCCAAAGGAACATCACCTTGCTCAAGTTTGCCTACGATCGCTTCTAACATTTGTAATTCTTGTTCAAAGGTTAAATTATTTTCTGTCATTTTTTCTTCATCCCATCAATTTTAGTAACTTTAGCTTTAACACTACCATCGCTTAAATGCAATTTGATCTCAGAACCCACTGACAGATCAGATGTCTTTTTGATGATCTTTTCATCTGCCGTGACGTAAGAAAAACCGCGTCCCATAACACGCAACGGACTCAACATATCTAAAGCAGCGGTAGCCTTTACCAGACGTTGCTCTCTATCACCAACATATTTTTCGGCCACCCGAAATAGATCTTTTTTGAGCTGCGCCACTTGTTGTTTATGCAAGTTGATCGTATCTTTTGGCGAAGAGCGTTGCAAACGCATCGTCAGCTCTGAAAATACCTTTTCTTTTTGGTACAACTGTTCACGGTAAGCCTGTTTGAGTCGATTCTGGTAACCATCAAGTTTTTGAAGGTAGCCTTCATACAAACGATTGGGTTGCATAAAAACGTAAGAATTTTTCAATTTTTGTAGCTGTTGGCGCCGTAACTTTAGCATAGCTTGATAGCTTTGGATCAAGCGCAATTTATCTTGTTTGATCCGCAAGATCTCGTCTTCTAAAACCGGCGTCGCTAATTCAGCCGCTGCGGTAGGGGTTGCTGCTCTGACATCAGCCACTAGGTCAGCGATCGTCGTATCCGTTTCGTGTCCAACCGAAGAAATGATCGGGATCTGACTGTCAAAGATCGCTCGAGCAACTTTTTCTTCGTTAAAAGGCCACAGATCCTCGATCGATCCCCCACCACGACCGATGATGATCGTATCAAAATCGCCACGGGCATTGACCTCTTTTAATCGTCCAACTAATGAATCAGCTGCTTTCTCGCCTTGAACGACTGCCGGAAATAAAACTAGCTGCGCGATCGGATACCGCCGTCTAGTAGTCGTGATGATATCACGAATAACTGCTCCAGATGGACTAGTGATGACCGCGATCCGTTTAGGAAAATGGGCTAAAGGTCGCTTAGGTGCGCTAAACAAGCCCTCTGTAGCTAATTTAGCTTTTAATTGTTCAAACGCTTGATACAAAGCACCAACACCATCTGGTTCCATCTTTTCGATCGTTATTTGGTAATTCCCACTAGGTTCATACAGATCTACTCTTCCGACCACTAAGACTTTCATTCCATCTTCAACATTGAATTTCAATTTGTTAAATGCTGATTGAAACATGACCGCATCTATTTTAGCACCATCGTCTTTTAAACTAAAATATTGATGGCGTGGACGCAAACGGAAATTTGAGATCTCACCAGTCAGATAGACACGATTCAAATATGGATCAGCACTGAATTTTCGATGTAGGTACTTAGTTAGTGCTGTGACAGTTAAATATTGATCTTTTTCCATTAGTTATTGCTCTTTTCTGCCAATTCAAGCGTTTGTTGCATCAACATTGCGATCGTCATCGGACCTACACCACCAGGAACTGGCGTCAAATAGGCTGCCTTAGTTTCAGCACTGGCTTGTTTAACATCGCCGACTAATTTACCGTTAGCCAAACGATTGATCCCGACATCGATCACAGTTGCGCCTTCCTTGATATAAGTTTCATCGACCATCTCAGCTCGCCCAGTTGCAACGACTAAAATATCAGCTTGGCTAGCAACGCTTGAAAGCTCTTTAGTCTTACTATGTGCCACAGTGACCGTAGCATCTGCATTTATCATTAAAGCTGCTAAAGGACGTCCAACTAAATTACTGCGTCCGATGATCACAACATTTTTACCGGCTACAGGGATCTGATACTCTTCTAATAAGACCATGATCCCACGCGGAGTACATGGCAAGGCTTTAGGCTGCCCCATAAAAAGATGCCCTAAGTTTTCAGGATGTAAACCATCAGCATCCTTTTTAGGATCGATCCGTTCGATCACCGCATTTTCATCAAGTTGCGTCGGTAACGGCATCTGCACTAAGATCGCATGGACTGTTACATCATCATTTAACTCATCGATCAATTGTAATAACTCTGTTTGTGTTGTGTTAGCTGGCAAAGTGATATCTTTAGTTTTGATCCCGATCTTTTCAGCGGCCCGTTTTTTATTACGGACATACACCTGACTAGCCGGATCATCTCCCACTAAAACAACAGCCAAACATGGCTCTAGTCCTTGTTGTTTTAACTGTTCTGTCTTTTGCTTTAATTGGCTGCGGATTTTTTCAGCAGTTCCGCGTCCGTCTATCATCACTGTCATATAAATCACAACCTTAACTTTAGTGTATACCTAATATT
>NZ_BCVJ01000018.1 GCF_001591685.1 Ligilactobacillus murinus DSM 20452 = NBRC 14221 | reverse complement strand
CAAACTGCGTGACTAAAGAATTTAGGTGACTGATTGCTTCACAGATCGTAGCGGATCTAGCCGATTACTCGTTGGAAGTCTTGATCATTGCAAATATTTATCTTACCTCAAAGTCAGTGGTCTCTAGTTCGATCATTCCACTTTTGATGAGTGGAACATCGTTTATCTCGACTTTGCTCGTACCATTAGTAAGTAAAAGATTTGCATTGAATAAGATCATGTTATTTTCACAAGCTAGTAAAACGGGATTGTTGCTGATCTTGACTGTGGCCTTATATCTATGGCCAAGGTTATCGCTGTTAGGAGTCTGTGTTTTGATGATCTTGATCACACTACTAGATGGCTTTGAAGGGCCAGTCACTGCTGCGATGATAGTTCATTACACGACTGACTTGATCAAAGCAAATGCCATTTCATCGGTTTGTTTTCAAACGATCGATATCCTAGGTTGGGTTTATGGTGGTGTCCTTTTCTCGATCCTTGGATTGTATCGTTCATTACTGATCACGATCATTTTATTTGGAATAGCTACTTGGATGACAAGTTTGTTGCCGCGAGTGGCCTTTGATGAGTTAAAGAATGAAACTGATCGCCAAACACTGATAAAAGGCTGGAAACTACTTTTAAAAAATCCAATATTATATACTTTGGTCGGGATCGAATTTTTTGAAGAGTTTGCTAATTTGATCTGGGTCTCAACGATCATCTTAGTCTTTGTTTCGGAACGATTACATGAGAGTACTAGATATTGGGGCTATGCTAATATGACTTACTCAGTGGGGATCACTTTAGGTGGGTTATTAGTATTTAAGATCTCCGAGAAATTGCTCGAACGTAAAGTTTACAGTATGATGACTTCGCTTGTTTTGACGGCTTCGTTGATCTTAGTGATCTTAGTTATCCCTAATTCGATGGCCTTTTTGACCTGTTCAGTTTTGATCGGGATAGTATCTCAATTAAAAGAAATTCCAGAAATAACTATATTACAAGAAAATATTCCTGAAAACCAGATGGTAAATATCAGCTCAGCTTTTGAGATAATTTCAGTGATAAGGTTTGGAATGTTACTTTTAGTGATGAGTTTTATCACGCAAAAATTTGGGATCACGGTCTCCTTCTTACTAGCTACCATCAGTTTATTGATCGAGGCGGGGTTGATCTTCAAATATAAAAAGTATTTTGCATAATGAATACAAAAAACGGGTTGCACAAGTACTTGTGGAGCTCGTTTTTTTAAGGAGTATTAAATATAAATTTTATGTTAAAATTAATGCTATACGGTTATTGTGAAAGATTATATAATTTGATAAATGAGGAATGGTTATGGTAGATAGTAATAAACCAAAAAAACTTGCAACTGTGAATACTATATTGAAAAACATATTTCTACATAGCGAAAATTCTTCAAAAGAAGTAGATGAAGAACTTTTTTTTAGAGGTGAAAGTTGTCCCTACGGTTTTAGATTACCATCGTTGTATCGAGAGGAAAAGCTTGTTAGGCGTGGGAGTGAATATTATTACCGTACATTACTTAATGAACTAGGTAGAGATGATTATACTGAGAATACATCACTAGTTAGGATGATATCTGAGTTACAACATTATGGCGCTAAAACACGAATGCTAGATATAACTAAAAGTCCTTTGGTTGCATTATACTTTGCAGTTGAGAAAGATGATGACAAGCCTGGTTTTATTCACATATATGGAGTAGAGAGGATGAAAGAAAAATTCGATACAGGACATACAGTAGCAATTAAGTCTGCTTTGAATTTTATGCCTCAAGATATAATTGATGATTTTTTAATTGTATGTCATAGAATTGAAAAGAAATTAGACAATGGGAATATAGAAATTTTAGGTGGAGTACCAATTATAGAAATGAGAGAAAAAATCAATAATTATATTAGAGACGAGGAAGGAGAGAAAGCGTTTAATAAGTTGAACAATTTTATGAATTTATTAAATCAACGAGCACGTACACGTGAAAAATTAGTATATCCCTTTAAAATATATAAAGACTTAATTAGCTCACAAATAGTTCTCCCTTCAAAAACTACTGAACGCATCAGGCAACAGCAAGGCGCGTTTATTTATCCTAGCGTTGTTAGTACCAAGCGAAGTGATGGTGTATCAAAAGAGTATGTGGAAATACAACAAGAGATCTCTGGATCAATTGATGAGTTTGCGACTGAATTACACACAAATAAGGAAGATAAGAAGACTGGGGGAACTTTGAGTTTTTCCGTTATTCAAATAGATGGTAAACGCAAGGAAAAAATAAGGAAGCAACTTGAATTATTAGGAATTACATCAGGTTATATGTATCCTGATATCGAGCATCAGTCTAGGGCATTGATTGATAAGTTAAATGTCATGTAACTATAATTTGTATTTGACATACAGCTTTTGGGGAAATCGTGATGACAGAAGTAAGAATGTGGAATTTTGGCGAACGAAATAATCATGCAGTTATGTGGACGATCCCGCATCCCAAAGCGGTTTTACAGATCGTTCATGGGATGATCGAACATATCGAACGCTATGATGAGTTTGCGCGTTTTGCCAATCAAGCAGGTTATTTGGTTGTGGGCCACGATCATGTCGGGCATGGAAATACAGTGGTAGAGCCAGCTGATTATGGGCACTTTCCTAAAGACTGGCAGACCTTAGTGGCTGATGTGCATACTTTGCAGGTTGAAGTGAAGCAAAAATATCCCAATATTCCATATATCATCATGGGAACGGGACAGCAACTCCGATTGCAGACTTGGACTGCAATCGGTCTGACAAGGATCTTGCGTGCTATCCATGGTGAAAAATATCGCAGTAAATTCCTAGAACAGATGAGTACGGGGATGTTCAATCGCTCCTTTTCACCTAATCGGACCAAGGCTGATTGGCTTTCGCGAGATGAGGCTGAAGTTGATAAATATTTAGCGCATGAGCATCATAAGTTTACACCGACTTTAAATATGTACCATTCATTATTTACCTTTTCAATGAAAATTGGCGGGAATCTCCCTACTTTAGTGGGGGAGGGATAGCTGTTCTAATAAGCCCTATGGGCTTATTTTTTGGGACTTTTTTCGCACATGACGTATTTTCATGATATTCTTAGTATGTAAAAATAAGGGGGTGAAAAATAATGAAGAAAATGAAAGACCTTAGTTACCACTACGGACTTAAGATGCGTATCTACCCATCAACACAACAAAAGCAATTAATCAAAATCAATTCCGATATTTCTAGAACAGTCTACAATAAGCTGATAGCAATTGACCGAGAGTTGTATCAACTTAATCGGGTTAAATTACCACTTGATGTCGTTACTAATCGCATCGATGAATTGAAAAAGCGTAAAAATCCTAAGAACTTATCCAATCATTTTAAGTATATGGATAACAAACTTCTTGATAGACAAGTGATTTCTACTGCTAAACAAACCTACCAAAATGCGTGGAATATGTACAAGAAAGTCCACACCGCTGGTACACCTAAGTTTCATAAAAAAGGTTATGTTGAAAAGTATCAAACAAGCGCACACTATGGCAAAAAAGCAGAAATGAACGTTTTTGATGCTACTGGAGTTAAGTTTCTTGATATGCAACACATCCAGTTACCTAAGTTGGGTAGAATCAGAATTAGTGGTTCTCACCGTAGATTGTTAGACCGTAAGCAAGATATTAAAATCGGTACGGTAACTATTTCTAAGACCATTGATGATAAATACTTCGTATCAATGCAGTTGGGTTCAGATACTCCGTTTGTCGCCAAGAAAAGGACTACCGGTTTTCAAGTTGGTGTTGACCTTAATACCGAAAACTTCCTAACGAGTAGTAATGGCGATCAAATAGCTAATCCAAGGTACTATCGGACTATCAAGGGTAAACTAGCTAAGGCACAACGTAAGTTGTCAAGACGACAATTAAGAGCCAAAAAAGATGGACGCAATCTTAGAAATGCTAAGAATTATCAAAAACAGCGCTTGGTGGTAGCTAAGTTACAAGCTAGAGTAAGACGACAACGTAATAATTTCCTGCATAAGGTGTCTACTGCACTTATCAATAACCACGATTTGGTAGTAGCTGAAAACTTACGTGGTAAAAATATGTTGAAAAATCATGCTTTAGCAATGTCAATTTCTGATGTCGGCTGGCGCACGTTCTTACAAATGATGGAATATAAAGCCAGTTTATATGGACGTACATTTATAACAGTTGATCCTAAGAATACAACTCAAATATGTTCTGATTGTGGCTTTATTATGGGCAAGGATGGAAGTAGTAAGCTAACTTTAGCAGACCGTAAATGGACTTGCCCTAACTGTCATAAGCATCACATCAGAGATTGGAATGCAGCTAAAAATATCTTAGCTAAAGGATTAGCAAAAGTAGCCTAAGTTAGGCTCGTCCCTATGGCAACTTGGGGACGTAAAAGGTATTGGTAATTAGCGTGTAAGACGTATTATCTTTGATAGTACGCTGTGCTGTATCTATGCAAATTGTAGCAAGAAACCGTAAGGTTTTACCCTACAAGCCCCAGTCTTTAGACTGGGGTGGTTGACACTATGCGACTAGTCCTAAATGGATCAAGCAGATCCCCCATACCTTACCACTGTTACTGATCTCGGGTGCCACAGATCCGGTTGGAGGAGCAGGTAAGGGGGTAGAGCGTTTCTATGCACTCTTACAGCGTGAAGGTTTTAGCGATGTGACTTTAAAACTTTATCCAGAGGCAAGACATGAGATCTTAAATGAGTTGAATAAAGTTGAGGTGATGCGTGAGCTGGTCGCTTGGATGGATGATAAGATCTAGTTACAGATAGTTCAGTGAAACGGCTCCGAATGATCTAGCTTTGAAAAGAGTATATTGTTTATAAAAAAACGAAAAAACGTTATAATTGGTATAACTAAAAAGGTGGTGGCAATATGTTAGTTGATTTTAAGGTCACTAATTTTAAATCTTTCAAAGATACTAATGAATTTTCCATGGAGAAGGGGAAGTATCTGCGAAAATATAAAAATAATATTTTGACATTTGGTAAAACCAAGTTATTGAAGTTAGCGATTTTGTTTGGCGGAAATGCTAATGGTAAAACGAATTTGTTAGATGCTTTAAGATTGCTTCGTTTCTTAGTTTTAACGCCGACCACGAGTGAAAATGAGGCCTTACCGACGAATACATTCGGCTATAATTCTGATGCTACTCAATTATCTGTTTCGTTTATTAAAGCGCAAAAATACTTTGAATATCAGTTGATCTATGATCAAGCAAAATTTCAGTTTGAAAAATTGAAAGTAAACAATAGTGTTATTTTTGAACGGCAAGGACAAGAATTCATTACTTTGCCTAAGCAACTTAGCGGCTTGCAAAGAAATATCAGAAAAAATCAAAATTTACTGTTCTTTGCCCAAGAAAATAATTTGGATGAAGCGAAGTTGGCCTATACTTGGTTTTTAGAAGATCTGGTCTTTGTTAATTCAGATCAAGTACCAAATATTTTATTTAAAGCGTTATTGGAACCAAACTTTAAGAATAAATTTTTGAAATTTCTCAAAGCAGCGGATTTTAATATTGTTGATGTTGAGGTCAAAGAGCGTAGAGTTTTAAAGCCTAAAGTTCAAATCGACTTTAATGGAGAGATGCTTATGCCCAAAAATGAGGAGACTTATGCAACAATATATGATGTATATACTACACACCACTCCAAAGATAAGGATTTTCAAGTGCATTTTAACAATGAAAGTACAGGAACCAAAGCGTTTATGTTTTTAGCATTGTATATTTTGCGTAATGAAAATGCTGGCAAAGTACTCTTGATCGATGAGTTTGATCGCTCTTTTCATCTTGAATTAGCTGAGGCGTTATTGGATATTTTTACGCATGAAAAGCAACTGAATCAATTTATCTTGACGACCCATGAACTCTCATTGATGGATCACAAGTTGCGGCAAGATCAGATATGGTTTGCTGAAAAAAATGAGTATGGCGAGACCGATCTCTTTTCAATTTACGATTTTGATGACATATCCTTGAGTCGTGGAGATTTTGGCTACAAAAAACGTTATCTGGAAGGGAGGTTTGGTGGCACACAGATCGTTGATCATTCAGCTTTACTAGAAGTTTTGGGAGAATAAGATGGCGAGAAATAAAAAAGTAGAAAAGAAAAACGCGATGAATTTACTGTAGAAGAGTTAGATACAATGTTTAGTAAAGCAATGAAGGAAAAATTTGTGATCGGTTTTTCCAATATTACTTTTGAAGTATGGCTTTTGGCACATTTCGAGTTCATGACTTCACATTTGATCTCCAAGCAAGGTTTAAAGGATAAGCTAAGTAGATATTTGCAGGCAGAATATATAAAAGCTAATTCAGACCAGCTAGAAAAGATCATTGAACATCTAGATGTGGCATTAAAAAATTCAGCTCCAATTTCAAAAGTTGATTTTTATGGTCAATCAACTAATATTGATGCGATGATCATGAAAATAAAGCAAGGTTGAGAATAGCAGAAACTGTGGGCAAGCTTTACGTGTCAGCTCAAGGGAAAAAACTTAAAAGGAGAGTTTAAACGATGAGAAGTTATCATGACAAAGCTGAATTAAAAGCTGAGATCCAAAAAACATATGCTAAGTATATTGCAGAATTTACCGAGATCCCCGAGGCATTAAAAGATGAGCGCTGTGATGAAGTAGATCGTACGCCCGCAGAAAATCTAGCTTATCAAGTAGGGTGGACGACATTATTATTGCAGTGGGAAGCGGATGAAAGACAGGGTAAGTCAGTAAAAACGCCCACTGAGAACTATAAGTGGAATCAATTAGGGGAACTTTACCAATATTTTTCTGTAACCTATGCTCCATTGTCACTAGCAGAATTGAAAAAAAGATTAGACCAAAACATTCAGGCCATATATCAGATGCTTGATGAACTGAGTGAAGCTGAAGTATTTGAACCACATATGCGAAAATGGGCGGATAACTCAACTAAAACAGCAGTCTGGGAAGTCTATAAGTTTATTCATGTTAATACCGTGGCACCTTTTACGACTTTTAGAACTAAGATCAGAAAATGGAAACGTTTGATGCTGTAGTCGCCAAAAAAGATTTAAGAATGTGAGGAAATATTATGCAGACAGTAGGGATGTTAGTTGATGCACTTAACCGGGCGGAAGAGCGCTTTTTAGAAACGATCGCACAAATGAATGTTGAACAATTGAACACGATGCCAGCGGATCTGATCAAATCGGTCACGTGGTTGACTTGGCATACAGCTAAGATGATCGATCAACAATTATCGGAATTAGCTGGAAAAGAACCGCTCTATACCAGTCAGGGTTGGGTGCAAAAGTTTGATTTAGATCTACCTTTAGACACACAGGATTGGATCCATACACCAGAACAAGCACGTAAAGTTCAAGTGGAGGATAAAGAATTATTAGTTGATTATTTCCAAGCGGCGGTCGCTTTTGGACGGGATTATCTATCGAAACTGGACCTGACAACATTAGATGAGATCATTGATGAAAGTTGGGAACCCCCAGTTACACGAGCAGTGCGGATCATCTCAACGCTAGATGATGCTAGTATGCATTCAGGACAAGCAGTATATACTAGACGATTAGTTTTAGGTAAATAAGATATAGAGTGTCAGTGATGGCACTCTTTTTTTATGCTTTATGCCATTTACAGATTATTTTTGTAAAATATAGTTGACATTATTGATGATTTAAATTACTATTAGGGTGTAGAAAAAGGAGGGATACACCATGTTAGGAAGTTTATTTGTAATTTTATTTTTTGCGGTGGTAGGACTAGTGCTATTTTTACAAAAAGATGATGGGTATGATGAACGGCAAACAGTGATCATGGATCGTGGGGGCCGTTATGGATTGCTAACAGTTTTGCTTTTGAATGCTGCCTTTTACATTTTTAGTGTCTTTGATAGTTTTCCAGAACTTTCAGTGAGGTTTACATCTACAATGAGTATTTGGAGTGGTATATTAGTAGCCTCACTTTATGCAATTTGGAATCACGCATATTTTTCACTCAAATCTGAAAAAACTAATGGTTTTGCAGTCGTAATGCTCATAATGGGAATTCCTAATTTATTGATTGGGGTAGTCGATCTTTTAGGGCTTTGGGGAGGAAGTCCTGATCTTACAAAAGGTGTTAGCTTTTTGATCTTTGGTATCAGTTGTTTTTGCATTGCGCTAACGATCATGTTGCGTAATCATCTCGATAGTAATGAAGAAGGTGATCTATAATGTTTTTAGCTACAGTAGTTGTCTTTGTTGTAGCCCTTTCATTTGGCTTTTTGATACTGATGAATAAAGTCGAAGGTGAACGTGATGAACGCCAAACACAGGTGGTAGATCGGGCCTACAAATATGCTTTTGTTACAATTATGTTTTTAAATGCTGTTGTATACTTTTGGGAAAAGGTCGGGAATATCCAGCTTTTATCGAGTGAAGATCTAGCCGCGTTGAGCATTTGGCTTGGGACTTTGGTGTTTGCACCATATACTATTTGGCAGCATGCTTATTTCCCTGTTAAAGTCAAAAAAAGCTCTTCAATGGGCTGGTTATTTGCTGGACTAGGGCTTTTGGAATTGTTGCCGGTAACTTGGGACTATTTTGAAAGTTCAAAAGTAGATCAGCAAGATATTTACTTAGTATTTCTGGGTATTTTGTTGCTCATCACAGGAAGCACGATCCTCTTGCGTAACTACCTAGATCGTAAGGAAGATGAAGGCAGATGAAGAATTTAAAGTTAAAAGCAGCTCGTGCGGGAAAAGACCTTTCACAGCAAGCTTTAGCCGATCGTGTCGGTGTTTCACGCCAAACGATCTCGGCCATTGAAAAAGGCGACTATAACCCCACGATCAACCTTTGTATCAGTATTTGTAAAGAACTTGATGTAACATTAAATGACTTATTTTGGAAATAAAAAACTTCTGAGATCAAACGGTCTCAGAAGTTTTTTTATTGAGCTAGTTTTTCTTTGAGTTTATCTAATAGCAATTTGGCAGCGGGAGAGAAGACTTGGTGTTTGTTCCAGATAAGATACATGTTAGAGGTCAGATTTGGTTCAAGTGGGCGAAAACAAAGCTCGTTGTCACTACTAGTGTCGATCAGGTCATCAAATGTCAAAGCATAGCCTAGACCTTCACGCACTAAAAGTGAGGCGTTATAGATCAAGTTTGAGGTTGCAACGATATTTAATTCATCAACTTTTTCACCAAAGAACTTAGGATAGTCTGCTTCCATCCCTTGGCGTGACACGATCAAGGGCAGATCGACTAACTCAGCGACTGTGATGACTGCATGCTGTGCTAACGGGCTATCTTTAGGCATGAGCACGCCCCAAGTATCGTGATGGGGGAGTTTGAGATAATTGTACTTTTGCAGATCAACTTCTTGGACGATCACGGCAAAGTCTAACAAGCCCCGCTCTAAGCGCAAGGCGATATCACTACTATCACCACTGTATAAATGGTAGCGTAAGCCTGGATAAGTGCTCTGCAACTCTTTGAATTGGCGTGCTAGATATTGCATGCCGATCGATTCAGCACAACCAAGATGAATATCGCCCCCGATCACATCATCTAGATCTTGGAATTCTTGCGTTGTTTTATCAACTAAAGCAACGATATTTTCAGCGCGCTTTTGTAAGAGTAGCCCCGCTTCAGTCAAGCGAATGCTGTAGTTGGTTCGGGTAAAGAGCTTTTGTCCTAGCTCAGCTTCCAGTTGTTTGAGCTGCTTTGATAGTGTTGGTTGTGAAATGTGCAATTTTTTAGCTGCATTAGTGATACTTTTTTCGCGTGCAACGGCTAAAAAATACTTTAAGACACGAATTTCCATCGATTGGGCCTCCAGAATAGTTATTCGATTTTAGAATGATAAATTATAGAAAATAAGTATTAGCTATATTATAAATTATCTTTATAATAAATACTAAAGAAAATATTTGAGAGGGGTAGTAACATGGAAGAATTAACTTTAACAACAAAATGGGATAAAACGTTTGCACCCAGCCCTAAGGTAAAACACCAAAAAGTGACGTTTCACAATCGCTACGGTATCACCTTAGCAGCTGATATGTATTTGCCTAAAGCTGCAACTGGTAAACTACCTGCACTTGCGATCGCGGGACCATTTGGAGCCGTTAAAGAACAAGCTTCTGGGCTATATGCGCAAACTTTGGCTGCGGCTGGCTTTTTAACGCTTGCTTTTGATCCGTCATTTACGGGTGAAAGTGGTGGTTTTCCTCGTAATGTGGCTTCGCCTGATATCAATACAGAAGATTTTCAAGCAGCGATCGATTATTTATCTAATTTAGAGCTAGCTGATTCAGAAAAACTCGGGATCGTCGGGATCTGTGGTTGGGGTGGTATGGCTTTGAATGCTGCTGCCCTTGATACACGGATCAAAGCGACTGTGACGGCAACGATGTATGATATGTCACGGATCAACGCTAATGGCTACTTTGATGCTGAAGATTCTCAGGTAGCACGTCAAGCTAAAAAGGTTGCCTTAAACAAGCAACGCACCCGCGATTATGCTAATACTGACTATGCTAGAGCTGGCGGGGTGGTCGATCCCTTACCCGCTGATGCTCCTCAGTTTGTCGCTGATTATTATGATTATTATAAAACTAAGCGTGGTTACCATGAGCGGTCTTTGAATTCAAATGATGGTTGGAATGTGACTGGATGTATGTCGTTTATCAACCAACCACTTCTTAAATACAGTAATGAGATCGAAAATGCAGTCTTGATGATCCACGGTAAAGCGGCACATTCATGTTATTTTAGTGAAGATGCTTACGCTAAGATGGTGGAAGGTGCGGTTTGCCCTGATAATAAGGAATTGTATTTGATCTCTGGAGCTGATCATACAGATCTTTATGATGGTGGCAAAGATAAAGGCATTCCATTTGCTAAGATCGTGGACTTTTTCCACCAATATTTGAAATAAATTTTGAATTGACAGTTGAATATAACTCTGATAGCATAATTTATACCTTACATCGGAGGATTACTATAAGTGTAGTTGGATAAGTTGGATCTTGTCTAGCTATGCTTTTTTATTTGAAAGGATGAAACGATTTGAATAAAAATTGGTTACTGTTGATCTTAGGGGGATTGCTGGAGATCGTTTGGGCGTTGACGTTGAAGCTTTCGAATAGTTTTACGGTCCAGCCTTATGGGATCATCACGCTCGTTTTTATTATTTTAAGTTTTTACTTATTTTCCCTAGCTATGAAAAATTTACCTGCTGGGATCGCTTATTCGGCTTATTGTGGGATCGGTGCAGTTGGCTCGGTCTTATTTGGCTGGATCTTTTTAGGTGAAGCTTTGAGTTTGGGCCAAGGGATCTGTGTTTGCTTGATGATCAGTGGGTTGATCGGATTAAAATATTTGGGGGATGAGTAACGATGGACATTATCTATTTGATCGGTGCAGGGTTAGCCGAAGTCGGCTTGGTTTTTTGTATGAAACGAGCAAGTGGTTTTAAACAGCTGTTTTGGACAGTGGGAACATTATTTTTTGCGACGGTAAGTTTGACGGGACTTTCATTTGCGATGAAAACACTGGATGCTGGAGTAGCCTACAGTATTTGGGTCTCATTTGGTAGCATCGGGGCTTTGGTTGTGGGAAGCCTTGTTTATGGCGAAAAATTAAATACTAAACAAATAATCTGTGTTATTTTGATCATCGTGGCCGTTATCGGCTTAAAAGTATTTTAAAGGCTAAAGGTGATATATACTATATATAGATAAGAATGGGGGTATCACTGATGGACCAAGCTAAACGGCGACTTTATCTGATCCAAAGCTTATTAAATGAAAATCCACGAACAGCCAAATTTAAGATCCCAAAGACACAAGCAGAACAAGAAAAAATGCTAAGAGCATTATTCAATACACGCTTAGCGCGCCCGATCACACCTGAATTTGAGCAGATCCAAGATGCATATTTGACTGAAGTATTGGCTCAAAAGAAAATAACGACTCTTAAAGATCTAACGCCGCTTTCTGACAATATCTATCTTTGGCAAGGGGACCTCACGACACTTAAAGTCGATGCGATCGTCAATGCTGCGAATAAAACGATGCTAGGGTGTTACCGCCCGAACTGTAATTGCCTCGATAATGCGATCCATACTTTTGCAGGGGTCCAACTACGAAATGAATGTTATCAAGTCATGCAAAAGGTCGGTCGCTTTGTGAAAGTCGCTCAAGTCTTACCGACTAAGGCATATAATTTGCCCAGCAAATATGTTTTCCATGTGGCAGGACCGTACGTTAAAAATAAGACCTTGACCCCAGAATACGAAGAACAGTTAGCGCAAGCATATTATAATTGTTTAAAGCTGGCACATGATAATAATTTAAAAAGTTTAGCTTTTTGTTGCATCTCTACGGGTGAATTTGGCTTTCCAAATGAGCGTGCCGCTCAGATCGCAAGTAAGACGGTCAAAGATTTTTTGCGTCAAACTGACTCTAAGCTCAAGGTCATTTTTAATGTTTTTAAAGACCTAGATCTAGAGATATATCAAAGAATATTGTGATGTGGATGTAGGGCTGAGTAGATCTCGGCCTTTTTTAATGGTCTAATTGTATCCGGTTACATAAAGAGAGTGTTTTACTAGACGAAAACCTCCTTTTAAAGATAGAATAAAGGTGTACAAATAAAAGTTGATTTGGGTGAAAAACAGCGAAGTGTCCACTTTATTGTGGTTTTATCATAAGCAAAAACTTCTTGAAAGATAATTTTTTGTTGTTATAGTGCTCAAAAATGATAGCGCTATCAAAATAACTGAAGGCGAGGTGGTCTAGGCCAAGTAGACACCCAGACTTATTTGTTGTTAGCTGCATCGGTCAATCAAAGAATGGTAGGGGATCTTAAATGAAAGAAGTCAGTCAAAAAACGGGTATTTTGATGTTTTTCACCCTGTTTGCAGCATATGTTACATTTGCTGCTAGTTGGGTCGGTGGTTCCAATCTTGGACCACAGATCATTCAAACTTATTTTGGACATGAAGTTTCACCGGTGTTGAGTCAAGTGGTCAACTATACGATCACGATCGCTCGGGTAGTCGCTAATTTCTTAGCTGCTTTATTTTTGATGAAGCTTGGGATCAAGCGCGCTGGTCAATTTGCCTTATTCTTATTATCATTTTCAATGGTCGCGATCTGGATGCCCAATTATTGGCTCTACGTTATTGCGCGGATGATCATGGCGCTTGGTGGGTCAATGATCATGGTCTACATGAATCCGATCGTGGTCCGCTTTGTTTCACGGGAACAAAAGATCTTTTATTCGTCATTTATCACCGCATCTTATAATATCGGGGCCTTTATCATGGCGATCGCGTTTGTCTTTTTTGCCGATAAAATGACACATAATTGGCGTTTGACGTTGAGTTGTGTGGCAGCCTTTAGCATTTTCTTCTTTATTGTTTGGTTATTGAAAGCACAAAATTTTGAGACCTCAGGTGGATCTGAAGTTAAAAATGATTACAGTTATGGAAAAGCAGTCAAAGATCCGTTTGTTTGGAAATTTGCCTTGGGTTTTGGTGCTTTCTTATTCTTATATGTAATGACTTTGACCAGTTTACCGCCAACATTGGCAAATGCTTATAGTAATTTTAAACCAGGTGCGATGATCTGTGCAGTTTCTGGCGGTGGCATGGTCGGAACCCTATTGATGCTAAAGATCAAGGTCGAACGAAAACGGCGTCCGATCCTATTAGTTTTAGGTAGTGCAGCGATCTTAGCCATTGCCGGTGCGATCTTTTTAGCGGGTATCTCACCATTAGTGGCATATACGCTATTATTTATCAGTGGGATCTTCTTATTCTCACAATATCCGATCTATTTAAACATTCCACATGAATTGCCAAATATGAACCCCCAAAAGTCGACCTTGCTCTTTGGTGTGATCTGGGCTTTGACCTATGGCTTTTACACGATCCTAAATGTTATCTGGAGCATGATCTTGGGTGCAGGTGGCTTGCTATCTGCCAATATTTTCTATATTATTGTGTCAATGATATATCTGGTGGCAATTATCTTATTGCCAGAAACTTATCGCAAGAAGTGATCAGATACTTGCTCAAAGATCATGGCAGGCACTCTTGCCATGGTCTTTTTTTGTATAGAGAGGTGATCTAAATGTGTAAAGAAGTCAAATTATTGCTAGCATGGAAAGATAAATTGGCTACAGGGCCGTGGGGTGAGTGGTGCTATCGTCCAGGGAATTTACCCTATGTCAAATATTCTCAAACTGTTGAGGACTTTATCAGAGAAGTCGAATTATTCGTATACGACCAACCCCAGCTCAATTTAGAAAATTATCAATTGATCTTATCTCAAGCGCAGGTAGATGTTGAAACTGTAACGGAGCTATCAAATTTATCTTTGCAAGTGTTGTTGGCAGCTTTAGTGCGGATCATTAAGCGTGAAGAGTTTAGTGAGGGCTATATTTTGCGTTTTTTACAAAATCGGCTGATCGTGGATATTTTAGTTGAGCTAGCGCAAAAACTTGGCTCGACGACGGAGAAAAAATACATGTTTTGTCAGGTCGAATTTATACCTGATGCACCACTCTATACGTATCTATGCGATGATGAGACCATTAAAGAAGGTGATGAAGTCGTTGTTCCAGTGGGACCCGCTGAAGAGATGCACATCGTTAAAGTTAAGAAGATCATCTATGCAACCGCAGCTAATGCACCTTACCCATTTGAACGTTGTAAAAAGGTCATTGAAAAGTTGGAGACAAGAAGTGATCTGTCAGCCGTCGAGAAGGATATCTTTACGGTGACTTCACAAAGTGTCGATGCCTTAGATACTTTGATCGGTACATTTAGACTTAAAAAAGATGACAGATCGTTAGCTATCGAATGTCTAGAGGCGTGTTTTTCCAAAACAAATGAAAATCAACGGGGAACTTTGATCATTAAAGCGGCACGCCCCGATGTATATTTAACTGATCCAGGGGTATACCTTTGCTTGGACAATACGCCGAAAGTTCATATGCTAGAAAAGATCACGCAAAGTTTAGGTGGGATAGGAAATGAGTGGCAAAAGATCGAGTTGCGAAGTGTCAATGACCTTGAGATGCAGTTAGAAGAGGCACCTGAGCTAGCTAAGGTCGAGTTAAAGTTTGCGTCTAGTCATGATGTTTCGGCCATCTTGATCGATTACTTTATCACGGCTGATGGGATCACAGTTTACTTTAGTGAATGGGAGAAAAATAATGAATAGATAAGAATCGATCAGTTCGCTAATTATTTTGAAGTAAAAAGTTAAATATACTTTCTACTAGGGTTTTGAATACGGTATAATTAAGCTGAGAGATTAAGATGATCAAACTATATATAACTAGTGGAAAGCGAGGATGACACAGTGAAACTTATTGGAATCGTTGGTACGAACTCAGCCGAGTCGACTAATCGTAAATTATTACAATATATGCAAAGTCATTTGGCGGATAAAGCTGAGATCGAATTGGTCGAGGTAAAAGATATCCCAGTTTTCAACAAGCCGGCTGACAAGAAAGTCCCTGAAAAGGTGACTGAGATCGCTACTAAGATCGAGGCAGCAGAAGGAGTGATCATTGCTACACCAGAATATGATCATTCTATCCCGGCGGCTTTGATGAATGCTTTAGCTTGGCTTTCATATGGGATCTCACCTTTATTGAATAAACCAGTTATGATCACGGGGGCTTCATACGGTAAGTTGGGCTCTTCACGTGCGCAAGCGCAATTGCGTCAAATTTTAGATGCCCCTGAATTAAAGGCCAGTGTAATGCCTGGGTCAGAATTTCTCTTGGCGCATTCGTTACAGGCTTTTGATGAAGCTGGGAATTTGATCGATCTAGAGACCGTTCAAAAATTAGACGCACTCTTTGATGATTTCCGGGTTTTTGTTAAAATTACAGCTAAACTTTCAAATGCACATGAGTTATTGCATCAGGAAGCTGAAAATTTTGATTGGGAAAATCTTTAATTTACGAGGAAGGGGTATTTAACAATGAAATTTGTTGGCATCGTTGGCTCTAGTGCAGAACAATCATATAATCGTTTATTGTTGGAATATATTAGAAAACAATTCAAATCAAAATTTGAACTGGAGATCTTGGAGATCGATGAAGTTCCAATGTTCAATCAAGATGATAATTGGGCAGACAGCTTCCAATTACGCCTTTTGAACAATAAGATCACACGTGCAGATGGGGTCATTATCGCTACACCAGAACATAATCATACGATCACGGCAGCGTTGAAGAGTGTTTTAGAATGGTTGTCTTATCAAGTTCATCCGTTTGAAAGTAAACCTGTGATGATCGTTGGGACTTCTTATTATGACCAAGGAACTTCGCGTGCTCAAACCCATTTGCGTGAGATCTTAGATGCACCCGGGGTCAATGCGTATACATTACCCGGGAATGAATTTTTGTTAGAAAAAGCTAAAGAAGCATTTGATGATGAAGGAAACATCATTAGTCAAGATACAGTCAACTTTTTAGAGACGTGTTTAGATAATTTTATCAAATACGTTGAAGTGGTCAGTTCGTTAAAAAAACCAAAACCGATCGCACCCGAAGATCTAGATGCTAACCATCCGATCAAAACAACGGTAACTGAAGTTGATCCCGATGATCCCGAATGGGTCGAAAAAGTAGCGAAGATCACAGGGGCGGTTTCAGGCGATACTTATGTCAAGCTCGACCATGGGATCTTAACTGTCGATCAGATCAATATGTTCTTGAAATCGATGCCGTTTGAATTGACTTATGCAGACGATAATAATCAGTTCTTATACTACAATAATGCGCATCAAGATCCAGAGACCATGTTAGCTAAACGGATACCAGCTCAATCTGGTAGCCGGTTATCGACGGTGCATAATTCATTGCCACCGGCGCGGATGAAAAATGTTGAATGGGTCGTAGGGACTTTACGCAACGGAAATCAGGAGTTTGTGCGTACGATCGTTCCGGGTTCACCAGAAAATGTGGTCAATACGCACCATTATCAGGCAATGTATTATCCAGATGGTTCCTATGCCGGGATCAATGAACTAGTCTTTAATTTCAAGCCATGGCTAGATTGGTATTTGAAAGAAACAGGGCAACATTTGGTCGGCGGCAAGATGGGTATGATGCCTGATGTCAACACAGGTGCTTCTGAAACACCAAGTGCTGAAATGACACCTGATGCTAATACCGGCGCATCGGAACATTAAAATAAATATTTGAGAGGCTGTTTGTCCAATATAGTTATGATGTCATAATGCGCATTCAAGCTATACAGTAGAGATAAAGCCTAGTGAATAACGAGGAACTCGCTGTGATGATACATCATAGTCGGTCCCTCGTTATTCGTATAGTCTCTCTTTTGATTTGGGAAAGGAATTTTAAATGATATTTTTAGCTTTGGCGATCTTGATCATCTTTTCGGGCTTTTTAGCGGGTCTAGGAAAACAAAAAGCTTTAAAGATAAGCAAGGCTTTCTTCTTTGTTGGGATCGAGACGTTATTAGGTTGTCTTTTGTTTGAGTTGTTGACGTTAGTGTTTTTTATGTTACCGCTTGAAAAAATGTTGTCAGATGGGGCGGGGAGCATCTTTTCAATGATCTTAGTGATCGCGATCATAAATGGGATCATTTTGTACTGGTTAAATCGGTTTTTGAATGTAAAATTCAAGATATCATCGCAAGTTCAAGTACTGAGTGAGTATATGATCCAATGGGGCTTGATCTATGTAACTGTTTATCAAGTTATGTTCGATAATTTTTTGAGTGTTTTAAAGAGTGAACATTTTAAAGCCAGTGATATCAGTGCCTTGAATCTAACTGATCCAACTGATCTGATCATTTTAGTCTTGCCCGCATTGATCTCTGTTTGGATCGCATTAGTTTTATCGCGTTTAAAAAATGACACTTTATGAAATATGGGATGCTAAGAAAAATATTTTTTATTTACATAAATGTGTGTGTAAAATTTTTCTTTGCTAAAGATCCTTTTAGGAATAAGGCGAGATTTTTAAAGCCGTTAAAAATCCCAAAAAATAGGTGCTTGACATTTATTTTTACTAAAACTATAATTCAGACAATTATTACAGGAAAGGAGTCAATACTATGAATCTGCGTTATGAACAAACTAGTTGGCAAGTCTGGTACATTTCTTGATCGCATCTCGTGGTATTCACAGGTACGATCTATTTGGGCTTTCTCAAGATGTACCTGTGCTGACTCTGATAAATAGTGACCGCACAGATCTGATATAGGCTGTGCGGTCTTTTTGTATCTGAATATATCACAGGTATCTAAATTGAGAAACGATATTTACATAGAGTTTGGAGGGATTTAGATGTCTGTAGTTTTAGATCTAACGGCCGTTTTGGTCATGTATGCTTTTAGTGAGTTGATCGCACAAAAGACTCATGCGATCATCGATACGGTTTTAACAGTCTCAGTGTTATCGTTGATAGGATTTTGGTTAGGTATCCTGCCCAAAGATATGTTTGTTGTCAGTGGGATCGATACTTTTGGGATGGCGATCGTGGGCTTGATGTTGACATCATTGGGAACAACGATCGATCTTGGTGAATTGAAACGCCAATCTAAAGTGGTCATGATCGCGATTACCTGTGCTATCGGTGCTAGTGTTTTGATAATTTTAGTTGCACTTTTGTTGGGACATAAGAATTATGGGATCATTGGAGCCCCGATATATGCTGGAGGAAATGCAGCAACTTTAGTTTTATTGAACGCGCTTAAAAGTCATCACATGCAAACTTTAACGACTTATGCTTTAGCCGTGCTGACTTTTCAAAATTTTGTCGGGATTCCGATCGCGACCTATGCTTTACGCAAAGAGGCGCAACGTTTTTTGGAGAGAGGTGTATTCGAATCTAAAGCTGAAACAAAAGTTAAAACAACTGGTAAATTCTTGCAACAGCTACCAACAACTCCAGTCATGTGTCTAGCTAAATTAGGCTTGGTCGCTTCGCTTAGCTATGGGGCAAGTTTAGTTGTTCACGGCAAGATAAATTACTTAGTGATCTGTTTTATCTTCGGGATCATATTTTATCAGCTAGGTTTTTTGGAAAAAGGGAGTTTGGAAAAAACAGCTTCAAGTGGACTGATAACATTTTTAGTGACCGTAGTTATTCTAGATAGTTTGGCTAATACGAGTCCCCAGCAAGTGCTGATCGTTATCGGACCTTTATTGATCTGTCTAGCGATCGGTACGGTCGGTGTGATCTTGACAGCGTTATTGATCAGTCGCTTCAGTCAAGTTTCGTTTGAGATGGCGGTCGCTTTGGGGTTGACGTGTACCTTTGGCTTTCCGACAACGATGATCATGTCACAAGAAGTCGCAGCTAGTTTAGGTAAGACATCCGCTGAACAAAATGCTTTAGAAAACTATTTTTTGCCTAAGATGTTGACCGCAGGATTGGTAACAGTAACGTTGATCTCAGTCTTTTTTGCAGGTTTTGCGATCAATTATTTACATTAGGAGATGGTATTATGAGAAATATCCAGCAATATTTAGTGTCACAGCGAGCAGAAATGATCGCTTTAACTGAAAAATTAGTTAATATCGACAGTCCCTCAACTCATCTAGCAGGGATCAAACAAGTGGCAACGGTCTTGAGTGAAAAAATGCAGTCTTTAGGGATGCAGATCCGCCAGATCGATCAAGGAAAGCCAGGAATGGTCTTGGTTGGTGAGTTAGCTGGCGTTAAGGATCAAGCGCCTGTGATCTTAAGTGGTCATCTAGATACTGTCTTTCCAGTGGGAACAGCCACAGCACGGCCCTTTAAGGTAGTCGGCGATAAAATGCTGGGCCCGGGAGTCTATGATATGAAAGCCGGCTTGGTCATTGGATTATTTGCTATCCAAGCGTTACAACGAGTTTCTTTGCTAAAACGCCCGCTAAAAATGATCATTGTAAGTGATGAAGAAAAATTACATTTTGATTCACGCGCAGCTGCGATCATGGCACAAGAAGTTACAGGGGGTGCATATGGTTTGAATTTGGAAGGTGCTGCTAAGTGTACCCAGATCAGCACTCACCAGCGTGGCGGGATGATCATTGATATCACGGTGCATGGTAAAGCAGCTCATTCGGGGATAGAACCGCAAAAGGGGCGCAGTGCGATCCTAGAGTTAGCTGATAAGCTCCCTAAATTGGCTGCCTTGACCGACATGACCCAGGGGATCCATGTCAACTGTGGGATGATCAGTGGTGGGATAAGTGAAAACATTATTCCTGACAGAGCTAAGGTCAGTCTAGGTGTTAGGTTCAAAACTGAAAAACAAAGAAAGGAGCTGTTGGCAAAGATCATTCAGCTCACCCAAGAACATCTTGTTTTAGATACCACGACTGAAGTTACGGTCAGAACTAAGATCGACAGTATGGAAGAAACAAAACAGGTAAAGCAGCTTTTTGCTGATCTCAAACAGACAGCCCAGCGAGTAAATTTGCTCACGCTAGAAGCAGTAGGTGATAGCGGAGCCTCGGATGCAGGCATTATGGTGACAAATGGCGTTCCTTGTTTAGATGGTGTAGGCGTTGTCGGTGATGGAGCGCACACAGACCAAGAGTTTGCTAAAGTCAGTTCAATGATCGAACGGGCTAGTTTGCTAGCTGAATTTATCATGGAACAAGAGTAGGTAAAGTGATCTATTGTGTAAAAGACAAAAAAGTTGTGTTTACCTAACACATCCTGTATATTTTTAAGTAAAGAAGGAAAAGGAGGTGCTGGGATGGACATGTTATTTATCGTTTTACACGTGCTCTTTGGTTTGGGTTCATTTGCAGGCTCATTGATGCTAGCAGTTGGCTTCAAAGACAAATTCAATGAACTCAACACATTGCAAAAATCTGGTATCTTATTGACGATCATCAGTTTGTTTGCAACGATCGCAGTTACGATGGTCTCTAAAGGCAACATGATCGCTGCAATTATTTTTATCGCATTAGGTGCCGTAGCTTGCGGTTACTTGGCATTTGCTAAGACAAAAGAGGCGTAATCATAATTGAATAACTAACTTTCCCTCTTGGCTCATTTGATCAGCAAGAGGGTTTTTGTTGATCAAAAAGCTTGTCAAAAGAGATAAAGGGTGTATAATGATAATACTAAAGTTCTTTGAAAACAAGATCATATCGAACTTAGTGCAGAGAAGTTGAACGCTTTGCTAAGATATCTCGGAGGTTAAGCCCTCGTAGTTTGCTAGTTGGGATACTGGCTAGTGACTATCAAAGTGGTGGTGACATCATGGCGTTTTGTAAAAGCAAAAGAGGCCAAGAGGTATGCAAATGTAGCCCAGAATTAACGTACTGAACTTTTCCACATGATAATAGACGCTCAGTGAGAAGAAGCCAATATTGCTGTTATTCAGGGATGGATACAGTTTACATTGGTAATATCCAACCAAGTGTGTTGCTGTGAATGTTAGAAATAACAGTATAAGAAAAGAAGCAGGTACATCGCTCAAGGCGGCAGTTATCATACAAATATATGAAAATGCTGAATGTTCGAGTTGATGTTGGAAGTTGAAATACTTGCCACGGTCGAGGAATGCATAAGAAAGTAGTGAGTCGCTCTCACTGCTCAGCTCTTATGAACCGTTGACGGAACAAATTCGCAAGCCACAGGCGTAGAGAGAAATACTCCGATATGATCTTGTTTTGAGAGAACTTTAGTTAAAAAGTGTGGGCCAATACAGGCAAGCGCTGGATGAATAGCAAGGGACCTAGCATGATGTGTGTGCATCGAGCTAGGTCCCTTGTTTGATAGCAGTATTAATGAGATTTACGGTATTTTTTATTCGCCAACTTTACGTTTATCCCAAAAACTAGTAACGTTTTGTTTGTCTGCTAGCGTATAATTGATGAGCGCACGCAGTAAGTCGTATGGGATATCTTGGCCAAATTGGAGCTGGAAAGTCTTTTTGCCATGTTTGAGCTTTAGGTCTTTGATCTGTGGTAAAAAGTGCTCAAAAGTACGCATTTCAGGTGCCACAGTAAAATGCTTGGTAGCCACACTAAAGCCGATGATAAAAGTTCCATGATGGGTGAACATTGGCTGATTCCATTTGTATTCTGGCTTTAATTCAGGAAAGTCAGTCGTTAGCCAGTTGATAAAGTCGCCAAAGCTCAAACGGTTATCTGGATCATCGATACGTTGTATATATTCATGGATCTGTTCCATTATTAAGTCCTCACTTTTTTGTTGTGTGCAATTATTGTATCATGGTATGGAAGGGAATGGTTAGTTTATGATCAGAAAATTTAAAACGGATGATTTAGAACAAGTCATGGAGCTTTGGCTGGCTACAAATATTTCAGCCCATGATTTTATTCCGGCTAAATATTGGCAGGACAACTATGCATTAGTTAAAGAAATGTTGCTTCAAGCTGAAATCTGGGTCTATGAAGAGGGAAATGAGCTTCTAGGCTTTATCGGACTGCAAGCTGATCACATTGCGGGGATCTTTGTGGCTGACAAGGCACAAGGTAAAGGTATCGGAAGCAAGCTGTTAGCTAAAGCCAAACAACAAAAACAGCAGTTGAGCTTAGCTGTCTATGCTAAAAATGAGCGTGCACTAAATTTCTATCGGCGCGCAGATTTTGTCGTGGTAAAGGAACAGCTGGATGAGGCGACCGGTCAAGTAGAGTATCAGATGGAATGGAAAGCGAGATAAAAAATGAAAGTTTATGTTCAATTGGGGAGAAATAAATTACCATATAGCATAAATGCGTATCAAGCACTTAAGGGATTTGAGCAGTTAGGTTTTGAGATCGAATTATTCTCGAAGCTAAGTGAACTTGATCCAACTCAAATTGAGCAACAAGATATTTTTGTCGGAGGAATAGGTACGATCCGCCAAAGATTACACCAGTTAGGAATCGCATATTAGGAAATAAATTATCCTAAGATCGTTCAAGAATATTTAGGTCGAAAAATTTGGTACTCACATATCGATTACATTAATACTCATCCTGAAATGTGGCCGGTATTTGTTAAGCCGGTTGAAGGGAAAAAATTCACGGGCAAAGTTATTCGTACACCAAAAGATTTGATCGGCCTAGGATCATCGTTTGAAAATGCTACGGTTATTTGTAGTGAAGTGGTCGATATCGTAGCCGAATGGCGAGTATATGTGCGCTACGGTGATATCCTAGGAGTCAAACAATATTATGGTGATTGGGAACAGCATCTTGATCCCGAGATTGTTAAAAATTGTATTGCAACGTATGAAGTTGAGGCACCAGCTGGCTATGGGATTGATTTCGGAGTCACTAAAGCAGGTAAGACTATCTTGATCGAGATCAATGAAGGGTACTCCTTAGCAGCATATGGGCTCTCTGATTTGAGCTATGCCAAGCTACTAGCTGCACGTTGGGCTGAGATGACAGGAACGGTCGATGAATGTAATTTTTAAGATCATAGAAAAAAAGTGACCGTCCTTTTCTATAATGGGAAAGGACGGGTCACTTTTAATCTTTAAAGGTAGCAACTTGTTCTAAGGTAAGCTTATTAGGACTAAAACTATTTAAAGGTGCAGTTGAGGCATAACCTAAAGCCACTCCAACGGCTAAAGTTTCACTGCTAGATATCTCCATGATCTCTTTGACAAGAGTAGGAAATTTGACTAATTCATAAGCAGTGATCGAAGCAAGTCCTTGAGCGGTAGCGCTTAAGACTAATGTTTGGGTAAAAGCACCGATATCATGGACTGACCAAAGGGATAAGTTTTTTGGTAGCGTGATATAGATGAGTGCTTGGGCATTGAAGAGATCAGCTTGACTTTTACGAAAATCAACTTCACCAGGTTGGAAACGTTGCTTAAATTCGGTCGTCCAAGCGGCCATGTTTGCTTGTGAACGTTGATCCCACTTATCTCGACTTAAAACAGGATATTCTGGTTGGCCGAGATCACCTTGGTTGACTGCTTCACGGTGTTTTTCTTTGATCAAAGCTAAAGTTTTCCCCGTGGCAACATAGACACGCCAAGGCTGGGAATTGACCCAAGATGGTGTCGTTAGAGCATCTTGGATGACCTGATCAAGCTGTGATCTAGGGATAACTTGATCAGTAAAAGCGCGAGTCGAGTGCCTTTTTTGAACGAGTGTAGTAAAATCCATCACGATCATCCTTTCATTTATAAACTACGGTAAGTATAACATTTTGCTGAAAACGTCACCATTGAAAACGTTTGGAAGTAGTTAAATCAAAAAATAAGGTACGAAATTCAAAAAATAAAGATTGCAATCTAATTATTTTAAGGTAAAATTAAACTAACTAACTGAGAAAGGATGACATTTATGGATCTTATTATTCCAAAAGATTATGATCCCAAGCTTGATGTCAAAAAGACACAAGAAGCGATCCGTTATATTCGGGAGACCTTCCAAGATGAATTTGGCAAAGAGCTTGGCTTATCACGTGTTTCAGCACCAATGTATGTAGAAAAGAGTTCGGGGTTGAATGATAATTTGAATGGGTATGAAACACCTGTATCTTTTACGATGGAGAGTATCCCAAATGATACCATTGAAGTCGTCCATTCTTTAGCTAAATGGAAACGAATGGCTCTAAAACAGTATGGCTTCAAGCTACATGAAGGGCTATATACTAACATGAACGCGATCCGAAAAGATGAAACGTTGGATAACTACCATTCAAGCTATGTTGATCAATGGGATTGGGAAAAGATCATCACTAAAGATGAACGCAATGTTACGACCCTTGAAGATACGGTCAGACGGATCTTCAAAGTGATCAAGCATATGGAAAATGAAGTCTGGTATAAATACCCTGAAGCGGTCAATAAATTGCCTGATGATATCTTCTTTATCACTACTCAAGAATTAGAAGATATGTATCCTAAACTCACTCCCGAAGAACGGGAAGATAAGATCTGTCAAGAACACGGCGCGGTCTTTTTGATGCAGATCGGTGGTACCTTGAAGAGTGGAGAAAAGCATGATGGACGTGCTCCTGATTATGATGATTGGAGTTTGAATGGTGATATCTTATTTTGGTATGAACCACTCAACTGTCGCTTAGAACTTTCAAGTATGGGGATCCGCGTTGACGAGGACTCGATGTTAGCCCAATTAGCAGCAGCTGATGCCCTTGATCGTAAGCAATTACCCTACCATCAAATGATCTTGAATAAGGAATTGCCATACACGATCGGTGGCGGGATCGGACAATCGCGCTTGTGTATGTTGTTATTAGGTAAAGCGCATGTTGGTGAAGTCCAAGCAAGTATTTGGCCTAAAGAAATGATCGAAAAGTGTCGCGCACATAATATCAACATTTTATAATAATCGAACAAACAGAGACCAATGGATGATTCTGTTGGTCTTTTTTTACGGAGGACATTATGAAGTTTAAAAAAATATTGACAGGATTTGCGGCAGCCTTAATGCTCAGTGGCGCGATCGGGGCACCAGTAACGGCAAAAGCAACGACTCATTTTGGTGGCTGGCGCACACATCAAAAAAATAGCTCGAGTGGCTCAGGTGAATTAAAAAAGAGTACTCCATCACAACAATTAGCTCAAACAGTTTTGACACCTGATGTTGTTAAACAACTTGGCGGACAACAAAACCTAAAATGGAACAATAGTGGAGCTTTTATCGTCAATAATAATAAGACGAATTTAAAGGCTAAAGTCTCTAGTGCACCGTATGCAACTAATGAAGTTGATAATTTGAAACGTCCCACAGTAGCCAATGCTCTTTTAAATAAGACGACTAGACAATATAAAAATCGCCATCAAACAAATAATGGGGCGACTAAATGGAAACCCCAAGGCTTTAAACAATTGACTAATTTGAGTGGCGCCTATAATCATGCTTATGATCGTGGGCATTTATTGGGATATGCTTTAGTGGGAAATATTCGTGGATTTGATGCCAGCGAGAGCAATCCCAAAAATATTGCGACTCAAACTGCTTGGGCTAATGAGGCTAATGCAAGCTATTCGACTGGTCAAAATTATTATGAAAGTTTAGTTCGTAAAGCTTTAGATAGAAATAAAACAGTTCGTTATCGGGTGACCAATATCTATAGTGGTAATAATTTAGTACCATCAGGCGCTCATTTAGAAGCTAAAGCAAGTGATGGCTCGTTGGAGTATAATGTTTTTATCCCTAATGTTCAAAAAGGGTTAAAGATCGACTATGCTACTGGAAATGCAACAAAGGAGAATAACTGAGTGGATCTAAATGAAGTAAGTGCACGTTCACATGCGATCCGGCAAAAGTATCATGCGCTAGAAGAAAAGCATCATGGCTCACGGTGGTCAATTGAAGAAGATGCCTTAGCTTTTCTAACAGATGCCGCTTTAGTGGGGCGCTTAACGATGGATCAACAAGGACGTTGGCCTAAGACAAGTAACGATGAATTAGACCAAAAAATCGGGGAATCTGTTTGGTGGCTAGCGGTTTTAGCTGAACGAACTGGTCTGAGTTTGGAAGAATGTGTAGAAAAATTCTTAGATGAAAAAGAAGCTTGGTTAAATAAGTAAGCGTTAAAATGTAAGAAAATGTAGTCAGCGCGGGGTGTAAAACGAGGAACTCATTATGATGCAAAGCTTGTATCATAGTGAGTTCCTTGTTTTATTTTTGTCAGATGTGATTTTTGATATCGGTGTTTTGAACTTCAATGGTAGACTTCTGACATAACCGCATTTTACTAGCTTTTACTTATTTTTTGTGTTTTAATTTTTATGTAAAAAAGGACGTGAGTAAATGGATAAATTAAAACGGATCGGTAGAATTTTTTTATGGACACTTCTATTGATGATCGTATCATCGATCCCAATGGGACTGATCATGATTTTTACTGGGTTATTGATGGCGGCTTTCTCAGGTGATCTAGGTGATATCTTTTCGCCACTGGCCCTAGGACTTGGATTGATCGGTGAGATAATTGTTGTCTTCATCTTGAAACAAGAGTATAAAGGTGATCCAAAGCAGTTACATCAGATCATGCCATTTGATAAAAAAGGCTCGTTCTTGCGCTATGCGACTGGATATGTTCTCGGACTAGCATTTTTTGCCTTGATCTGGGGGATCGCGGTCTTGGGTAAAGCATTTAGTGTGAGTGTCATCTGGCAAAATTCAAATTGGACAGTATTATTAGCCTTTTTGCTAGGTTTTGGGATGCAAGGGATGACTGAAGAAGTGATCTTTCGGGGCTATTTACAAGGAAGATTGGAAAAAGAAGTTTCAAAACGTTGGGCGATCCTCATCTCGGCTTTGGCATTTGCCCTTGCTCACTTAGGAAATAGTGGGATCGGGATCAATGCGCTCATTGGTTTGACGCTCTTTGGGATCTTGATGAGCTTGTTTCGGACCTATACCGGTGATCTTTGGTTAGCAGGTGCGTTTCATAGTGCTTGGAACTTTGCCGAAGGACCGATATTTGGTACCCCAGTTTCAGGGATCAATGGTACAAGTGTGATCCTAGAGTCGCACCCAGTTTCTGGGTACGCGATGTTAAACGGTGGTACATTTGGGATCGAGTCCAGCTATTTGGTCTTTGTGGGCCTCTTTGTTTTAGTGATCCTGACCTATTATTTAGGCCAAAATTATGCTAAACCAAGCAATCGAATAAATTGTTAAACTAACAGTCATCTAAGGGACGACTGTTTTTTTGTGACAATTGTCATGAGATGTCATGACAGTTGGTTCTAGGGACAAGAGTAGCTTTCATTTAAAATGAAATTATCTTGAGTATGGAAGTGAGACCAATGAAAAAAGTTATCGAAGTAGCTGGACTAACTAAAACTTATGTCCAAAAACCAGTCCTAAAGCAATTGAACTTTTCAGTTGATCGGGGGGAGATCGTAGCCCTTTTGGGAAAAAATGGTGCTGGGAAATCCACTCTGTTAAATGTTTTGCTACAAATGATCACAAAGGATAGTGGAAAAGTCAAGATCTTAGGAAGTAAGCACTTAAAAACTGAGAAGATCGGTGTCATGTTACAAAACGATTTTTCATTAGAAAGAGTAACGGTCAAAGAGGTCATCAAACTTTGGCAAAGCTATTATCCTAATAGCAAAGATTACGCCGAGTTGTTACAGATCGCTGATCTAGCAGATAAACAAAACCAATTTTTGTCTAAACTTTCTGGTGGTCAAAGAAGACGTTTAAATTTTGCCTTATGCTTAGCTGGTGATCCTGAGTTGATCTTTTTAGATGAGCCAACAGTAGGGATGGATGTGGTGAGTCGGCAAAAATTTTGGCAACAGATCAAAAACTTGCAAGCATTAGGTAAGACCTTTTTGATCACAAGTCATTATTTAGAGGAATTACAAGGAGTCGCACAACGTTTTTTGATCTTAAAAGACGGAAAGTTGGCTTTTGATGGTACTTTACAACAGTTGCAACAAGGTCATCAGGTGGTGACGCTTAGTTTTGATAGTCGGTTGGATCAAAGTCTATTTGTTGAGCTACCGGGGATCTTAGCGGTCAAAGCTGATGCAGGGAGCTATACTTTAAAAACGACGCAGCTAAATGAATGTTTGCCACGCTTGATGCCATATTTACCAGCAATTGAAAACTTAAATATTGAACAAGGATCATTGAATGAGCTATTTTTCGAATTAACAGGAGGACGAGCCGATGATAAAGCAGGTCAAATTTAATTTTAAACGGATCATTTTAAGAAATCCCAGTTTCTTATTTTTTGACATCTTGATCCCAGTTATGTTTTACTTATTATTCACTAAGGTCATGTCTAGTAATGATCCAAGCTTTGAACGTGATTATTTAGTCTCGATGATGATCTATGCCAATTTACTGGGCTCAGTTTTAACAGTTGCTAATACACTGGTAACAGACTATACAAGTGGCTATGCTAAGTTGTTGCAAATTCTACCCTTGAAGCGCTGGCAGTATTACGTTTCTGTGGGAAGTTGCTTTTGGTTATTGAATGTTTTATGTGTTATTGCTTTAGGCGTGGCTGGCTGGATCTTCAATGGCATTGTTTTTTCGGCAAAACTATGGGCGATCTTAGTTTTGGTCATTCCGCTTTTGGCGACCCCCTTGATGTTGCTTGGTGTTTTGCTGGCAACAACGCGTAATGTAAATACCGTCAATGTTTTGGGAAATATTGTTTTTTTATTAGCGATCATTAGTGGGCTATGGTGGCCATTTGAGCTCTTGCCTCATTGGATCCAAGTGCTCGGTGGACATACCCCAGTCTATTATGTAGCTGAGATCGCACGCGAATTAGTTAACGGTGGGTCACTGACGCTAGGTTATTTTGGTGGTATCGTTATTTGGAGCGGGCTGTTGAGTAGCTTGATCTACTTAAGTGAAAAGTTGATGCGAAGGGTCCAATGAATATGAAAAAATTTTTACGTACACAGATTTTATTTCCACAATATTTAGGTCTTGCACCTTATTTTTGGCTGATCTTTATGTTACCTGCATTTAGTGTGATCACTGATATTCAAGGGATGGCTAAATATTTTTGGTTAGCTGTTATTGTAGTTTACATCAAGATCTACCGTGATTGTTTTATGACGGCTAAACACTTTAGTTTGCGGGTCAGTATACAACTAGTGATCGATATGACGTTTGCGTTTGTATTTAATTATATCTTTTTATTTGTTTTTACTTCATTTTTGATCGGTTCTTTTCCTGTCAGTAAAAAAGTGTTCAAGCGCTTACTATGGACATTTTATCTAGCTCTAGGGGTGAGTCTTTCATGGATATTGTATATAGTGTATACCGGTACAACGAAGATAGATATATTTGAGATCGCTTTGCTGATCTTATCGCCTGCACTGCCAGTGATAGCTTCCCGTTCTTTGGGTGAACAACAAGCAAAACGGCAAGCTTTACGTGAAGAAAATCAGCGCTTACGTTTATTAGCGACGGAACGTGATCGGATCGCTCAAGCACTTCATGATGATCTAGGACAAAGCTTTTCGCTGATAGCCCTTAAAGCAGAAGTAGCACAAAAATTTATGGAAAAAGATCTCGCGAAAACTAAGGAACAGTTAGAACAGATCGCAAATGAGTCGCGAAATGATCTTAAATTAGTTCGACAGATCGTACGTGATCTGAAAAATGAGACTTTGATCCAAGCCTTACATGAAGCAAGTGAAAAATTAAAGCAGGCCAAGATCGTTTTGTTAGTGGAAAATGAAACGAGCGCTATGAATTGGAAACAAGAGGTCCAACAGATATTTGCGAGAAATATAAATGAAGCCGTTACAAATGCTATCAGGCACAGTCAAGCTGATATTTTTACAGTGATATTTAATGAAGATGAGTACAATTATCAAGTAATCATAAAAGATAATGGGACCGGTTTTTCACTCAAAGAAAAACAAGATTCGTTTGGGATAATCGGGATGAAGCAACGGATCGAAAGAGTATCAGGGACTAGCTCTTTTGAAGCGAAAAATGGTACTCAGATAACGCTAACGATCCCTAAAAAGAAAGGAACTGAGAATTAATGGTCAGGATCTACCTTGCAGAAGATCAAGTCATGATCGCGCAAGCTTTACAAATGTTGCTCGAACTAGAAACTGATTTTGAAGTTGTCGGTATCGCCGCAGATGGAAAAGCGGCCTTAAATGGTATTTTAGATTCAAAACCAGATGTGGCATTACTAGATATTGAAATGCCAGGTCTGACCGGTTTAGAAGTCGCAGATCAATTGGCATTGCTAGAAAAATCGGTAAAAGTAATCATTTTAACGACATTTGCGCGTCAAAAATATTTTGAACAAGCAATCAAAGCGCAAGTCGCGGGATATTTATTAAAAGATTCACCTAGTGAGACTCTCATAAGTGCGATCAGAGCAGTTTTAGTAGGTCAAACTATCTATGAAAGTCGGTTAGTCCAAGGGATGTTTGCAGTTGAAACGCCGCCACTGACCAAGCGAGAACTAGAGATATTACAAGTGATGCGCTCAGCAACTACAACAAAGGAGATCGCCGAAAGGATGTTTTTATCCGAAGGAACAGTGCGCAATTATATCTCAGCGATCTTAAGTAAGACTGGGACGACTACGCGCTTAGAGGCGGTCATGTTGGCACAAAAGAATGGTTGGATCTAAAATGCGGTGAGGCCTAGTCAGGCTCACCGCATTTTGTTTACTCAAAATAAAAAGACTTCCTGTATTGAGGAAGTCTGGTTATAAGTGCTATTAACAAGGTGTGTCAGGATCAAGCTCATCAACTAGCTCATAGACACGGTTATCAGCTTCGTCATAGACGCTGATGGGTTTGCTATCAACGGCATCGATCCGCAGATGATAGCCGTAACCATCCAAAAAAATCAGTTCTTTAGCGGTGAGGGTCTGGATCTGTCCCGCAAGTTCGCGGTGGTCGATCAAAATACGCAAGTCAGTCGTGATCTCAAGACAATGAGTTCGATTACTTAATTCATCGATAAATTGCCAACTACCGGCGTAGATCAGTGGTAGAGACACCTGTGGTTGCTTGCTTTTCTTGTTAAAATTGATCACGTTACTGAATAAAGTCTGGCCTAAACTGATCAAGCCCTTGCGTTTCATTGCTTCAACCCCTCCAATTTTCTTATTGAGTATAATATACCACGATTTATACTGTAAAAATAGTAAAATACCAGTAATATTTGAAAATGAAATATAATAGAAATTTTGTCATACTTTTGGAATATTTTTAGCTTAAAAATTTGGGACAAATCAGCTCTTAGTACGCTAATATTTCGAAGTCTGTTATAATAAATACGAATGAAAAAATGAAAGGGGTTACTTATTATGAAACTCGGGATCATTGGTACTAATTGGATCACTAAGCAATTTGTTGAAGCCGCAGAAGCTACAGGTGAGTTTACTTTAACCAGCGTATATTCAAGGAAAGTAGCCACAGCGCAAAAATTTGGTGCAGATTTCAAAAGTGTAACAGAATATTTTGATAATTTAAATGAATTTTTTGAACAAGGTACTTTTGAGGTGGTCTACATTGCATCGCCGAATAGTTTGCATTTTGAACAAACCTTACAAGCCTTAAACGCCAAGAAGCATGTGATCGTTGAAAAGCCTATGTGTTCTAACCCAGCAGAGCTCAAAGTCTTACAGAAATATTTGCATCATCATCCAGAACTTTATTGCTTTGAGGCAGCTAGACATTTTCACGAGCCAAATTTCCAAAGTGTCAAACAAGCAGTCAAAGAGCTACCTGTGATCCAAGGGGCTAATTTGACCTATAAAAAATATTCCTCGCGTTATGATCAATTTTTAGCGGGAGCAGAACCAAATGTCTTTTCACCTAAGTTTTCAGGTGGAGCTTTGCAAGATCTAGGGGTATATCTTGTCTATGATGCGATCAGTTGGTTTGGGATCCCCAAAGATGTCCATTATTATCCAGTAAAATTACGCAACGGGATCGATGGCTCTGGGACAGCCATTTTGAACTATTCGGGCTATGATGTAGTCTTAAATGTTGGTAAGACAGCCAATTCATATCTGCCTGGTGAAATTTACGGACTAAAAGAGACGATCGTGATGGATAATGCGGCTGAATTACAAAAAGTGGAATTGGTCGATGCCACAGGAAATGGTACAATGTTATCAGTGGATCCGGCTAAAAATCCAATGTTGGCTGAAGCAAAAGCTTTTGGAGAGGTTTTACGAGATACGGATTCACTGCAAAATAAGCAGTTACAGCAGGAGTGGTTAGCCGTAGCCGTTGAAGTAAATCATGTCTTGTATAAATTACGTCAAAGTGCAGGACTTGCTTTTCCGGCTGATGAGGTCGACTACTGAGAAAGGTAAGTATGAATCCAAAATTTGAGAATTATTTTAAAGAACAAGGCTTTGAAGCCCTAACACCGATCCAAGCGGAAGTTGCACCATTACTAGCGCAGGAGAAGAGTGTGTTGGGATTGGCTCCAACTGGTTCGGGTAAGACTTTAGCCTACGCTTTGCCATTGTTAGAACAACTTTTACCTAAGGATGGTACGCAATTATTGATCTTAGCTCCATCGCAAGAGTTGGCAGCCCAGTTGACTAATGTGATCCGCCCATGGGCTAAGTTACTTGAGCTAAATGTCTTATCTTTGATAGGTGGTGCAAATGTCAAACGCCAGATCGAAAAATTAAAAAAGCGACCTGAAGTTGTGATCGGGACACCAGGCCGATTATTGAACCTGATCAATGATAAGAAATTAAAATTGCATAAACTAGAGGCGATCGTGATCGATGAGGCAGATGAATTGTTGGGTGAAGCTGAAACACTAGCTGATTGCCGTGAGATCATCACACATGCGCCTAGAACGGCAGCTGTTTCGTTTTTTTCAGCCACTAAAGCTCCGATCTTATCGGAATTACATCGCTGGTTTGGGATCGAACCAACTGTGATCGATGTTCGCCAAGTTGATCATACTCGAGGTCAAGTGGAGCATTATTTGTTAGAAGTTCCACAAAGAAAGCGCGTCGATGCTTTACGTAGGTTGGCACAGTTAGATGATTTTTGCGCTCTAGTCTTTTTCAAACAAACCGCTGAATTAAATGATGCATACGAAAAGTTAAAACATGCACATGTTAACGTTGCACGTTTGCATAGTGAACAGCGTCAAGTTGAACGGGAACAAGCTTTACGTCAATTGCGGAAAAGAGAAGTTGCGTTGTTATTGACCACAGATGTAGCGGCTAGAGGATTAGATATTCCAGGGCTACCTGCTGTCGTGAACTATGATCTGCCTAAAAATGTCAATACGTATATTCATCGAGTTGGACGTACGGGGCGAATGGGTGCTGATGGGACCGTCATTAATATCGGTAATGAACGCGATCTGCGGATGTTTAAGCAATTGGTCAAAGAAAAGGGCTATGAACTAGAGCCAGTCTATCTTTATCAACGTCAACTAGTTACAGATCAAAATGAGTTAGCTGAGTTAAAGAAACAAGCGCCCAGTCGACCAGTTCGTAAAAAGCCAAATAAACCAGTAACTCAAGCTGAATCTGCTAAGAAAAAGCGGAAAAAGAACCGTAAACGTGATCAAAAAAATAAAGGAAAACGTAAGAAAAGTTAGATAACTGGTGCAAAGAAGATAAAGTGATATACTGAGAGTAAAGCTAGCAGAAAGAGGAAGAGCAGATGGAAATTTCAATGAATTTGAATGTTTCAGCCGAATACTTATTTCAGCGTTTGTTGGATACGCTCCTGTATGATATCAAGCAAGAAACAGGACGCGAATTGACTGTGGCTGAGTTATCTGATTTAAGCTATGCTACTAAGTTAGATCATCAGACCAAAGCTCAACTCAAGGTCATCAAGTTGATCCCAGATCGCAGTTATCATTTGCAGATCGAAACAGATCATTATGTGAAAAAAGAAGCTTATGAATTGACACCGTTAGCTAAAGATCAAGTTAAAGTTGATTATCGTGAAGAAAGTTTGGTCAAAAAGCAGACTTCTAAACTACAAATTAAGATCTTTTCACCTTTAGCTGAGTGGATCAGGCGGCATAATTTCATGAAATTACTGAAAGAGATCGAGGTCGGTTACTAGGATCATTGACTTTAGAAGTAATTCTTCCTATAATGGAATAGTCGTTTTTAATGACTATTCTATTTTTTGCGCTTGTAGCTCAGCAGGATAGAGCAACCGCCTCCTAAGCGGTAGGTCATCGGTTCAATTCCGATCAAGCGCATTGCAATACCTTATAAAATAAGGGCTAATAGGCTTTTTGTTCTCTTTTTTTGTAGAAAAATTATTTAACAAATCTTCAATATGATCATCTGATTTAGCTTTAAATTCATCGATCAAGTAAGAATATTTTCTAGTAGTTGTCGTTAAGTCTGCATGACCTAATCTTTTACTTATCGCATATACATCAACGCCATAATACAAAAGTAGCGCAACATGCGAGTGTCTAAGACTGTGAAAATAATGGAAATACCTGCTTGTTTTAGAACTTTACGTAAAACTTTATTGACCGCACCAGAGCCAGGAACTGAACCAAATACACTATCAAAAACTTGCTTAGTATTATTTGGCTTAAGCTCGCTTAAAATGTTTAACAGATCATCATTGACTCGGATAATTCTATTAGATGATTCAGTCTTAGCTTTTTTGAAGCGTTTATTGTTGAAGTCCCATGATTTATTTATATTTATTGTTTTCCAATATGTAGCCATATTCTTAACTCCGTATTTGTGTAATAATTAAAACTGACGGAAAAAGAAATCGAAGATACAAAATTGCTTATCAAAAATTATGCTAAAGATTTTAAAGATTTGAGGGATGGCAGATGAAAGCTTTAGATGTTTATTATTTGGACTTTAAGGATGTCACTTGTGTTACTGTACCTAGTTTAAAATTTAAAGTAGGACAAAAGATCAAAGATAGTCAAGGCGACATTTTTGAAATAAAGAGTTTATCCACATTTAGTGGGCTAAAAGCTAGAAAAGATGTTGTGAATCTTATTGTTCAAGGAAAATTTGAAGGCGATACTGTAAATTTAGTAGAGTTATAAAATAGTAATATTTTAAATAAAGCTTAAGCATCGGGAAAACGATGCTTTTTTGTTACCTG
>NZ_BCVJ01000017.1 GCF_001591685.1 Ligilactobacillus murinus DSM 20452 = NBRC 14221 | reverse complement strand
CAAACTGCGTCACCAAAAAGTTGTTATGCGCCACGTTTGGCAAGATAGTATGGAAAAAATGTGAAGATATTAGTCATCAAACTGGCTCAAAGTTAAAATATGAGACAAAGAAAGAAATGATTGATAAAGATTTTGATTCGGCAAAAAATATCACAATTTGAGGTGCGCCAGAGAAGTAGGAATCGATAAGGTCGGATTACTATTTATGTGCCTAAATCTTAAAAACTGGGGACCCCCACCTCCACATTCACATATTTTAAGCATATAGTTATATAAAATACATAAGAACAAACTCTATCCATTTTGAATAGAGTTTGTCTACATTCTGGCACTAGAAAATTTCTAGCGCCTCTTTTTATATTCTCATAATTAAAAAATTTGTTCCAACGGTCGCACCCGGCCTGCTTAAAAGCCTAGTGCAAGCTGAAACAACTCTTTGACTATTTAGTTATCGTATCCACCGTCAAACGAACTTGATGGATCGCATCTTCCAAGCTTTTTAAAGGTGCTTCAAGTGTTACATGGTAAAAGCTTTGCAATCCCGCTTTTTTAAATGAAACTAGACCCGCTTCGCGTAAGATCTTCAAATGATGTGAAACCGCTGGTTGGGTGATGGCCATCATTTTGGTTATCTCAGTAACAGTCATTCCTTGATGAAGTCGTTCACATAATAAAAGAATTATCTTTTGCCGATTGCGGTCAGCTAAGGCATTTACCGTTTCAAATTCGTTAGCAAATCCCTCTAACGCTCTGCGCTGTTCTGTTGTCAACTGTATCGTTGGCATGAGTACCACTCTCCTTTCTTGAGACACTATCCTCTGAATTAAGGATAACATTAAATAGCACCCGTCGCAAACGCTTCCACCTGGGAAATGAAATATTTTTATTCTATAGATAAAAATAGATCGAACAAAACATCAACGCTGAGCCTAAGATCACCAGCAAATGCCAATAAATATGAACATATTTCAGCTTTAAACTATAGACGACCGCACCCAAGGTAAAGGCAATGCCACCTGCTAATAGTAATAATAACCCGGGAAAACCTAATACCTGAAATAGTGGTTTAAAACCTAACACACACAGCCACCCTGCTAGAACACAGATCACGGTCTCAACGATTTGATACCTAGGTTTTGCTAAAGCATGATATAAGATCCCAAAAAGCATCAAGAGAGCCACTGCGATCCATAAGCCCCAACCAAACTTACCTCCGATCCCGACCAAGCAATATGGCATGTACGTGCCAGCGATCAATAAATAAATACTGGAGTGATCAAATGCTTGGAATAACCGACGGGCTTTGGTGAAATATAAACAATGAAATAAAGTCGAAGCTAAGTATAGACTCAATAAACACAAGCCATAGACTAGATATGCTGTAAAACTGACAATATTTTGCGTTGCGATCCCTTTTAAGATCAATAACACTAATAACCAAATACTCAGTCCGACCCCGATACCATGTGTGATCGCACTCCATACTTCATTTGTGATCTGTTCACGTCGATCCATATCTGACACCACCTTCTAAAATCTATTTTCAGTCTACACTCTTTAAATATTTAAGTCAATTATATATAGACTTAAAGTCTAGTTTAAAAGTTTTTAAAGATCAATAAATTTTAGAACAATGTGTTATAATACACTTAAACTAGATAAAAGGACGAGCACGATGGAGAAGTTAAATATCCAAAAGCAATTAGATAGTTTCACGAATAAACGATTGCCCTATTGGGAAGATTTTCCTGATTTCGAACTATATATGGATCAATTGGTCAATCTTGGCAATCGCTATTTGACTGGCTTTTTAGGGGCACCTTTGACGCCTTCAATGATCAACAGTTATGTCAAAAAAGGCCTCATGTCACGTCCCGTTAAGAAAAAGTACAATGCAACTCACTTAGCCGAATTACTGGTGATCAGTCTTCTAAAATCTGTTTATCCTTTAGAAACGATCAAAAATTACAATGAGCAATTGTTGCATGAATTTTCGATCAAGGAATCCTATAATAGTTTTGCTCAGATCTTCAATCAAGCACTTAAAAATGGCGGTTATGCCCAACCGTTAGCTAACAGTCTATCATTGAGCAAACTTACAAAACACGTGATCATCAATGCTGTGATCTACAAAATGGTCGGCGAACACCTATTGCAATACAAAAGTAAACACGATCACATCTAAAAAAAGACCCTAGGAAAATTCCTAGAGTCTTTTTTAATCTTTAGATTATTTAGCTTCTGGTGTACCGATCCAATCGATGATTTCTTCAACTGTATCTGTGATAGCTTGTGTACCAGGTGCAAGAAGTTTACGAGGGTCGTAACCTTTACCTTCTTTATCCTTGCCTTCTTCGATGTACTTACGTGTTGCTTCAGCAAATGCGATTTGGCATTCTGTGTTGATGTTAAGCTTGGAAACACCCATTGAGATAGCTTTAACAACTTGTTCTTGAGGGATACCAGAACCACCGTGCAATACTAATGGCATATCTGGCATAGCGTCTGCTAATTCCTTCAAGCGGTCAAAGTTAAGACCTTTCCAGTTTGCTGGGTATTGACCGTGGATGTTACCGATACCACATGCTAAGTAGTCAACGCCAAGTGCAGCAATTTGTTTTGCTTCTTCAACGTCAGCTAATTCACCAGCACCAACAACACCGTCTTCTTCACCACCGATAGAACCAACTTCAGCTTCAACAGAAATACCTTTAGCATGTGCTAATTCAACGATTTCTTTTGTCTTAGCCAAGTTTTCTTCAAATGGTAAGTCATGGCCATCAAACATAACTGATGAGAAACCTGCTTCGATACATTCCTTAGCAGCTTCGTAGTTACCATGGTCTAAGTGCATAACAACTGGAACAGTGATGTTCATTGCTTCCATTTCGCTTGCAACTAAGTCACGAACTAATTTGTAACCGCCCATGTACTTAGCAGCACCCATTGATACTTGGATCAATACAGGTACGTTCTTTTCTTGAGCGCCTTTAAGAATAGCACGTGTCCATTCCAAGTTATTTGTGTTAAAAGCACCTACTGCATAATGGCCCTTGCGAGCTGCAGAAAAAATTTCACTACCGTTTACGAATGACATAAAACAGCCTCCTAAAGATTTTACAGTAAATTACTCACTTTCGAGTACACATACATTTTAACACACTTGCTTAAGAAAACGTACTATTTTCCCAAGATTTTAATTAAAATTCATCAAGCTAGCGTAAAAATCCTTAGAAATCGTTGCGCCCTAATTCGGTGATCTTACCCTTTTTAGTATATACGATCCATTCCGCAATATTAGTGATATAATCACCTGATCGTTCTAAGTGATTAGCGATCTGCAAGTAATCGAAGCCCTCACCAGCAAATTTAGGATTCGTCTTGACTAAGCCCATCGCACGCTTTCTGATATCCAAAAAGATCCCATCATTACCGGCATCCATTTCGGCGATCTTGATCGCTAATTTTTCATCCATTTCAGTGTATGCTTTCAAAATACTTGCTAGCATCGTTAAAACATTATCACCCATCTTGACGATCATCATGTCGATCTCATCGTCACGCCGTTCTTCTTTGAGTAATAACACATTCTTAGCGATACTTACGGCGTGATCAGCTAAACGTTCTAAATCAGAACTAGCTTTCAAGATCGAAATGATCTCACGAAGATCACCGGCTACTGGACTTTGTAGCGCAATGATCTGAGCTGTCTTTTTCTCTAAATGTGTCTCGTGATTGTTGATCACTTCGTCGTGTTCGATAACCTCTTTAGCAGCTTGTTTATCATCTTCTTTAAGTGAATTGATCGCTTTTTCAAGCGACGCCTTAACTTCAAGGCCCATTGTGATAAATTCCTGACGTAAAGCTTGGATCTGAGTATCAATATGGCGTTGCATAAAATTCCTCCTTGTTCAATTAACCAAAGCGACCGCTTAAATAGTCATCAGTCTCTTTTTTATTCGGATTAACAAAAATTTTTTTCGTCGGTCCCGTTTCGATCAAATTTCCATTCAAGAAAAATGAAGTCGTATCTGAGATCCGTGAAGCTTGTTGCATATTATGGGTCACGATAATACAAGTATAATCATCTTTTAACGTCAAAAGCATCTCTTCGACTTTATTACTTGAAACTGGATCAAGCGCACTTGTGGGTTCATCTAATAGGATAACTTCTGGTTTGACCGCAAGCACCCGGGCAATGCAGACCCGTTGTTGTTGTCCACCTGACAAGGCTAATGCACTCTTATGCAAGTCATCTTTAACATCATCCCACACAGCCGCTTGTTTCAAACTTGTTTCGACCCGCTCATCCAACAATTGTTTATCTTTGACTCCAGCGATCCGTAAACCATAGACAACATTTTCATAGATCGAAAACGGAAATGGATTAGGCTGTTGAAAGACCATACCAACTTTTTTGCGCAATTCGACCGTATCCGTCTTAGGACTATAGATATCTTGGCCGTCTAATTTGATCGCTCCTGTAATTTTAACATTATCGATCAAATCATTCATCCGATTCAAACATCTCAGATAAGTCGACTTTCCACAACCTGAAGGACCGATCAGCGCATGGATACCAGATTTAGGAAAATCTAGATCGATCCCTTTTAAAGCTTCTTTTTGTCCATAGTATAAATGAACATTTTGACTCGTAATAATTTTTTCTTTTTCCATGATAAACCTCGTCCTAACCAAAATTCCCTGAGATATAATCTTCAGTTGCTTGTATCCGTGGATTGGTAAAGATATTTTTTGTCTTATCGTATTCGATCACATGTCCCATGTGGAAAAAGGCTGTGTAGTCACTTGCCCGTGAAGCTTGTTGCATATTATGGGTCACAATGATGATCGTATATTTTTTCTTTAATTCAAGCATCGTTTCTTCAACTTTTAAAGTTGAGATCGGATCAAGCGCACTACAAGGTTCGTCCATCAATAAGATATCAGGCCCCATTGCGATCGCTCGGGCAATACAAAGGCGTTGTTGTTGCCCCCCAGATAAAGCCAAAGCACTCTTATTCAAGTCATCTTTGACTTCATCCCACAATGCAGCCCCACGCAAGCTCTTTTCTACGATCTCATCTAATTTTTGTTTATCTTTGATCCCATTTTCCTTAAGAGCAAACGTGATGTTTTCTTTGATCGATTTAGAAAATGGATTAGGCCGTTGAAAAACCATCCCGATCTGTTTACGCATCTCATAGAGGTTGATCTTTTTGGAGTTGATATCGATCCCGCGATACATGATCTCACCTGTCACGGTCGCTACGTCATCATTCATTCGGTTCAAGGAACGCAAGAACGTCGATTTCCCAGACCCAGAGGCCCCAACTAAAGCTGTGATCTTATAGCGCTCAAATTGAAGGTTGCCATCAAAAAAAGCATGTTTGTTACCATAATAAACTTGCAGATCATGGGTCGAGAGCGCAACTTCTTGAACTTTTGGATCAAATTTTAAGATCGATGTCTCATTTAAGTCATATTTACCTACATTCATTGTCATCTTCCTCATCTATTTACTTGCAGTCAAGCGTTTGTACAAGCGATTGCCCAAATAACGCGCCGATAAATTAAAGATCAAGACCGCTACGATCAAAACAGCTGACGCACCAGCTGAGATCTGTTCAGCATCCGGCATGATCCCTTCGGAGTTGATCTTCCAGATATGCACCGCCAAAGTTTCCGCTGGCCGGAAAAGATTGAGCGGACTTGATTCACTAAATGGATTCCAATCCATAAAATCGATATTAGTTGCACTTTGACCAGCAGTATAGATCAAAGCAGCTGCTTCACCAAAAACACGGCCGGCACAAAGCACGATCCCAGTAAGGATCCCTGGTAAAGCTTCAGGCAAAATGATCTTCGTGACTGTATGCCATTTGGATAAACCTAAGGCTAAGCCAGCTTCACGTTGTAATTTAGGAACGTTATTTAATGAATCTTCAACATTACGCGTCAATAGCGGTAAGTTGAAAAATGTTAAGGCGATCGCACCTGAGATGATCGAAAAGCCCATCTTGAATTGGACCACAAAAAGCAGAAAGCCAAACAACCCAACAACCACTGATGGTAAAGAACTCAAAACTTCGATCGCCATTCTCACCGTTTCAGTCACACGATTCTTAGGTGCATATTCAGCTAGATAGATCCCTGCACCCAAAGAAAGTGGAAATGAGATCAATAGTGTCAAGACCAATAGATAAAAGGAGTTGAACAACTGGATCCCGATCCCGCCACCAGCAGTAAAGGAACGTGAAGGTGTCGTCAAGAAATGCCACGAAACATGGGGCAGACCGTTTAATAAGATCCGTCCGATCAAAAAGGCTAAGATCAAGACCACGATCCCGGCGATCAATTTGATCACACCTAAAGCAAGTTTATTTACTTTTTTCGTATTCATAGATTACATCTTTCCTTTCCGACTGATAAAGCGCACTGCAATGTTGAAGAATAGTGACATCAACAAGAGGACTAACGCTAATGACCATAAAGCGTTGTTGGAAACAGTTCCCATAACTGTATTACCGATCCCCATCGTCAAGACACTGGTCAAGGTCGAAGCCGGAGCCAATAAACTTTCTGGTAACAGGGTCGCATTACCGATGACCATTTGGACGGCTAACGCTTCACCAAAAGCTCGTGCCATCCCAAAGACGATCGCAGTCATGATCCCTGGCAAAGCTGCACGTAATAAGACACGATAGATCGTTTGCCATTCAGTTGCCCCTAAAGCTAGGGAAGCTGATTTATAATACTTGGGTACAGCGCGCAAACTGTCAACTGTCATCGAAGTGATCGTTGGTAAGACCATCACAAAGAGCACAAACGACCCAGACAAGATCCCATAACCTGAACCGCCAAAATGATCACGCACAAAAGGAACAACGACCGTCAAGCCGATAAAACCGTAAACAACTGATGGGATCCCAACTAATAATTCGATGACACTTTGCATGAACTTTTGACTTCTTTTAGACGAAAGTTCAGTCATGTAAAGCGCTGTCCCGATCGCAAATGGGGTCGCAAATAGCGCAGCCAATAAGGTTACCCCAAAAGAGCCTAAGATCATTGGTAAAGCCCCAACTAGTGGCCGCCCATTTGGTCCATTAGCGCCTGGATTCCATTCACTTCCCGTTAAAAATTCCACTAAACTAGCTTTATTTTGCGTAAAAGTCGCGATCCCCTTTGAAGCAACAAATAAAAAGATCGCTAACACAACTCCGACGATCAAGAAAATGCTGGCATAACTCAGTGTTTTACCCACGAAGTCTTGACGCGTCTCCTTAGACGGTTTTAAAATTTTTTCTCTAATTGGATCCATCTTGTTTCACCTCATCTGTGATAATTGGTGTTACTTGGTTATTAGCATCTTTTTGTATCTTCATCTCATTGATCGGAATGTAACCTAATGCTGTCACCAAATTCTTTTGTACGACATCTGAGTACATATAATCTAAAAAGCGTTTTGTCATTTTATCTGGTTTGCCCTTCGTATACATATGTTCATACGCCCAGATCTTCCAAGAATTATCTTTGACATTTTCAGCAGTTGGTTTGACCCCATCCACTTTTAGCGCCGTCATATCTTTATTGATGTATGAAAATGACAAATAACTGATCGCACCAGGCGTACTTGCGACCATACGTTGTACCGTACCATTTGATTCTTGTTCTTGAGCTTTCAACATTTTTTGCCCCTGCATCACGTTATTCTCAAAAGCAACACGTGTCCCACTACCTTGGGCACGATTGATGACCATGATCTTTTGATTTTTACCACCCAATTGTTTCCAGTTTGTGTATTTACCGGTAAAGATGCCACGTAATTGCGCCATTGTTACTTGTTTTACGCCACTATCTTTATTGACAACTGGTGCTAGTCCTAAAACTGCTACAGTATGATCGACTAGTTCTTTAGGTTTGATCCCGGGTAATTCCCGAGCAAATACATCTGAATTACCGATCGTGACCGCCCCGGCTTGAACCTGACTCAAACCTGTACCTGAACCGCCACCTTGGACTGTGATACTTACATCACTGTGATCACGTTGATATTCTTCAGCCGCCATTTCTACCATTGGCTGCAAGGCTGTTGACCCAACGATCGTAATATTTTGTTTATCACTCTTTTGTCCTGCACAGCCCGCAAGAAAAAAGACTGCCATAAAGAGCATTCCGAAACTAACAATTGCTTTTTTCATCCTAATTTCTCCTAAAATATTAGAGTTAATTACACCTTTAATTTTATGCCTTTTTTGTAAAAACATTTGGGTCGTTATGTAAAGATTATGTAAAAAACACCGCGCTCACAAAAAAATAGTGTCTAGAAGATCACTCCTCTAAACACTATTTTGCTTAACAATTATCAGATGTTAACATGATACTCTCAAACGGTCCAAATTCTTTACCGTTAGCCTTAGTCATCATTGCCCGCAGATTCCATTCATCATGGAATTGTTGCAATTTATCAGCATAAAATCCATTTGTTTTTTCACTAGCATTCAACAGATAGACTACTTTGCGTCCTGCTTGGTAGCGCCCAACTCCAAAGAAACCTTCACCAGCTAGCAAAGTCAATTCTCCTTTGATCAAAGCAGGTTCAGCTTGACGTTTAGCCGTCAATGAACGTACGTGCTCCAAAAGGCCGTGATCTTCACGCCCCCAAGGATAAAAGCGTCTATTATCTGGATCAGTTCCACCAGGCAAACCGACCTCATCACCATAATAGATACATGGTACCCCTGGGAACATGAAAAGTAATTCAAAAGCACGCTTGACTTTAGTCACATCGCCCCCCAAAGCGGTCAAGACCCGCTTTGTATCATGGGTCCCGATATTATTGAGCGAATTTAGATAAAAGTCTAATGGATAATTTTCCCGTAATTTCATCATCTCTTTAGCGATCGTCTCAGCGGAACGCTTTTGTTCTAATAAGTCTAAGATCGCTTCGCGTAAAGGATAGTTCATGACACCATCTAACTCGTCACCTTTGACATAGTGGCGCCGTTGACTATAAGCAACTTTATTAGAAGCATCTTCCCAAACTTCACCTAATAACAAGCGATCACGATAACCGTCTAAATTCTTACGGATCTTAGCAATAAATGGATCAGGTAACTCGTCAGCGACATCTAAGCGCCAACCATCTACGCCTAATTGATTCCATTTAGCTAAAACACTGTTCTTTTCGCCGTAGATGAACTGTTGAAACTGAGGATTGTTCTTATCTACCACTGGGAGATCTGCATTGCCCCACCAACAACGGTACTTGTCGGGATAGCGTTCAAAACTAAACCATGGATAATACTCGCTGTTCTTATCCCGTGCAGCCCCAACATGTTCACCGTAGTTGCCATTAAAGTTAAAGTACTTACTGTTACGTCCTACATGTGAGAAGACTCCATCTAAGATCAAGTGGATCCCAGCTTTGTGCAACTTAGTCAATAATTCCTTAAAGACTTTTTCATTGCCCAACATCGGATCGATCTTGAAATAATCGCTAGTATCATAACGGTGATTACTTGCCGCTTCAAAGATCGGATTCAAATAAATGATCGAAATACCTAATTTTTTTAGATACGGGATCTTTTTGATGATCCCTTTGAGATTTCCACCATAGAAATCCCAGCGGGCAATACTGCCATCGTGATTTCTGATGTACATCGGATCATCTTGGATCGTTGCATAAATAAAGGTATCTCGCTTTTTACCTTCAATATAACCATCTAGATTTCCATTATAAAAACGGTCGGGAAAGATCTGATAACAGATCCCATTTTGATACCATTCAGGGGCATTGACCGTTTTGTCATAGCAGGTCAGCTGGTATGAATTATTTTCCAATATTTCGCTACTCTCGACCAACTGTCCTTGCCCTCCGTCATTAGCACAGTAATAGCGTACAAGTTCATGTTCATGTTGCCGGATCACCAGTTTAAAGTAATAGAAATACAAGCCACTTTTTCTCGGGATATAGGTTGCATAATAACGCCCTGAACTCTTATTTTCCATTATGACGATCTCTGGGATCAACTTTCCATCGGCATAGACGTAAAGTTCAACACTAGTAACATCAACGTCATAGGCTTCAAGCATGAATTCTACCGGTCGATCAACTTTGATCGCTCCAAACGGTTTTTTATACTTTTCTTGCCACGAATCAAAGTGGATATACATCTTTTGCTTTTCCCTTCATTTCAGTTGCGTTTGGTTTGATATTCCAAATCTCTTTAGCATATTTTTCAACCGTATCATCAGCTGAGAAATAGCCAGCATTGGCAATATTTACCAAACACATCTTGTTCCAGTTTTGCTTATCTTTGTAAGCTTCACTAACAGCTTCTTGAACTTGGACATAGGAAGCAAAATCACGTAAAACAAAGTATTCATCATTGACCCGCAATAAGGAATCATAGATCTCATGCCCCTCAACTTCAATATTTGGGATCGTCCCATCAACGAAAGCATCCAAGACACGTTTGATGACCGGATCGTTATCGTAGTATTCAGTAGCATGATAGTTATGGTTCTTCTCGTATTCTAAAACTTCATCTTTTGTCAAACCAAAGATAAAGATATTATCTTCACCAACATAGTCTTTGATCTCGATATTAGCTCCATCTAAGGTCGCTACTGTCAAAGCACCATTTAACATCAATTTCATATTAGAAGTCCCTGAAGCTTCCTTAGTTGCCGTTGAGATCTGTTCGCCAACATCAGCAGCCGGAATGATCTTTTCAGCCAATGAAACACCATAGTTTTCCAAGAAGACGACCTTTAACTTATCATTGATCGTCTTATCATTATTGATCATATTGGCAACTTCATTGATACACTTAATGATCGCTTTAGCATAGTGGTAACTTGGTGCAGCTTTAGCCCCAAAAATAAATACCCGTGGTTCAACATCGCGGTTTGGATCATCTTTAAGATCTAAATACAATTTAACGATGTGTAACAAGTTGAGCAATTGCCGTTTATAGGCATGCAGGCGCTTGATCTGAACATCAAAGATCGCATGCGGTGAAACTTCGATGCCAGTATCTTCTTTGATAAAGGCGGCTAACTTCTTCTTATTATCGAGTTTAGCTTTACCGATCTTTTCTAGTAACTTTTTATCACCAACATGATTTTTTAGTTCATGCAATTTCTTAGCATCAAAGCGCCAAGCCGTTCCGATCGCTTGATCGATCGTCTTAGCTAGTTCAGGGTTAGCTACTTGGAGCCAACGCCGAACTGTGATCCCATTTGTCTTATTATTGAAACGTTCAGGGTACAATTCGTAGAAATCACGTAAAACATCATTTTCCAACAATTCTGTATGCAACTTAGCTACACCATTAGTACTATGTGAACCAATAATTGCTAAATGAGCCATCTTGACCATGCCGTCTTTGATGATCCGTGTCCGTTCGATGAAGTCATGATCTTTTTTACCTTCAAGTTCTAAAGCATAGCGCCGATCGATCTCTTGGATGATCTGCAAGATACGCGGTTGGACTTTTGCCAACATTTCAACAGGCCATTTTTCCAAAGCTTCAGCCATGATCGTGTGATTAGTATAACTCATCGTCTTGACTGTTTGTTGCCAAGCTTCATCCCAGTCCATATGCTCTTTATCAAGCAAGATCCGCATAAATTCAGCCACACACATAGCAGGGTGCGTATCATTGATATGGATCGCAATATATTCACTGATTTCATTTAACGGACGATCATATTTCTTATAGTGCCGAATGATGCTTTGGATCCCAGCCGACGTGAAGAAATATTCTTGCTTTAAGCGTAAAATACGGCCTTCATAGTTCGAATCATCAGGATAAAGCACTGAAGTTAGATCCTCGACCCGACGTCGGTCCTCGATCGTTGGATATTTAACTTCTTCTGAAGCTGGGATCTGAGCATCCCAAAGTCGCATCGTATTAACGTGATCATTGCGATAACCAACGATCCCCGTGTCATAAGGCACAGCCTTGATCACATCGGCGCCTTCATAGATCGCTTCTAAATATTTACCATTATCGATCAAATGAACTTGGCCACCCATCAAAACATCGACCGCTTTACTTTCACGTGCAACAGCCCAATTGTTACCATCAGTCAACCATTCATTTGGTAACTCGATCTGGTAACCATCAACAAATTTTTGCTTGAACAAACCATATTTGTAGCGGATACCATTTCCATTACCTGGCAAGCCATCTGAAGCTAAAGCATCCATAAAACAAGAAGCTAAACGACCTAAACCACCATTACCAAGTGCCATATCAACTTCAGACTCTGAGATCTTATCCAAGCTAAGTCCCATTTGCTTTAAGCCCTTATCGACCACATCGTACCAACCCATGTTCAAAAGATTACTCTTTAATAACCGACCTGGTAAAAATTCGATCGAAAAATAGTAAACTTGCTTTTGGTCATTTTTGACATAATTCTTCCAAGTATTGCGCCAAATTTCGGAATAACCAGATTTGACCACTGAAACTAAAGTCTGATACAACTCGATCGGAGCAGCATCTTTGACATCAAGCGCATACTTCTCTGCCAACCGCTTCTTAAATTCGCGTACAAAACGCTCCTGTGTGATTTTCATTAAGTATCCTCCCTTATAAACCGATAGCTGACAAACTCCTTGTGACTATCTTAAAATTTGTGTATACAAATCTAAATAATTTTGACTTGCACTATCCCAACTAAAATCTGATTCCATTGCAATACGCATCATCTTCTGCCAGACCTTTGGTTGATCATTGTAAACGCTAAGCGCCAATTTGATCTCTTCCATCATCCAAAATGAAGAAAATTCCTCAAAACCAAAGCCAGTCCCGATCTGTTCAATTGGATTGTAAGCCCACACACTATCACGTAACCCACCGATCTGATGAACGATCGGCAAAGTACCGTAACGCATAGAGATCAACTGTGATAATCCACAAGGTTCAAAAGCAGAGGGCATCAAGAACATGTCACAGCCAGCATAGATCTGCTGAGCTAAATTAACATCGAAGTTGATGCTGACGCTACATTTATCTGGATAACGTCCCGCAAAATAAGTAAAGTCATGCTCAAAATTCTCATATCCGGTGCCCAATAAAACAAATTGGACGTCAAATTGCATCAAATTTGCCATCTCTTGGACCACTAACTGAAAGCCCTTTTGATAAGTTAAACGACTGACGACCCCGATCAATGGGACATCTTTTCTGACTGGCAAACCAAATTTCTTTTGCAAAGCAGCCTTATCTTTAGCTTTGCCCTTTAAATTCTTGCGATCGAATTTATACGGTAATGCTTTATCAGTCTTAGGATCAAAAGTATCATAATCGATCCCGTTTAAGATACCGGAAAGTTTATAATTGACCATCCGTAAAACTTCATCTAAACCACACCCAAATTCAGGTGTCTGGATCTCAGCAGCATAAGTCGGGCTGACTGTATTGACCCGATCGGCGTAAAAAATACCGGCTTTCATAAAGTTTACGGCCGTCCCCATTTGGATCGTCCCATCATCATAGCGTTTAGTCGACATGCCAAAGAGTTCAGGCAAGACATCGCGCCCGTACTGCCCTTGAAATTCAAGGTTGTGGATCGTAAGCACAGTTGCAATATGACCAAAATCTTTGATCCAACCGTATTTTTCCCGTAATAAGAAAGGAATAAAGGCAGTATGATAGTCATTGACATGTAAGATGTCAGGAATATAATTGATCCGCTCCATCAATTCGATCACGGCTTGTTGGAAAAAGGCAAAGCGTTCGCCATCATCATAATAGCCGTAAAGATCAGGGCGATCAAAATAATACTTGTTATCTAAGAAATAATATTCAACACCGTCTAATTCTAAAACTTTGACACCACAATACTCATTGCGCCAACCAACAGCAACATAAAAATTAAAGAGATCGGTCAACTGTGACTGATAATTTTCTGGCATTTTTGTGTAAAAAGGCAAAACGACTTTAACTTCATTTCCCTTTTTAGCCATGCTCTTAGGTAACGCCCCGGCAACATCGCCAAGACCTCCCGTTTTAAAAAATGGTGCGCATTCCGCTGCGGTAAATAAGATCTTCACTAGTTCTCGCCCCCATAGATATCTGCCACAATACGACTATCCTTTGTGATCACAACTGGATTTTCAGGTGTCCCTTGAATGGTGACGCCGGCTTCTACTTCAACATTTTTATCTAAGATCGCATATTGCAACTTAGCCCCGCGTTTGATATGAGCATTACTCATGATCACAGAATCTTTGACACGAGCACCTTCTTCGATCGTAGTCCGCCGCGAAATCAAACTGCGATCGACTTTACCTTTAACGACACAGCCAGTCGCAAATTGACTGGAGTTGACATCAGAAGAATCGTAAAAGTGAGTCGCCACTTCGTTTTTAGTTCGCGTGATCACACGTTGACTGGAGAACAACAAAGTGTTGAAATGCTCGGGATCAAGCATATCCATGTTGGCATCATAGTAGCTCTTGATGTCATAAATATTGCTCAAGTAACCTGTATATTCGTAAGCACGTGTGTTGGTCCGTGTCATTTCCCGGTTCAATAATTCCTGCACACTTGCTGGCGCGCCCGCATTTTGTCCCTTATGCAAAAGATCGATCAACCAATCAGTTTTGACTAAAAAGATGCTCATCGATAAGTTGTAAAGGTCAGAAGCTTCATCAAGCTCGCTGAAAATATCCGTTTGCTTAACTCTATTATCGTCTTCGAGCGTCAAAATGCAATCATCAGGTGCTATTTTTTCTTTAGGTACCCGTTTAAAGACAACCGTGATATTGCTATCATGGGCTTGATGAACATCTAAGATCGAACGCAAGTCAACATTACACAACATCTTATTGCCAAAGAAAACCGTATATTCTGACTTTGATTTCTTCAAAAAACCGATCATATCGCTAAAATATGGCTTGCCTTCAGCTTTTTTGCGTAAGATATCTTGATAAAAGCCAAGATATTGGTAACTCCCAATACTGTCCAAGCCCCATTCTCGACTGCCACCTAAATGATCAAAAACCGACTTAAAGCGACCTTCATTTAAGATCATATAAACAGTCCTGATATTGGCATTGACAGCACTTGATAACGCAAAATCCATGATCCGATATTTACAATCAAAATAAAGTGTAGAGAGTGGGCGATTTGCTGTTAATGGCAATAACCCGTTATATTCATGCTCATTACCTAAAATCGCACACATCTTATTAGCCTTCATTAATCGTCACCCCTAATACTTCTGAATTTCCTACTACTGCGATCTCATCTGTTCCATCGATCACAGCCCCATCACCAATAATTGCATTTTCACCGATGATCGCGCGGTTGATAATTACATTTTTACCGATCGAAGCGCCCGTCATCACAACACTATCCTTCACGACTGAGCCTTCTTTGACTTGAACATTTGCTGCTAAAATACTGTGTTCGATCTTACCTGAGATAAAGCAACCATCCACGATCATTGAATTTTTAACGCGGGCAGTATTAGTAATAAATTGTGGTGGCGCGATCGGATTTTTCGAATAGATCGGCCATGTTTTGTCGCGCACATTTAGATCGCCTTCATTGTCGATAAATTCCATATTCGTTGCCCATAAAGAATCGATCGTTCCAACATCTTTCCAATAACCCGAGAAATGATAAGCTTGTACATTATCCCCACTCTTAATGTAAAATGGAATGACATTTTTACCAAAATCATACATATCAACGTCTTTTTTGAAACTATTCAATAATACATCGCGCAAACGAGCCCAAGTAAAGATATAGATCCCCATTGAAGCGTGGTTGCTCTTTGGTTTTTTTGGCTTTTCTTCAAATTCAATGATCCGGTCATTTTCATCGGTATTCATGATCCCAAATCGACTAGCCTCATCCCAAGGAACATCGATCACGGCTACACTAAGCGCGGCATTGCTCTTCTTGTGTTTAGCTAACATATCTTCATAATCCATCTTGTAGATATGATCACCTGAAAGAACTAAAAGATACTCTGGATCCATTGAATCAATATAGTCGATATTTTGGTAGATGGCATGTGAAGTACCCTCAAACCACTTAGAACCCTCATTATTTGAATAAGGTTGTAAGATCGTGACCCCAGAATCCAAACGATCCAAGCCCCAACTAGCCCCATTACCGATATGATTATTTAAAATAAGTGGTTGATATTGTGTTACGACCCCAATATTTTTGATCCCCGAATTGACACAGTTACTTAAAGTAAAATCGACGATACGGTACCGTCCCCCAAACGGTACAGCGGGTTTAGCGATATTTTGCGTTAATTTCCCTAGTCTGGTACCCTTACCACCAGCTAAGATCATTGCTAACATTTCGTTTTTCATTATTTTTTCGGACGCTTCTCCTGCTGTCCTTTACCCCCCTTAGCTTGTTGTTTTTGCTTTTTAGCGACTGTTTTTGCCTTAACTTTCTTTGCTTTTTTAGATTCGAGATATTTTTTGTTGACGTAGCGTAAATTCACATCTTCTGGGTTTAAGATCACGACGCCTAGAGCCGGAACGGTCAAGCTGATCACTTGATCATAGTTCTTAAAGACTTTTTCTTTAGTCTTAGCTAATGGATTATGCTTGGTCCAAGTTCCACCAAACTCTTCCATTTCAGTATTCCAAACTTCACGATAACTTCCCGGATAAGGCACGCCGATCTCAAAGTTTTGCTGCTCGATCGTAGTGAGATTCATGACTACCACTAAGAAATCTTTTTTCCGTTTACCATGCCGAATAAAACTCAAGATGGTCGCTGTCTTGTTATTAGCATCGATCACTTCTAAACTCTCTTCTTTATCCTCTAATTCCCATAGTGCACGGTGTTCACGATAAAATTCATTGAGTTTAGCTGTAAAATGTTGCATTTTCTTATTTAGTTCGTCATCTAAACCGTCCCAAGTCAAGCCTTCGTAGTAGCGCCATTCGATGAATTGTCCAAATTCGCCCCCCATAAAGAGTAATTTTTTCCCGGGGTGTGTTATTTGATAAGTGAGTAAATTCCTAAGTTGGGCAAATTGCTTGTAGCGATCCCCGCCCCACATTTTGTGCAACAAGCTCTTCTTACCATGGACGACTTCATCATGAGACAATGGCAAAATGTAATTTTCCGATAAACGATACATCCAAGAAAAGGTCAACATATCCAAGTGATCGCCTCTAAAGAGTGGATCCATTTGATAAAAGTTCAAGACGTCATTCATCCAGCCCATATTCCACTTGTAGTCAAAGCCTAACGAATCTTCTTCTAACATGCCCGTCACTTTGGTCCCAGCCGAACTTTCTTCAGCGATCAAGATCACTTTAGGATGAGCAAACTTGACTTCTTTGTTTAATTTGCGTAAAAAATGCCATCCTTCTAAATTTCGGTTCCCACCATAAATATTTGGTTTCCAAGGACCTTCATCATAATCCAAATAGATCATATTGGAGACTGCATCGACCCGTAAACCATCCAAATGGAATTTTTCGATCCAGAAAAAGGCACTTGAAAGCAAGAAAGATTGAACTTCTGGTTTACCCAAGTCAAAGTTTTGCGAACCCCAACCAATATTTTTAGCTCGATCTGGATCTTCATACTCAAAAGTCGGAGTCCCATCGTAATATGGTAAGGTATCATCATTGATACAAAAATGACCTGGGACCCAATCCACGATCACTCCAATATTTTCTTTATGACACGCATCAACGAACGCTTGAAATTCTTCTGGAGTTCCATAAGCTGAACTGACCGCAAAATACCCGATCAATTGGTACCCCCAAGAAGCACCTAAGGGATGTTCCATCAAAGGCATAAATTCAACGTGGGTATAATTCATTTTCTTTAAGTATGGGATCAATTCTTTTGTCAGATCCCCGATCGTATACAAAGTACCATCAGCATGTGACTTCCATGAACCCGGATGGACCTCATAAATGTTCATTGGTCGTTCAAAGTAATTCGAACGTTTATGACGTCCGCGCCATAAACCATCATGCCATTTATATTCTGGAATATCATAGATGATCGATGCATCATTTGGACGCTCTTCAAAACGAAAGGCAAAAGGATCGATCTTATATACGATACGACCATCATGTTGTTTGACTTTAAATTTGTACATTTGTCCATGTTTAGCATTTGGCGCCACCACACTCCAAATACCATGCTCTCCCAACTTCATTGGCAGATCTTCTTGCCAATCATTAAACTCGCCAACTAGCCAAATTTGTTGAGCTTTCGGGGCCCACACACGAAAGACATATCCTGCTTTTGCAGCTGGATGTGCCCCCAGAAAAGTTTGTGCATGAAAATTTTCGCCTCGAGCAAACGTTTCCATTTCCTGAGACAAATCAAAACCAGCGGTCATTTCTCTTTCCTCCTTATCAAAATAATAAACACATATCCTATATACATAATAACATATCAATTTTAAAAACATTAGAAATATACCCTGTATTTTTAACAAAAAAATATATAACATTCTGTTAAGACATTTAAAAACATCTGTATTTTTACAGGGGTTTTCGTTTGATACCTACTTTATCAAGGTGTATAATTAAATTTTAAGAATTAAGCCTTTAGTTAATATTTTGCTAATATATAAAATATTAAAGATAAAATAAAAACCAGAGTTTGAAGAATATTATCTCTTGACTCTGGTTTTTATATATAATTATGCAATATGATTTTCCCGCAAGATCGTATTTACAACTTCTTGCATTTCGGGTGTTTTTACCCATTCTTCAAAATGATCAAAATCTTCAGCTGGCATTTCAAAATTCTCGTTGATGTATTTTTCGTACTTGATCAAACTACTTGAACGTGGGATATTCAGTTGTAAGATCCTAACACTCTCAATAAATCCCCGGACAGCAGCTAACTCGGCCCGACCGTTTTGTGGGATATTGGAGATCTCGTAATATTTAGTGCCATCTTTACGTGTGATCTCTTCGATCAAATTCAAAGTTTCATTACTTTTCATATAACGGCATCCTCTCTTTTATCAAAAGTCCCATTCATTATACACAAAAACCGCTGTAGCTTCTAGTAAGACTACAGCGGTGGCATAAGAGAGAAAGAGAATTGATTAGAAGGTAATTAATCATACCTTACACTCTCACAATATACTTTTTTGAAAGCGATGTCAAACTTTAACTCTCAAACTTTTAAATTTTTATTGTCCTTCAAAAAATCCCTACTCAAGTCAGCTTATCCATATTATAATAAATCTATAGTTCTAACCCTTTAGGCTTCGCTAGTCTAAACGTTTTAGTAATAGATAAAGAAAGGATTCGCTATTTAAGCTAACGCAGATAGCCTGGCTACTATTCATGATCAATCGTACCCAATTCAAAGCAAGCCTTTACTTAGGATGCTTCATTTCGCTTGTTCGTCTAGTTTTTTTACTCTTAGATCAAACAAAAAGCGCTAAGGCTGAACTTCAGACTATGTTAGTATTGTTTCATACCAATGCTTGGTTTGTTCCGATCTTATTTGCCCTACTCTATTTTTTCATCGTAACTAGCTGTATCTACTTGGCATTTAGAGTCTTAAATTACATAATCAATTTATTTAGATAAAGTGAGATATCAAAAAAAGCAGGTGCATACACCTGCTTTTTTTGAGACTATTCTTCGATACCCATTTCAGCCTTAACGACATCTACGATCTGCATCACATAGTCGTGTACCAATTCTTTAGTTGGCGCTTCTGCCATTACACGCAAGAGATCTTCTGTACCACTAGGACGAACTAGCACGCGTCCTTCAGTGCCCATTTGTTCTTCAACTTGGGCAATAATATCCTTGATAGCTTGATTTTCAAGGGCTAACTTCTTATCTGTCACGCGAACATTGACTAATTCTTGTGGGTAAGTCGTCACTTCGGCAGCCAACTCTGAAAGTGGCTTGCCAGTTTGTTTGATCACATTTAATAATTGAAGTGCGGTCAACATTCCATCACCAGTCGTGTTGAAATCTAAAAAGACTACGTGTCCTGATTGTTCACCACCAACGTTGTAGCCGCTCTTACGCATTTCTTCGACCACATACCGGTCACCGACCTTAGTCTTGACGGAATTCAATTCATGTTGTTGCATTGCCTTATAAAGGCCAATATTACTCATGACAGTCGTTACGATCGTATCTTTTTTCAAGCGACCACGTTCACTCATATATTTCCCACAAATATACATGATCTTGTCACCATCGATGATATTTCCTAATTCATCGACTGCAATACAGCGATCGCCATCACCATCAAATGCTACTCCGACTTGAGCTTTAGTCTCTAAAACAAATTTAGCTAAAGCTTCAGGATGAGTAGACCCGACACCAGCATTGATATTTAGACCATCTGGACTTGTAGCCATTGTTTCAAATTCAGCCCCAAGATCAGCAAACAAACGTGAAACTAAAGAACTAGTTGCCCCATTAGCCCCATCAACAGCGATCCGCATTCCACTAAGGTCATCGGGGATCGTTTGTTCCAAGAATTGCGTATACTTCAATGCACCTTCACGATAATTATTCAAAGTTCCTAAGCCTTCAGCTGCTGGACGCGGTAAAATATCTTCATCTTTTTCAAGTAGCGCTTCGATCTCTTCTTCTTGGTCATCAGATAGTTTATAACCGTCGCCCCCGAAGAACTTGATCCCATTATCTTGAACTGGATTATGCGAAGCAGAGATCATAACACCTGCATCAGCGGCTTGTAAACGAACTAAGTAGGCAACACCAGGCGTTGTGATCACACCCAGTGAGAAGACTTCGATCCCGACTGAAAGAAGCCCCGCGATCAATGCTTGTTCTAACATTTGGCCTGATATCCGAGTATCACGTGCGACTAAGACTCGTGGTGGTTGTTCACTATTTTTAGCATGTTGCGTCAAAACATAGCCCCCACAGCGTCCTAATTTAAATGCTAATTCTGGTGTTAATGTTTGATTTGCAATTCCTCTGACACCATCAGTCCCAAAATATTTCATCTTAAATCCTCATTTCTTTATATACTCATTTTTAATTAGTAGTTTGATCACTTGAAACTTCTGAACCACTTGCTGCACTGGAAGTTTCAGACGTATCATTTTTTAGCTCATCCGTTGAACTTTGCTGGCTTGAACTTGTACTTTCCGCCACCTTACTTGAACTCGAACTCGTTGGTAGTGCCCTTTCAAGCGAATCTTGGTCTTGCTCATCATCAACTGTTATTTGAACGACGATCGAAGCTGGCGTAACACTAGCGACTCCCGCTTTTGTCGGACTCAAGCTGACCGTCTTAGTTGTTGATTCATTGACTCCAGTAACAGAGACTGGGACCCGCAAACTATTTAGCTTATCCAAAGCACTCTTAGTTCCCCGCAATTTGACCGTCTTAGTTTCAGTTGAAAGCTGATATGTTTTGCCAGGAACGCCATTATTCTCAGTCACTAGTTCTAATTTGACTTCCTTAGTTGCGGTCGCTTGGCTGATCGGCAAATTGACTTTGACCGTTTCTGGCGATAAGCTAACGGGTAAGGAATGCCCTTCTTTATCTAACGCCTGTAATAAAACGGTACGCCCATAATCACCGTGACTATTTTCAGGTAAATTGAGATTAGCTACTACACTATCTAGCTTATCGATATCAGCTTTAGCCCCAGTCACATCAACTGTTTGGGTGCTTAGAGACGGACTTCCCGCCACATAACCATTTTGGATCAAACTAGTATCATATCTGACCTGGATCGGCATCTTGGCCGTCTTTTTAGGTGCGATCTTGACTTTGATCTTTTCAGGTGACAAAGCTACACTCAATTCTTTATTGAAACCACTTGTCTTTAATTTAACGGTGTGCGTACCTGATTTTAGATCCGATAGATCAGCGTAAACTTCAAAATTCCGGGTATTGTCCAATGTCGTAACTAGCGCACTAGGTCCTGAAATATCGACTTTGACTTCTTCAGGATAACCTGTAACGTAATACTTACTATTATCAACATTTAATGTCAACGGAACTTTAAGGGATAACGTCTTAGTCGTTGTCAATTTTGAATTAGCAACCTCTTTATCCGAGACTCGCGTTGTTCCTAGCCTTTGATAGCTAACATAGAAAAATAAGAGTAGCGCAAAAAATAGCGAGAGCAACCGATACATGTTTTTAGTACCTAAAAGTTTGTCAAATTTCAATGTTTTTGCCCCCTCTTACCAAAGATCTCAGTAAAAAAGCGCGCAACGGCATTCGTTTTTTCTTCTTGTGTTGGTACTAATTCATTATACAAGAGTTTACGATAATCTTGTTGCGTTAGATCACGGATCAATTCATTATTTTTAGTGATCGTCACCCCACCCGTTTCTTCAGAGACAACGATCGTCAAAGCATCAGTCACTTCACTGATGCCAACAGCCGCTCGGTGCCGGGTACCTAATTCCTTTGGGATCAAATTACTCTCAGATAAAGGCAAGTAAGCCGCAGCAACGGCGATCCGATTATCTTTAATGATGACCGCTCCATCGTGTAACGGAGTATTAGGGATAAAGATATTGATCAATAATGCCCCGCTGACATCGGCATCCAGTGGGATCCCGGTTTCGATATAATCATCTAGCCCCGTATTCATTTGTACTGTGATCAAGGCCCCGATCCGCCGTTTTGACATGTATTGGATCGCTTGATCAAGCGCATCGACCAATTTTATCTCGGCTTCATTTTCTTTCCTATTGTAATTGGCAAACAACGATCCGCGGCCTAGATGCTCTAAGCCCCGCCTGATCTCGGGCTGGAAGATCACGATGATCGCGATGATCCCCCAATTGATCACTTGGTCCATGATCCAAGAAACAGTCTCAAGCCCGATATACCAACTCGCTAACTTGATCAAGATGATAACTACGATCCCACGAAAAAGCTGGACCGCTTTGGTTCCACGTAAGAGCATCATTAGCATGTAGATCACATACCAAACGACTAGAACATCTAGTAAACTAACTAGATTCTGCCATGAAAATAGATTGCTCCAATCAATAGACATAATTTCCCCCCTCTGCTACATTTCAACAATTTGTATTATAGCATGGATCACAAACTTTGGGGCAGGGAATACTTATTCACCCAATAATTAAGATTTCGCTAAATCGAGTCAAAGATTACTCATCGTCCCTGTTTTTTGCTACAATAGAGGGCAATAATGGCAGGTGATTTTTATGACAAAAAAATTGACTTGGATCGTTAGGATCACGTTTTGGCTATATATGCTCTATGTTTATTTGACCGTTTATCGGCAAGGATCGTTTTACAGCTTTCTTTTGCTAAATACATTCCTCGGCTATATTCCGATCGAGATCGCCATGCATATGCACAAAACACAACCTAAACTGATCTACTGGGGGTTATTTTTACTGTGGCTTTTATTCTATCCCAATGCCCCTTATGTGATCACTGATCTTTTTCACTTAGCGCGGATGGATCCGTATGATCCCACTAATGGCTTAATGAGCTTTGATCTTCACATGTGGCTCAATTTTACCAATCTAGTCGCCAGCGCTTTTGGTTGTGCGCTGATGGGGATCTGGAGTTTAGAGCATGTTGCTCAAACACTTCAAGCCCGTTTCAAATTACGGGGCTGGATCCCGCGCACATCGCTTGCTTTGATCTTGACTTTAGCCGCTTCGATCGGGATCTATGTGGGGCGTTTCTTACGACTTCACACAGCCTATCTTTTTATCGAGCCTGATGCCGTCATCAAGCAACTCATTGCGATGTGGAACCCACGCATGTTGATCTTTGTGATCTTTATGACGATCATTCAACTCATTATTTGGGCTGCGATCGCTATTGGCCGCCAGTTGATCAACCAGTATGACAGTCAAAATAAGCTTCTCTAACATAAAGTATGCGAACTAATGTAATCAGTAGTGCTATACAGATAGCAAAAGACCCATCACGATGCAAAGTCATGATGGGTCTTTTGCTACAGCCTTATTTTTTATTTTTCTTCACCGATGATCCGAACTTCAGTCTCCAAGCGTACATCGAATTCTTTTAAGATCACAGCTTGAATATGCTTGATCACAGCCAAATAATCTGTCGCTGTTGCCCCACCGATATTTACGATAAAGCCCGCATGTTTTTTAGATACTTGCGCCCCTCCGATCGTAAAACCTTGAAGCCCTGCGTCATGGATCAATTTCCCCGTAAAATGGCCAACTGGGCGCTTAAAGACACTCCCACATGATGGATACTCCAACGGTTGTTTAGATGCCCGCAAGAAATTGAGTTCATCCATACGTTGCCGGATCTGTTGTTTGTCACCTGTTGCCAATTCAAAAACGGCTTCTAATACGATATCGTCTTCAGCTTGTAAACGGCTCATCCGATAACCAAAGTTTAGTTCTTCGTTAGTGTAAGTTTTCAGCTCACCTCGAGGCGTCACCACCGTAACGTTAGCTAAGACATCTTTGATCTCACCACCGTAAGCTCCGGCATTCATAAAGACCGCTCCTCCGATCGAACCTGGAATACCAGCTGCAAATTCTAAACCAGTCAAGCCGTGTTGATACGCTACTTCGGTCGTTTCGATCAACGAGGCCCCCGCAGTAGCATGTACTTTGCTCCCGTCACACCAGATCTCATTTAATTCAGTTAAGATCATCACTAGCCCACGAATGCCACCATCTTGTACGATCAAATTGCTAGCATTACCGATCACAGTCAAAGGCAGGTCATTTTCCTTAGCAAATAAAACTAAAGCTTGAGCTTGTTTGCCCGTTGTGGGGAATGCCACAATATCCGCTGGTCCACCTGTTTTTGTGTTGGTGTACAAGGATAACGGTTCAGCTAAACGGATCTTGATCTCAGGAAATTCATTTATGATTTTTTCATTTATTGTCATTGTCATGTTTTACACCTTTAAATCTCTTTTATCTTCTTAATTTTAACATTTTTTATTTTGACTTGCGATAGTCCTTGTCTTATCCTTAGGTAAATAAGTTTATTTAATAGTGAGGCGTGCTGATGAAATTTATTTCATGGAATGTGAATGGCTTACGAGCTGTGCTAAAGAAAAATTTTTTAGAAGTTTTTACCGCTCTAGATGCTGAATTCTTCTGCTTACAAGAAACCAAACTCCAAGCAGGTCAAGTTGACCTAGATCTCCCTAATTACTATCAATATTGGAACTATGCGCAAAAAAAGGGCTATTCAGGTACAGCCATCTTTACCAAGAAAAAACCACTAACTGTGTCCAAAGGTCTTGGGATCACTGAATTCGATCAAGAAGGTCGTGTTTTAACGCTAGAGTATGAAGATTTTTATCTTGTAAACTGTTATACCCCTAATTCGCAAGATAAATTAAAGCGCTTGGATTTTCGCCTTCAATGGGAAGCGGCTTTTAGTGACTATCTAACCGACTTAGCATCCCAAAAACCAATTATCTTATGTGGTGACCTAAATGTTGCTCATAATGAGATCGATCTCAAAAATCCTAAGCCAAATCAAAAAAATGCTGGTTTTAGTATCCAAGAACGCCAAGCAATGACTGCTTTATTAGCGCGGGGCTTCACCGATACTTTTAGACACTTCTACCCTGATAAAACTGGGGCTTACTCGTGGTGGAGCTATCGTTTCAATGCTAGATCACGCAATGCTGGCTGGCGGATAGATTATTTCATCTGCTCCAATGCTTTACTTCCCCAAGTAAAAGACAGCCAGCTTTTACCTGAGATCTTAGGTTCTGATCACTGTCCAATATTACTGGAAACCGATGAACTAAATTGAATTTGTTATGATATGAAAGGAAGTTATCAATGAATTTTATTGCTTTTGATTTCGAAACTGCTAATGCTAAACGAAGTAGTGCCTGCTCATTAGCACTTTCTGTTGTCCGCGATGGTCAGATCGTTGATGAGCTTTATTCTTTGATCGATCCACAGACTAACTTTTCGAGCTTTAACACCAAGATCCACGGCATTACAGCCAAAGATGTCGCCAATGCCCCAACATTTGCAGAACTTTGGCCTCACATCAGTAGCTTTTTTACCCCAGATCAATTAGTGGTAGCCCATAATGCACCATTTGACTGTAGTGTTTTAAATAAAACGCTAGCTACTTATGATCTAGCAACACCGAGCTTTATGGTTTTAGATACCGTCAAAACTAGTAAGCAATTTTATCAAGATCTACCTGATCACAAGTTAAACACCGTTTGTGATAGTTTAGGGATCGACCTAAAACATCACCACAATGCGCTTTTTGATAGTCATGCTTGTGCTGAGATCTTATTACACCAAGTTAAAGAATTTGGTCCAACAAAATTAAAGCCTTTTGTGCGTCAATACAATAAATAACAAAAGCACCAATATGGTCAACACCGGATAAACAACAAGGGACCTATCACGATCAAACATCATGGTAGGTCCCTTGCTGTTGTATTAGCAAACAAAACTATTATTTTAAAGCCCAGATAGCGTCTCATTTCACAGCCTTGTTACCAGCTATAAATTAGCTATCAGCTGTTCATAGCGAGCACCATGGGGTTCAAAGACTAATGTGCGCTTATCATCATCTGTTTCATCTTTTAACAGCTTGACGACCAAATATTGTGCTGGAAGTTCATCGGCGACAAATTGTGACCACTCAACTACACTGACACCTTCACCATCAAAATATTCTTCTAACCCCAGATCAGCCCCACCAGTATCTTCTAAACGATAAACGTCCATATGATACAGCGGTAAACGCCCTTCATGGTATTCACGGATCAAAGTGAAAGTCGGACTTTTGACATTTTTTTTGATCCCAAGCCCCTTAGCTAACCCCTTGGTAAAAGTCGTCTTTCCCGCTCCAAGATCACCATCTAACAAGATAAGATCTTGTGGCTTTAAATATGTGGCCAATTTTTGCGCGAGTGCTTGTGTCTGTTCTGCATTATTTACTTGAAATTCCATGTTACTTCCCATCTGCTGCCTGTGCGGCGGTGATCAATGATACTTTATAGACTTCTTCTTCGTCACATCCCCGTGATAAGTCTGAAACTGGGCGATTTAACCCTTGTAAGATCGGACCGACGGCTTCAAAGCCACCTAGACGTTGTGCGATCTTATATCCGATATTGCCTGATTGCAATTCCGGAAAGACAAAGACATTGGCTTTCCCAGCTACCGGTGATTCAGGTGCTTTTTTGGCAGCGACCCCTGGCACAAAAGCAGCGTCAAATTGTAATTCGCCATCGATCGCTTCTTCAGGAGCTAATTTTTGCGCGATCTTAGTCGCTTCGACCACTTTTTCAACTAATGGTGACTTAGCCGAGCCCTTAGTCGAAAAACTCATCAAAGCGATCCGTGGTTCAATATCAAATAAGCGTGCGGTTTTAGCACTTTCGAGTGCGATCTCAGCTAGATCTTGAGCATCAGGATCGATATTGATCGCACAATCTGAGAAAATATATTTTTCATCGCCACGTAACATCAAGAAAGCCCCACTCGTCCGTCTAACATTTGGTTTTGTCTTGATGATCTGTAAAGCTGGTCGAACGGTCGCCCCAGTTGAGTGGATCGCACCTGAGACCATTCCATCTGCTTGACTTAAATAAACCAGCATCGTACCAAAATAGTTTACGTCTTTTAACATCTCAGCAGCTTGCTCTGGCGTATTTTTTCCCTTGCGACGCTCCACAAAAGCTGCAACTAACTTATCAAATTCTTCTTTAGGATAAGTTTCTGGATCTAAAACCTGTAAATTTTGTGGTAACGGCTCACGGCTATGCGCTTGGACTTGTTCTTTAGAGCCTAACACGATCGGTGTCAATAATTCTTCTTTTGCTAAGCGAACAGCCGCGTTTACGACCCGACTATCATCTCCTTCTGGAAAGACCAACGTCAGAGGTTGCTTACTTACTTTTTGCTTTAATGTTTCTAAGATCTCCATTTAAAATCCTCCTTTTTGTGACACGTTTACGGTCTGTGGCAATTGCCAGTCGATCGGTGTTTCCCCCATTGCCTCTAAGGCTGCATTCGTTTTTGAAAATGGTTTTGACCCAAAAAATCCCCGACTTGCCGATAATGGACTCGGATGTGGTGACATGATGACTACATTTTTACTCTGATCGATCAAAGCCAGCTTATTTTGGGCTGCTTTTCCCCACAAGATAAATACAACTGGCATAGGTCGCTTGGATAATTCTTGGATAGCTAGATCCGTTAAAGCTTCCCAACCTTGACCACGATGAGAAAATGCTTGCCCATCCCGAACAGTTAAGACCGAATTGAGCAATAATACACCTTGTTTAGCCCACTTTTCGAGATAACCATGGTTTACCGGTGCGATCCCTAAGTCGCTTTGCAATTCTTTATAGATATTTTGCAGTGACGGTGGGATCTTGACTCCAGGTAACACTGAAAAACTCAATCCATGAGCTTGTTTGGGTCCATGATACGGGTCTTGGCCTAAGATCACCACTTTGACTTGTGAAAAAGGCGTCCATTCAAAGGCCTCGAAGATGTGGTACATATCCGGATGGATCACGTAATGACCATATTCATATTTTAAAAAGTTATGCAATTTGGCATAGTTTTCCGATTCGAACACTGGCGCTAAAACTTGCTGCCAATCATTATGAATCAATTCTTTCAATAATATTACACCTCGCATTAATTTTACCATAACTTAAAAATAATAACATCGTTAGCGCTTACAAGTACTGAGTGTGTAAAATTTTTACTTTCATGTTAGAATGAAGTCATTAGATAAATTAAGGTGGGATTTTATACTATGGTTCAAATTATTGCGTCTGACATGGACGGAACATTGTTAAACGACAAAATGGTCATTTCCAAACGAAATGCTGCTGCAGTCAAGGAAGCACAAAAACAAGGCGTCCATTTTATCGTTTCAACTGGGCGTGCTTATGATGAAGTTAAGCCGTTGATCACTGAAGCAGGCTTTAACTGCCCAATGATCACTTTGAATGGTGCCTTTGTTTTAGACGAAAACGGCAAAGAGATCAGCGCTGCTCCGATCCCAGACTCCATTGCCAAAAAGATCATGTTGACTTTGAAGAAAAATGGGCTCTACTTTGAAGTGATCACAGCTAAAGGCGTTTGCTCTGATAATAAGGCTAAACGGATCGAAAACTTTGCTGAATTATTAGCCAGCATTAGTCCTGATACACCTTATAAGTTAGCGGTGACTTTAGCTTCAGCTCGAATGGAACTTATGAATATCAATTATGTTGACAACTATATGGACCTAGTTGATGATCCTAAAACTGTCATCGGCAAGATCGTGGTCTTTAGTCCTGAAGGGCAAAAAGTTTTAGGACCGATCAAAGATGAACTTTCTAAAAATGACAATCTTGTGATCACCTCTTCGGGCCCTGGAAATATTGAGATCAACCACGTCAATGCTCAAAAAGGTGTCGCACTCCAAGCTTATGCGGATAGCTTGAATATCCCAATGGACAATGTAATGGCAATTGGTGATAACAACAATGACGTCTCAATGCTCAAAGCCGCTGGGATCAGTTATGCTATGGGTAACGGCAGTGATGAAGTGAAGATGTTGGCTAAATACATCACTGCTCCTAACACCGAAGATGGCGCCGGGATCGCGATCGAAGAAGTTTTGGCCAAGAAAAATTAAAGTCAATCAGTGCTAGCAAGAGCGAGGTGCTTAATGTGCGCAATCTATATACTCGACGCACCGAACTATCCAATCGTGGGACCATCCGCATCAAAGATAGTTCTGGTCGCCTGATCTACCTATTAGTTGGCAAGTGGGGCCTTTCACCTGGCGTCTTATCAGTCTATAACGTTACTGGTGAACGACTAGCTGAGATCAAACAGCGGACTCTTGGCTTTTTCCCAAAGTTTGATCTCTATGACAGACGCCACCATGTTGGTTCTTTGCGACGTTATTATGGTATCAGCCATGAAATGCTCTTTGTCAAAGGGCTCAATTGGTTTATCATCGGTAATTTGATGACATTTAACTATAAAGTCTACCATGGACGCCAATGTATTATGACGATCTCAGAAGTTCAAACAGCTACTGGGAATGCCTTAGAATTTCATATTGCTGAACAGGCCGATGAACCGCTATGTTTTTGTATTGCTGCGATCCTCGATTACTGGGCACGTCTTGACCTAAAAGCTAAAAATAAAGCTTACTATGGCAAATTAGCTTGGTGACCTGACACACTGATAAAAAGAGCATTCGAAATTTTAAAAATTTCGAATGCTCTTTTTTTAGTTCAGTTTCGTGATCAATTCTTCTAATTTTGTGGTGATCTCGACTGGTAATTCTTCTTTAGGATGTGTCTTGGTGTAATTATTTACCCAAATTAGCCGGTCTTGCAAACGTTGGCGTAATTTTTTAGCATAAGTGGCATCATTTAGATCAACTTCATACCCTGGAATACTTAGATAACTCATCTGTGGTAAAGCGCCGAATTTAGTCCACTCAGCCGTTTCGTTGGCGATCGCTTCTAAAATACCTAAAGTCGTATCTTTGTCGATATTTTTACCATTATACGAATCCGTATTGATGATATAACAATTAGCCTGTTGTTTTTCAAAAAGCTCCTTGAAGTCGTGGTAATCTTCAGTCAATGGATAAACTCTAAATGGATTGGCAAAAGGTTCAATCACTAACTTATCCCGAGATTCACCGATAACATTTTCCGCAGTTGAACGTTTAGTTGCTAAAGTTAGTCCAAACGTTGCTGCGATCACTGGATCTGATAATTTAACGACTGGTGGTAAACTATCATCTTTCATGATCCAAAAGATCGAATCTAATGGTGCTTGTTCACGATCGACCCGATTTTTAGCTGAATAACGCGACTTGATCGTCCGACCATTACCATTGCGCAGATCATCTGTCACCAAGGTCTTTTTCCCCTGCATATCCTGGGTGACTCCGACATTCATTACCGTAGTGAAGTACTCCATTTCCTTTGAACCAGGTAAATAATCACTTGTCTTGTCAAAATACGCTGGCTCAAGGGCGATCGAACTCCCATTCTTACGGTCGATTATAAAAGCGTCATCATGTAAGATCGTGATATCATCAAACTTTCCAGCATGTTTAGCGTGGGTCAAGGTCGATTTTCCTGAACCTGAAAGGCCATAGAAAGCAAAGACTTTATCTTGTTTGTCTTTGAAATGAAATGTCTTTTCGCCTCCATGACAAGCGGTATAGCCATTACGATGCGCTGTTGCCCAAGCCAGTGTCAAAGTTGCCTTCTTTAACTCACCAAAATAACGTAAGCCTAAGATCGCAGCTACATTATGTTCAGGGTCAAATAGCGCTAAGCCGTCTGGATATTGAGGATCATGCCATTCGGGATCACAGTAGAGATAGATATCGTCTTCACTGTACGGTTTGGAGGTGGCATAGCGCTTAGCATACTCTGCATTAAGGATCTGAAAATTCAGTAAATACGATAGCAAATTGAGCTCATAGCCCTGTGGTACCATTAAATGAGCTTTTAACATGAACTCTTCATCCAAGCCTACGATCGCTTGTGCTTGATAAAACTGACGCGCTTCACCTTGATAGACTGCTTCACGTAAAACAGCTTCTAATTCAGCATTATCTACTCCAGGGCGCCCTAAGATCTGCCTTGCAGCTGCTGTCCTACCTACAACACGCCCATGATTATCGACTAACATCACAGCATTTTTAGGTAAGCCTAGTTCACTGGTATGTTTGATCGGTTGATCGGTCACGATCGTTTTGGGACTTTTTTTGGCTAACTCATATGCCATTTTTAAGTCAGTTACCGCCTGAACATTATTTCCATAAAAGGCAGTCTCAATGATCGTTTTAGTTGTTGAAAACAAGCGATTACGTCCATTTATCTCAGTCGTTTCAAATCTTTCACGTGTACTCATCTTCCTCTACGCCCCATTCTCTAAATATTTAAGAAAGCTTTAAAAATAACAATTAAAGCACTTACATTAACAAGAATAGTTTAGCACAGATCGTATCAAAATAGTTAAATTTTACACCTTAAAAAAAGAGTAAGAATTCCCTTCTCACTCTTTTAAATCTATAAATGTTCTTTTTTATCGATCTTTTGAACATCGACCAGTGGGCAGCCAACATTATGGCACGAACCACATTCGCTGTTTTTTTGCTTAATGATCCTAGTATACACGACCCATGCTACTAGCCCAAAGATCACCAAACCCAAGATCACCGTTGCGACCATTCTGAACCCCTCATTTCTATTGTTTGTTCTAACGGTTGCGGTTTACTTTTTTTGATAAACAAACCGTAAACGATCAATGTGATCCCTAATAAAACAAGTACCACATTATAGATGGAATAATTACCGCTTGCAAGTACTGAGATCTGATAGATCAACATAGCTACTAAATAAGCTAAAAATGTTTGATAACCGATAGCACGCCATGTCCAACTCGCATCGCCGTATTCTTTATGCATTGCTCCGATCGCAGCAAAACACGGCGCACATAAGAGATTGAACGCCAAAAAAGCATAAGCTGCCATTGGCGTATAGGCTGCTATCAAAAGTTGATCAAACCGCGCTTGGGGTGGATTGCCAAAAGCTACTTGAAGTGTCGCTACACAATTTTCTTTAGCGATCAAGCCAGTTAAAACAGCTGAGACGGCACGCCAATCTCCAAAACCAAGAGGCACAAATACTGGAGCTAACAAGCTTCCGAGGCCCTTTAGCATACTTTCTTCTTCTGGAACTTGTTCTAATCTAAAATTGAAATTTGATAAAAACCAGATCACGACCATCGAAGCAAAAATGATCGTTCCCGCTTTTTGAACAAAACCTTTGCTCTTTAACCAAACATACCGCACGATATTATCTAACTTTGGGAGATGATACGCAGGCAACTCCATCACAAATGGTTGGGGATCACCAGCAAATAAAGCGGTTTTTTTCAAATAGATCCCCGACCCGATCACAGCTATGATCCCTAAAAAATAAGCCGCTGGAGCAGCTAAACTCTGACCTTTAAAAAAAGTCCCCGCAATCAAAGCGATCACGGTCAATTTAGCTGAACATGGCATAAAAGTCGTTAGCATGATCGTCATCTTACGATCTTTTTCTGCTTCGATCGTCCGCGTCGCCATGATCCCCGGAACGCCACAGCCCGTAGAGACTAATAACGGAATAAACGATTTACCTGACAAGTTGAAACGCCGAAAGATCCGATCCATCACAAAAGCGATCCGCGACATATAGCCACAGTCCTCTAAGATCCCTAAACATAAAAAAAGCATCATGATCTGCGGTAAAAAACCAAGCACCGCTCCGACCCCTCCGATGATCCCATCAATGATCAGACCTTGCATAAATGGCGCCACATGCCAAGATCTAAGCAGTTCTTCGGTAAAATTGGGGATATACTTCCCAAATAAAACGTCATTTAGCCAATCCGAGCCAGCTGTTCCAATAACTTGGATCGATAAATAATAAACGACCCACATGACTCCAAAAAAGATCGGTAACGCCAAAAAACGGTTCGTCACGATAAGATCGATCCGATCAGAGATACTCAGGGAAAAATCACCTTCATCGATCACACATTGGTCCATGACCCGTGAAATAAAGTCATAGCGGGCATTAATGATAATACTGCTACTCTCATCATCAAAAATTTTTTCTGCTGTTTGGATCAAGCAAGCGATCGTTTCTTGACGTTTAGCATCTAACTTCAATTCAGCTTGGATCTGCTCATCTCGTTCAAACAATTTGATCGCATAAAACCGCAACTCATCTTTGGCTACGATTCCCTGTAACTGTTTGGCTATTTGAGCTAAGGCTGATTCTAACCGTGGATCATATTTGGGAATGATCTCTGGTGTGGCTTGTTTTTTTTGCATCTCACCAACTAATGTATCGATATTTTTTCGTTTGAGTGCACTGATCTTGATCACTGGGATCCCTAAAAGATAAGCCAATTTTTTCGTGTTGATCCGTCGTCCTTGTTTATTTAAGAGATCAGCCATATTTAAAGCCACTACAAGTGGTATCTTAGTTTCTAATAATTGCAAAGTTAAGTATAAATTGCGCTCGATATTGGTCGCATCAACCACATCAACGATCTTATCTGGTCGTTTTTCCAATAAATACTTGCGCGTTACTAATTCTTCTGGTGTATATGGTGATAGTGAATAGATCCCGGGTAGATCTTGCAATAAGATCGCCTTATCCTTTTTTAAATATCCTGCCTTGCGCTCGACTGTAACTCCCGGCCAATTTCCAACGCGTTGATTAGCTCCGGTCAAATAATTGAATAAAGTCGTTTTACCACTATTAGCATTTCCAGCTAGTGCTATTTCTTTCATATGCTTATCTCCCTTACCATGATCAACTCAGCTTCAGATCGACGTAAGGTCAGCTTATAGCCTCGTAACAAGATCTCGAGTGGGTCGCCTAATGGTGCTGTATTTACTAGGGTAACTAAAGTATTTTGCGTCAAGCCCATATCCATCAGACGCCGCTTTAATTCTTTTTTACCACCTATCTTGGCAACTAAACAGCTTTGTTTTAAGTTCAACTGGGAAAGTGGTTTTAATTCTTGCTTTGTTAGCTCATTAATACTTAAAACTTCAATGCAACTCGCAATACTATCACTCAAAGCTAGACGTTGCCCTTGAAAATGGATCATCACCCCATTGGCGTGCATATTTTGAGTGATCACAGTCAAGATTTTCCCCCGCACCATCCCCATCTCACTGAGACGTTTTTTTAATTGATGTTCAGCTGTTACTTGACTTACAACATATTTGCCCCGCGTCATTACTTCAGATAATTTTTGCATTATCTCACCCCGATTCTAATTGAGAATCATTTTCAATTACAATTTAAAAATAGCATAATTCCGCTTTCATTTCAAACAAAGACCTATAAAAATAGCGTACTATCCTCAGATAGTACGCTATTAACTAGAAGAATAATTTAGCAGCACCAGCAGCTAAGATCAATAATACGACCGAAGAGATCAAAGATGCTGTAAATACGCTTTTACCTCGTTTAGCGATCACATGGAAGTTGACCGACATCCCTAATGCAGCCATCGCCATTCCTAAAAAGATATAGGCAGCTTGGACTAATGAATCGAGTAAAATGGTCGGTAGTGGGATAAACGTTCCAATAACACTTGAGATCAGGAATCCTGCCATAAACCACGGGATCGGTAATTTATTTTTTTCACCCGTACTTTGTTTTAACTGTCCTTTTTTAGCTAAATGTTTTTGATACCAGATACCGATCACTAAGGCAACTGGGGCTAATAACAAGACACGTGATAGTTTCATGATCAAAGCGTCATCTAAACTGATCGTGCCACCAGCACTACCAGCTGCTACCGCATGAGCGATCTCGTGTAAAGAACCACCTGCCATGACCCCAAATTGTGAATCAGTCATGTGAAGGAGCGGTCTTAATCCGATCTCGATCAGTGTAAATAAAGTCCCCATGACACAGACAACTGCGATCGCAAGTACTTCATTTTCACGTTTAATTTCTTCATCGACACCATCATTTTTGATCTGTGGTGAGACACCCATAACCGCTGCAGCTCCACAAACACCACAACCAGCTGCGGTCAAGATCGACAGATCACTTTCAGCCCCAAAGCGTTCGCATAAATAATAGGTCAGATAGATCGTCACCGTAACTAAGAAGATCGCGATCAAGATCGTTTTTATCCCAGCATCGGCTAACTTCATCAAATTGAGCCTAAAGCCTAGTAAAATGATCCCAAGTCGCAAAAACTTATTTGAAATAAAACCTACTCCTGGTTTGGAAGCTTCCACCCAATTTGGTTTTACTTGGAGTGCCATTCCTAGCACTAAAGCGATCACTAAAGTTCCAACTAGTTCTAAATATGGCAACTTAGCTAAAAGTACCCCTAATAAGGCACAAGCTAAAGTTAAAACAGCTGCATTCCAAAAGGAACGCGTTTTTAGCATTTGCAATAAAATCACTCCTAAAATATTTATTATATATATTAGATATCTTGTATTGTTTTATTGATAAAACCTATAGTTAAAGGTTTTACACAATAAAAACAAATAAGTATTTAACAATTAATATAATAACTTATAAGTGATTTTTTTGCACTAAAAAAGGCTAGAATTTAATCTAGCCTTAAACATTTATTA
>NZ_BCVJ01000016.1 GCF_001591685.1 Ligilactobacillus murinus DSM 20452 = NBRC 14221 | reverse complement strand
CTAAAAGAGATTTTAGAAATTAATCCTAAAATTGGAGAAATACCAGATATTTTTGAGTATGTTGATTTAGGGAGTGTAGTTGGGACGGACTTAATTAAGCATACCAAAATCCTTAAAAAAAGTGCTCCTTCACGTGCTCAAAGATTAGCAAAAAAAGGTGATGTATTTTATCAAACCGTTCGACCATATCAGAAAAACAATTATTTATATGAATTACAATATAGTAATTATGTTTTTTCTACTGGATATGCGCAATTACGACCGTACTCTGGTGTAGATAGCAACTTTTTATTGAACTGTGTACAGGAAGAAAAATTTGTAACTACTGTTTTAAATTTTTGTACAGGAACAAGCTATCCAGCAATCAATTCTAAAGATTTAGGAAGGATAATGATAAAAATTCCGAAAGGCACTGAACAACAAAAGATTGGCAGCTTTTTCAGGAACCTAGACGAGTTGATTACCCTTCATCAGCGTGGAGAAAAAATAAGTAATAATATAAAGAATTGGAATAGTTACGAATATTTATTAGACTACTCGTTATAGATGAAATATTTATTTATTTCAAAAAATGTATTAGACAGAGCAAAAGGATTTTGTTATATTTATAGATAGTAATATGGAATATTTTAATATTTCAGATAGAAAAGAGGCGAAGTTTTGGAAAAACGAAAAATTGGCGAATTTGTGAAATTTATTCCTGGGATCAATCCTACACGTGCAAGGAAGCAATATGGAAGTGATGAAATCGACTACTATGATCAAGCTGCATTTGAACGTGATAACAGACACGAAGATGGATTTGTTGAAGAAGAGATTATTGGAGATATTCCTGCTGATTTAGCACTTCAAAAGGGAGATGTTGTTATTAGTAACTCAATGCAACTGGCTACAATTGTTGGTGAAGCTAATGCGGGTAAAGTTCCATCACTGAATTTTACCAAAGTTGAGTTCTGTGATGACAATTTGGATAAAAGATATTTTATTTATCTTTTCAATGCTTATCATGATGTTAAATACCAAAAAATGCGTGAATTACAGGGGAATGGGCCCATTTTAAGAATTCCTGTCAAATCTTTGGAAAAACTAGAGATCCCTGTAGTTTCATTAGAAAAACAGGCAAAGATAGGTAGGGCATATGTTGAATCATTGAAACTTCAAGCTAAGCTAAATACATATGGAAAACTAATTGAAAAGTTTACTGAACAAGTGCTAGGGGAAAGTATAGTAAAGGAGAAAAAAGATGAAAAGTAAATCAGAATTACAATTTGAACGAGAAGTTATTGATTATTTAACTAAAATTGGAGGAGTCAAACAATGGGAATATAGGAGTGAGATCAAAACAACTGATCAACTTTGGAATAATTTTAAGCATATTTTGGAGCAAAATAACAGTAAGAAATTAAAACGTGCAACTTTGTCTATAACAGAGTTTAATCAGGTCAAAAAAGTTATTTCTGAGATCGATTCACCCTACAAAGCAGGTCAATTTCTATATGGTTTAAATGGTGAGGCCCAAGTTGAGGTTGATTTAGATAATGGAAAACATGTATACTTAACTGTTTTTGATCAGGCAAAAGTTGGTGGAGGGGATACTGTTTATCAAATCGTTAATCAGATTCAGCGACCAAAAGTTATTGATGGCAAGCCTGATAGGCGTTTTGATGTTACTCTATTGATCAACGGTTTACCGATCATTCAGATTGAATTGAAAAAAGAGCTACACAATGCAAACGAAGCTTTGAACCAGATGGAGCAATATATTGCTGAAAAACAATATAGTGACATTTTTTCGACTTTGCAGATCTTGATTGCAATGACGCCACATCAAATTAAGTATATGGCTAATACGACACTTGATAAGTTTAATCGTGCTTTTGCTTTTGATTGGCAAGATGAAAAGGATGCAAAACCTGTGCGATTTTGGAAAACTTTTGCTGATAAGGTTCTCTCGATACCGATGGCACATGATATGGCGACACGCTATATGGTGTTAGATGGCACTAAAAATAAAGAAAGTATCAAAGTGATGCGACCATATCAAGTTTATGCTACTAAACGTGTCCTTGATAAAGTGAATAATCATGACTTCAGCTATGATGATGGTAGGATAGGATATGTCTGGCATACTACAGGTTCAGGTAAGACGATCACAAGTTTTAAAACTGCTTGGCTCGCAAGTAAATTGCCAAATGTCAAAAAAGTTATCTTTTTAGTTGATCGGATCGCTTTGACAAATCAAACAGCTGATGCCTACAGTGCTTATGACCCTGGGGCAAATCTTGGAGGAAAAACAGGTGTAGTCAGTGACACTGCTAATGTATCAGATCTGCACCGAAAACTTACTAGAAAAAGTGATCAAAACATTATTGTAACAAGTATTCAGAAGATGGCGCGCTATGTTGCGCGGGATAGTTTTAAACCATTGAAAGACAACATTTTGTTTATTGTTGATGAGGCACATCGTTCAACTGGTGATGGTAAGGATAGTACTGGGATGTTGGAATCTATCCGAAAGGCGATTCCTAATTCCGCCTGGGTAGGCTACACGGGGACGCCAAAATTCCCAGAAACTCGTTTGATCTTTGGTGACATTCTGCATGCTTATACGATCAAGGAAGCAATTAAAGATAAAAATGTTTTAGGGTTTAACGTTGAATTTAGGGAAACGATCAAAGCTCCTGAAGATCCAAGTGAAGAAGATATTGATGATAATCTTCGCAGTAGTGTATACGATCATAGCAAGGAACATGTTGAATTAGTCGTTGAAGATATTTTTAAACACTGGAAGGAACGCTCTAATAATCGGAAATATAATGCGCTATTTACAGTACATGTGGGTGGTAATAGGGCAAGTACACCACGGGCAATGGAATATTTTGATAAATTTGCTGAGATAAATCAAACTAAAAATCCTGAAGACCGCTTGAAAGTTGCGATCAGTTTTTCAGTAGATACTTCTAATGGGGATAATCAGCTAAAAACGAATGAAAATTTAGATCGAGCAATCAAAATGTATAACGAAATGTTTGGGACTTCATTTGATATGACAAGTGTAAAACAATATACCGAAGATCTAGCTCGTAGGTTGAACAAAACTGCTGATGATAGGAAATACCTGGATCTAGTTATTGTAGTTGATCAACTATTGACGGGATTTGATGCACCTGAAATGAATACTCTATATATTGACCGGACACTTAAAGGTGGGAACTTGATCCAAGCTTATTCACGGACTAATCGAATGCATGATTTAGTTGATAAGCCCTGGGGCAATGTTGTAAATTACCGTTGGCCTAAGCAAAATGAATACGCAATGAATGAGGCATTTGCTATTTATTCTAATCGTGCTTCTGCGGCTGAACAACAGTCCTTAGAAGAACTGAAGGCAGAAAATGAACAATCAAATATTATTTCTAGGCCTTTTAGTGAAGTCCAAGCTCAAATGCGTGGAGTCGTAAGTGAATTATCAGAATTAACAGATGGATTCATTCAGGTACCCCCAAGCGAAAAAGACCAAGAAGAAACTTTTACAAAGTTAAAAGAGTATAATCGATTACTTAGCCAATTGAAGCAATACACTACTGATGATAAAGGCGACATGGTCTCAGCCTATGATGATCCAGAAAAATTTTATGAGCGTATTGGGATCACTGAAGAACAGGAAGTACTGTTGACAACCGTGATTGCAGATGAATTAAAGGAACGATTTGCGGATCGAGAAAATATTGATGTTTCGCAGATAGACTTAGAAATGGTTCATATCCATGATGTGACGATCAATTATGATTATTTGATCGATCTGATTGCTAAGATGGCAGATGAGATCCATGCAAATAAAATTGAAGAAGCTAAAGAAACAAAAGAAGCGATCAAGCAAGAAATTGCTAAGTCTGATAATGATAAGGAAAAAGCCAAGGTTACGGATTTTGTTGAAAAGATTTTTAACAAGACATTTACATTTGATGAGTATCCTGCCCCACGTGATGTTGAGAAGATGAATGAAGCCATGGAACGTGCCCAAAAGGATAGTAATCTAAAGTTAGTGACAGGCTTTATCCGAATCTGGGGACTTGATAACAGCATTAAGCCAAAAGAGCTTGAGCAACTTATTGACAAGCATCGTCTTGGTCAGGAAGATATGGATAAGCAAGGAGAGTTGACTGCGATCATGAATGACGCACGCTCTGATTATAAGGAGATTGCGCAACCTGAAATCGCAAAATTATCCTGGATAAAATATCGCATTGAATTTCGTAAAGCATTTTATGCAATGGCTGACGAGATCAAGAAGGGTGAATAATAAAGTGTATGTAGGTGTAAGTTTAAAAAAATTAAAATCGCAGGTTAGATTAGTGATAATTTCAACTTTGATAGGTGTTTGGCTCAATGTGGATCTAGTTCAGACGATAGCATATTCAGCGTCATACTTTTATATGTTTGGCTTATGTTGGTTGTTGAAACATCCTAAAGAGGGGAAAATATTTTTTGATGGCTGATGTTGTGCTACAATATATGCATCAATAGCGGTGTAACTTTGCGGAGCGCACTTAAGGGCAGTGAATTCGTTCACTGCCTTTTTTGTTAAGAGTTTTATTGTAGCCGTTTTTTAATTAATACATAGGTCGTATATAATTTTTTATGTAAAAATATCTATGGGTAGTCTAATCAAATCAGTGTCATGATATAATCGAGATGAGAAGTCTCAAAGAGGATAGTATGTTAGGTAAATTTATCTGAGGAGGATCGTGATGGATTATATAGATTTAAGAATTGGAGAAGATCCTGTTTTAGAGCTGGTATATATAGAATATAAGTATAGGATAAACCCTAGGACTCATGAATGGTTGCTTGGAGATATTTCTATAACGCATATGGATTCAGAGGAAAGATATGAGTTAATGAAGTTCCATGGAAAAATTGAACAGACTCACACATTGAAACGGGATAAAGATGGAAATTTGGATCGGAGTGGGGATGGGTATGTTTATTTTAATGATATAGAAGAATTAGTATTTGATAAAGCTACTGAATCAGATAAAAAATGTATGAGAGAAAGGATTAAAGAAGAGATGATGATTTGCGATTCGCCAGTTACGGGGTGGTGGATGCAATATATAACATAGGACTAAAAAATAATGAAACAGGCTTGTAAAAAAGAAGGGGCGTTGTATTGATGAAACTTGAAAATTTTAGGTTTAGCCTGACTGAATACGAATTAGATGAAAATGTTCCTGAAATTGATATTGACTTTCCAAACAGAATTGGACCAACATATCGAGGAGAGATAGAATTGCCTAAAGGAGTTTTGGCTATTCTTTTTACAGAATGGACAAGGCCTTCTGGTGGTGAAATTTGTTCCATCCAAGTTGTTGATCCCGAAGCGTTTTTAAGGGCACCAGAATTAGATGACATAGAAGTCAACGGTTATAACGTCAAGGAATTGATCAGAGAGGCATATCGGCAGTTAAATATTGAAAAATTAACTGAATTTTGAACCAAAAGTAAGAACAACAAAATTGTATAAGAACCTTGTTGAAAAGTATAGTATCTAAGGGGGCTTGACTATTTATGACAACAACTATTGAGGTAAATAAGCAGAGTGTTAGACAACTACTTGAAACTGGTAAAAACAAAAAGTTTATTATTCCAGAATATCAACGTCCATATGCTTGGTCTGATGAACAAATTCAGGTACTATTTGATGATCTTGTTGAATACACCATTAATGATAGTGAAAGTACATATTTTCTTGGAACGATCGTTGCTTATGAAAATGACGATCAAGAGCAAGAAATTATTGACGGACAGCAACGGATAACAACCTTGTTTTTACTACTAAGAGCGGTTTATTCAAAGCTTGAACACAGTTTGGAAAAAGAAGCTATATATTTAAGAAGCCAGATCGAACCAGCAATATGGGAACAGGATGATTTAACTGGTGAAGTTAACTTGGATAAAATTCTTATTACTTCTAAAGTGATGGGGGATGATGGAAATCAAGAATTTGCAAAAATACTTGTAAGTGGCAAAGCAGATCCCAAATCTAATAGTAATTATTCCAAAAATTATATCCAATTACAGCATTTGATAGATGATTATGCTACCAATGAACCGTTATCATTTTATCGATTTGTTAGCAATATTTTGAATAGAGCTATTTTACTCCCTATTATGGCCGATTCTCAGGATACCGCCTTGACCATTTTTTCTACGCTTAATGATCGGGGCTTAGCCTTGTCAGATGCCGATATTTTTAAAGCGAAAATATATAATCGCCTTGATTCCCAGGGAAAGAAAGATTTCATTGAGAAGTGGCAACAACTAGATGAAGAGGCGAAAAACGCTAATGAAAGTATCCAAAAGTTATTTTATTACTACATGTTTTATTTAAGGGCGCTTGAAAATGATCGCAATACTACAACACCAGGGATTCGAAAATTCTACTCAAAGAATAATTTTGAGCGTCTCTATGGTAATGACATAATGGAGCAACTAAATCTGATTTTGAATCTTTGGATCGTGATCAATAATAGGAGTTCATTGCAAGATGAGTCATGGTCTGAAAATGGAGAAATTCAACAAGTTTTAGATGCGCTTACTTCTTATCCAAATGAATTTTGGAAATACCCTGTGGTCATCTATTATATGAAGTATCATTCAGAACCAAATTTTGAGAATGAATTTTTAGCATTTTTGAGAAGGCTACTGGCAGTTTTAGCAGCACAATATATTGTTACGCCAACTGTGAATGCGGTAAAAAGAGGGATTCTCAATCTGAATGCGGAAATTACCAACTCTCCTACTCCTAAATTTTCTTTTAATGCTATTGATGAAAAATTGTTAAAAGACAAAATAAAGAATGCACATAGAAATACAGTAAGGATGATTCTGAAAATGATAGCATATCAGCATCAAACAGAGTTATTACCAAAAAAATGGGAGATAGAACATATTTTTCCGCAAAAATGGCAACCTAATTATTTCCCATTAACTCCTGATGATGAAGTTAAAGAAATTGTGGAGCATATTGGAAATAAAATTCCATTTGAGAAAAAATTAAATATTATTGCTAGTAATAATTACTTTACTAAGAAACAGGAAAGTTATCAAAAATCCAATGTGAAAATTTTGCTTGATCTGTCTAAAGAGCACAATGATTGGGGGCTTGATGAAATTCGCGAAAGAGATATTCGCATTTCAGATGAGTTAGTTGATTTGTTAAATGATTGGGGATTAAATAAGGTAGATGAACAAGTAGAAAAAATGTTAATGCCGATTCCAAATGAACGTGTGGCAGATTATCGAAAATTTATTGAAATGTTCAAAATGGAAGATTCAAATGAATCTAGAGGAAAATTTTTAAATATGTGATCTTATAGTAGAAAAAGCAGCAGATCAGATATCGTATGTCTGAGAGACTTGTTAGTAACGATTTTTTGAGGAGAAAATATGAAAATGAGAGATGATAGTGAAATATCTGAAAGAATTAGATATTTTATCGAAATTCTTGTGCCTAAATATGAGAAACATTTTGGTACTTCTTTGAATGGTATTTCTTTTTGGGATCCACTTGGAATTGAAAATTATCCAGAAGAGGTGGAGGCAGCAATATTCAGGTTACAAAAGGCAATAGCTGATAATAGACCTTTATTTGATGAAGGTGATGTAGATGAGTCGCTAATAATTCCTTCAGACCAAATTATATATTAAATGTCCATGTGGCTGACGCAAAATAAAGTTGTGCTAAGACTGGCATAAAAAATAGGCGGAGTACATTTTTAGGCTATGGAAACATAAGTACCTACTGTTTATACAGTATTTTAAAATTAGTGCAGTATTTCTATTGACGGCAACTTTATAATTTGATATTATATTAGCGTTGTATTTGTGCATGCCACAACTGCAACCGCACGTTTTAAGTTTAAGTGCTCTTTGAGCCACTACATTACGGCGAGTCTAAGTAAAATACAAGGAGGTGCACATTAATGTACGCAATTATTGAAACAGGTGGTAAGCAACTTAAAGTAGAAGCTGGTCAAGCTATCTACGTTGAAAAGTTGGCTGCTGAAGCTGGTGAAAAAGTAACTTTTGATAAAGTTGTTTTAGTAGGCGGCGAAAACACAAAGATCGGTACACCTTTTGTTGAAGGTGCTACTGTTGAAGGTACTGTTGAAAAGCAAGGTCGTGCTAAGAAAGTTGTTACTTTCAAGTACAAGCCTAAGAAGCATCAACATACAAAGCAAGGTCATCGTCAACCATACACAAAGGTTGTTATCGACGCGATCAACGCATAATTTTTGCGAGGTGGACGTTAGATGATCCATGCAAATATTATTAGAAATGGTAAAGTGATCGAAGGTTTCGATATTACTGGTCATGCAGGTTTTGCAAAAGCTGGTGAGGATATTGTTTGTGCAGCTGTTTCAGTGTTAGCGATCAATACGATCAATACATTGGAAAAGTTGCTGAAACAAAAATTTGAACTAGTTGAAGATCAGAAAAATGGTGGGCTTTTGCAAGTAGCTTTATCAGATGAGGGACGAAATAATCCCGCAGTTCAATTGATCTTATCGAGTCTTGAATTAGGTTTGAGAGATGTTGAACAGAGTTATCCAAAATATATAAAAACGAATATAAATTAAGCAATAAGGAGGTGCACGAACTATGTTAATGAACTTACAATACTTCGCTCATAAAAAGGGTGGTGGTTCCACTTCTAACGGTCGTGACTCACGTTCTAAGCGTTTAGGTGCTAAGAGTGCTGACGGTCAAACAGTTAACGGTGGTGCTATCTTATACCGTCAACGTGGTACACGTATTTACCCAGGTGTTAACGTTGGTATGGGTGGCGACAACACATTGTTTGCTAAGGTTGCTGGTGTCGTTAAATTTGAACGTAAAGGCCGCGATAAGAAGCAAGTTAGTGTTTACCCAGTTGCTGAATAATCGGTAATGCTAAAAACGTCTTGATCCCTTGTATAGCAAGGATCAGGTCGTTTTTTATTTTGTGAAAAAATTAGACTGATTTCTTTTTGATTACGTAATTGACCACGTTTTGTTAAAAATTCCAATAATAAAATAGGTCTTCTAGAAAAACATAGCCAAATGCTATCTTTTTAGAAGACCTAACTTTATTTATTTGTATCTTTTTGTGCTGCGAAATATTTTTCTAATCCTTGATAAACGTCATTTACAACGGTCGCACGGTAAAACTTAGAGCTTATCTGATCAAAGTCACGATCGGAATTGATATATCCCATTTCTAATAGGATCGCGGGTTCTTTGATATCACGAATGACCAAAAAGTCACCGACTTCGACCCCGCGATTTTCTAAGCCGATCGCACCGAACTCTTTATTTACCATTTGGGCTAATTTAAGTGAATTTTTATGGTAATAATAGGTCGTAAAACCAGAAGCCGTATTTTTGACTGGCGATGAGTCAAAGTGGAAACTGATAAAAGCATCCGCATGGACTTGATCTGCTAGTGCAGGGCGTTTGCTTAGGCTGACAAAAGTATCATCGCTACGTGTAAGATAGACTTTTGTGTTTTGTTTACGTAATTTTTTTGCCAATAGTTTGGCATAAGCTAAAGTGTATTGTTTTTCTTCTTTTTTCTCAGTGTTTGAAGTCGCCCCAGAATCATAACCACCGTGACCAGGATCGATCACGATCGTCGCATTTGAGAGATCAGTAACTGGTAATTTGTAGCTACTGTTGATCATCCAATCAGCGACCCAGCCTTTTTTTTCATCGTCAGTTTCAACATACATCCAATGATATTTACTTTTTAAGACAGTTACACGTTGATTTTGCTTGAGTTGACTGATTTGATCATATTCAACACCAGGGCCTTTTTTGAGGACAGCATAGTTAGTTTGGATCTCTAGTTGTCCGAAATATTTATAAGTGCGATAACCTAAAATGCTAACTAGTATGAAAATGATCGCAAATAGGACCCGAATACGTTTGGGGAGGCCAGATCCATGAGAAGTTCTAGGCTTTTCCATGTGCATCACTCCAAATTTAACAACTATTCACATTATATCAAAAATTCTTTGTGTCCAACAAGTAAATGCTAACGGTTTCCTAACAAAGCCTGTTGAAATGTAAAAACAAATTAATAGTTGGCAAAACCCCCGATAGAATGATAAAATTTATTCAAACGGCTTTCGTTAAATCGTGAACGAATTTCAGCAAAATTGTTTTAGGAGGATCAACTAATGTCTGACATTAAATACAAACGAGTTGTGATGAAACTGAGCGGGGAAGCATTGGCCGGTGATGCTGGTCAAGGTATCAATCCGCCAGAGATCCGTAAAGTTGCCGAAGAGATCAAAGAAGTGCATGACTTGGGTGTTCAAATCGCGATCGTTGTCGGTGGTGGCAATATGTGGCGTGGAGAATCTGGTGCACAAATGGGAATGGAACGCGCTCAAGCAGATTATATCGGAATGCTTGGAACGGTGATGAATGCTTTGGCACTACAAGACAATTTAGAATCGATCGGAGTACCAACTAGAGTTCAAACTGCAATTGAAATGCGCCAAGTAGCTGAACCATATATTCGACGTAAAGCAATGCGGCATTTGGAAAAGGGACGTATCGTGATCTTTGCAGCCGGCACCGGCTCACCATATTTCTCCACAGATACGACATCAGCTTTACGGGCGTCAGAGATCAATGCTGATGTGATCTTGATGGCTAAAAATGGTGTTGACGGCATTTATTCAGCCGATCCACGTAAAGATGCAAATGCAGTCAAATACGATAAGCTGACCCATATGGAGATCATCAATAAAGGATTACAAGTCATGGATACAACAGCTTCATCACTATCCATGGATAACAATATCCCACTTGTGGTCTTCAACATGAATGAGCGAGGAAATATCAAGAAAGTTGTTCAAGGTGAAACGATCGGAACAACAGTTGAAGGGAAGTAAATAAATTTATGAAAATCACAGATCCAACTATTTTACAATATCAAGAAAAAATGACCAAAGCAGAAGAAGCTTTACAACGTGAATTGGGTACGATCAGAGCAGGGGTAGCCAATGCTAGTTTGTTAAACCGAGTAAACGTTGAATATTATGGGGTGCCAACACCACTTAATCAAATGGCTCAGATCAGTGTTCCAGAAGCACGTGTGCTTCTCATCACACCATACGATAAGTCTTCTTTAAAAGACATCGAACATGCGCTCTTAGCATCTGATCTAGGTATCGCACCTATGAATGACGGGTCAGCTATTCGTTTAGTGATCCCACAATTGACTGAAGAACGGCGTAAGGAATTAGCTAAACAAGTTAAAGCAACTTCTGAAAAGGGCAAAGTTGCTGTTAGAAACGTTCGCCGTGAAATGATGGATGCTTTGAAGAAAGCTCAAAAGAATGGTGATTTGACTGAAGATCAATTACGTGACTTGGAAGATGTTGCCCAAAAAGTAACGGATAATTCGATCAAAAATATTGAAAATATTACAGCAGAAAAAGAAAAAGAAGTGCTTGCCGGTTAGGTGAAAGCTTTATTTTGCTGATAATAACGGGGCAAGGGCTCGTCGAAACAGGCGCTTACTGGATCGACGAATTTGTCCCGTTATTCTTTTAACAGAGGTGAAGATATGTTTTCTAACTTATTTAAAAATAAGCAGGCAGCACAAAACAAGCTAGATCAAAAACGGATACCGGCTCATGTTGCGATCATCATGGATGGTAATGGTAGATGGGCAAAAAAGCGCGGCTTGCCCCGAGTTGCCGGACACAAGCAGGGAATGGAGACGGTCAAAACGATCACTAAAGCAGCTAGTGATCTAGGGGTCAAGGTGTTGACATTATATGCTTTTTCAACAGAAAATTGGAAAAGGCCTCAAGCTGAAGTCGGCTTTTTAATGGATCTTCCAGTAAAATTTTTTAATACATTTGTCCCAGATTTGATCGCAAACAATGTCCGTGTCAATGTGATGGGATATACAGATAAATTACCTGACTCGACAAAAAAAGCAGTTTTTGATGCGATCGAGCAGACTAAAGATAATACCGGCATGGTCTTGAATTTTGCTTTGAATTACGGGGGGCGCGCTGAGATCACGACTGCAGTCCAAGCCGTAGCAACTCAAGTTAAACAAGGAAAATTAGAGCCGTCACAGATCGATGAAAAAGTTTTTTCAGAGGCTTTGATGACGGCAAAACTCCCTTATGCCGATCCAGAATTGCTGATCCGCACGAGCGGGGAAGAACGGATCTCTAACTTTTTATTGTGGCAGATCGCTTACAGTGAGTTAGTATTTACAGATGTTTTATGGCCGGATTTTTCGGCTGAAGATCTAGAGTTATCGATTTATAAATTTCAGCAACGCGATCGACGCTTTGGTGGGCTGAATAAGAAGGAGGATAATTGATGAAACAGCGTGTTACAACAGCGGTGATCGCTTTGATCATTTTCTTACCATTGCTTTATTTAGGGGGACTTCCCTTTGATATCTTGGTAACATTGATGGGGATCGTCGCCATGTCAGAATTTTTGATCATGAAAAAGAAATTACTCGTGTCATTTGAGGCGATCGTTTCTTTTCTTTTGATGCTATCGATTTTATTGCCGGTCTTTTGGGCTGGTTTTTGGACACAGGATACTTTAGGGGGCAGCTTTTATTTGCTAGCCCTAGTCATGCTAGTCTACACTGTGATCTCTAAAAATCGTTTTTCATTTGATGATGCTGGGGTCTTATTATTAGGTGGACTATATGCGGGGCTTGGTTTTAGATTCATGATGCTAGCTCGAGCAGAGAGCTTATGGATGATGCTTTACGCCTTATTGATCGTTTGGATCACAGACAGTGGTGCTTATCTGATCGGACGTAAGATCGGTAAGAATAAATTAGCACCACATATCAGTCCCAATAAAACTTGGGAAGGATCGATCGGTGGTTCGCTCAGTACAGTAGTTATCGTAGGCGCATATCTATATTTTGCACAAGCTGCGTTTCCATATAGTTTCTCAACTATGCTTTTGTGGACTTTAGTCTTCTCAGTTGGAGGCCAACTTGGTGATCTGATCGAATCAGCCTTCAAGCGTCATTATGGAGTCAAGGATTCCGGTAAGATCTTACCAGGTCACGGCGGGATCTTAGACCGTTTTGATTCATTACTATTTGTTTTACCATTGATGCATTTTGCTGGCTTGATCTAAACAAAACGATTAGGATAAGGACGGTAGAGCAATATGATAACAACTATAATTACATTTATCATCGTCTTTGGGATCTTAGTATTTGTCCATGAATTTGGACACTATTATTTTGCCAAACGTGCTGGGATCTTGGTCCGTGAATTTGCGATCGGGATGGGACCTAAACTGTTTGCATATCGCAAGAATGGCACGACCTATACTTGGCGGATCTTACCACTGGGTGGTTATGTCAGCATGGCAGGTTTGGAAGATGATACCGAAGAGCTAAAAAAAGGGATGCCAGTCAGTTTGATCACTGACGAAAATGGTGTCGTTCAAAAGATAAATACTAGTAAAAAGCTCACTTTAGTCGAAGGGATCCCGCTCGAATTGACTGACTGGGATCTAACGGATGGACTTTGGGTCGAAGGGTATGAAAACGGCACTGAAGATGAGATCAAACGCTTCAAAGTTGATCACGATGCCTTGATCATCGGTAAAGATGGGATCGAACTGCAGATCGCACCACGTGATGTGCGTTTTCAGTCGGCTTCGTTAGTCGATCGGATGTTGACCAATTTTGCAGGGCCATTGAATAATTTCTTGTTAGCGATCGTAGCGTTTGGCTTAGTAGCCTTTTTACAGGGAGGGGTCCCTGTAACGACTAATACGATAGCTCAAGTTCAAACTGATTCAGTTGCTCAAAAAGCAGGTCTAAAAGCAAATGATACGATCATTGCGATCGATGGTGCTAAAACACCGACTTGGGACGATGTGGCCCAACATATCAGATCAGCTGATGGCAAAGAACTTGTTTTAACAGTCAAACGAGCTGATAAAAAGCAAAATATTAAAGTCACACCAGTCCAAAAAAACGTAAATGGACAAAAGGTCGCCCAGATTGGTATAATTGCTAAAGGAAAAATGGATCGTTCTATCAAAGCCAAGCTGACTTATGGTTTTACCCAAACTTGGTATGTGATAAAACAGCTAGGAAATGCCTTAGCATCAATGTTACACGGCTTTAGTCTAAATGATCTAGGTGGTCCAGTAGCAATGTTTTCCCTCACATCACAGGCTAAAGAAAATGGCCTGATCAGTGTTGTGACACTAACAGCACTGTTGTCAGTTAACTTAGGGATCATCAACTTGTTACCGATTCCTGCTTTGGATGGGGGCAAGTTGCTATTAAATATTATCGAAGCGATCAGAAGAAAACCACTTGATCCAGAAAAGGAGATCATTATCACAATGATCGGTTTTGGATTTTTAATGATCTTGATGCTTCTAGTTACGTGGAATGATATTCAACGCTATTTCTTCCGCTAATTAAATATAAAAGGGGTCTAAGCAAGAATGAAACAATCAAAAATGTTGATTCCAACATTAAAAGAAGTGCCAAGCGATGCTGAAGCACTCAGTCACCAGTTGATGTTACGAGCTGGTTATATCAAACAAGTAACAGCCGGAGTCTATGCCTATTTACCATTGGCTTATCGGGTCTTAAATAATATTGAAACGATCATCCGTGATGAAATGGACAAGATCGATGCCGTTGAAATGCTTGTACCAGGAGTTTTGCCAGCTGAGCTTTGGGAAGAATCTGGTCGTTACAAGACATACGGAGCTAACTTATTTAAATTAAAGGATCGTCATGAACGTGACTTTATCTTAGGACCAACACATGAAGAGACATTTACTAAGATCATCAAAGACGCGATCAAGACATACAAAAAATTACCTTTGACGTTGTATCAGATCCAAATGAAGTATCGAGATGAAAGTCGTCCGCGTTTTGGACTATTGCGGGGGCGTGAATTCTTGATGTTAGACGATTATTCATTCCACACAGATATGGAAAGTTTAGATCAAACCTATCGTGACATGGATAAAGCCTACCAACATATCTTTGAACGTGTCGGCCTTGATTTTAGAGGGATCATTGCTGATGCTGGTGCAATGGGTGGTAAGGATTCTAAAGAATTTATGGCGATCGCACCGATCGGGGAAGATACGGTCGTTTATTCCGATTCAAGTGATTACGCTGCTAACCTTGAAATGGCAAAAAACTTGCGGATCAATAAGAAATCCCATGAAACGCCAAAGGAATTGACAAAAGTAGCCACACCAGATGCAAAGACGATCGATGAAGTTTCAGCTTTCTTAGAAGTTGAGCCTGAAAATATGATCAAAACCTTGGTCTTTATGGCTGATGAAAAACCAGTTATCGTTTTGATGCGTGGTAATGACGAGCTCAATGAAGTTAAATTGAAAAACTACTTAGATTGTGATTTCCTAGATCCAGCTGAAGATACCAAAGCGCGTGAACTTTTAGGTGCAGATTTTGGCTCTTTAGGACCAGTTGGTGTAGCAAAAGACATTAAGATCGTAGCTGATCTGGATGTTGAAGGGATGGTCAATGCTAATGTAGGGGCTAACGAAAATGGTTACCACTACATGAACGCTAATATCGAACGCGATTATCGGGTAGACGATTTTGTCGATCTTCGGACCGTCAAAGAAGGGGATCTTTCGCCAGATGGTGAGGGTGTCCTTAAGTTTACCCGTGGGATCGAGATCGGTCATATTTTCAAATTAGGTACACGTTATTCTGAAAGCTTAGGTGCGACAGTTTTAGATGAAAATGGGCGTGAAGTACCGATCATCATGGGTAGCTATGGTATCGGGGTATCTCGCTTGCTATCTGCGATCGTAGAACAAAATAGCGATGAAAATGGGATCATTTGGCCACGGTCGATCGCACCATTTGATATTCACGTGGTACCGGTCAATGTTAAAAAAGAAGAACAAGTTAAACTAGCAACTGAGATCACAACAATGTTAGAAGATGCTGGCTACAAAGTTTTAGTTGATGATCGTAAAGAACGTCCAGGGATAAAATTTGCCGATGCAGATCTTATCGGTCTACCTGCTCGGATCACAGTTGGTAAAAAAGCCGATGAAGGAATCGTTGAGATCAAATTACGTCGTACAGGCGAAACACTTGAAGTTAAGACAGATGAATTATTAAATTCGATCAAGATCTTACTCAAAGAAGATCAAGGCATTTTTGGCTAGATATAGATAATTGGACTGGCGAAAGTGACTTCACCAGTCCTTTTATTTCTGATAGAGAGGGGTCAGAATTTGGAACCAAATAAACAGGAATTGTTTTTGCGCTTACTTGAACAGATCAAGTGGCAACATTTACCAGAAGAACAAGAGCTCTTTACCGGGGCTGCGATCGATAAAGTCGAAGTTCATACAGCTTCAAAACGCTGGGAATTTGTGATCAGTCTAAAGCAAGTGTTGCCCTTTACAACATTTTTGCGCTTTAACCACGCTCTTGCCAACGCTTTTGAACCGATCGCTCAAACGACTTTGAATTTGAAAGTCCAAGAGAAAACGTTAAATGATCGTGATCTGGGTGATTATTGGGCCTATGTGGTTTCAACGTGCGGGGTCAATTCGCCTTTGATCCAAGAATTGTGTCAAGGTAAGGTACCGTATTTAGATGATAACCGTGTCATGTTGCTAGCTGAAAATGAGATCATCAAAAACTTTTTGACGACCCAGGCTTTAGGACCGATCGAACGGACATATCACCGGTATGGCTTTCCTAAATTTACGATCAATACGCTGATCGATGAATCAAAGTCTCAGGCTAAGATCGATGAATACAAAGAACAAAAAGCTAGATCTGATGCACAATTGGCCCAACAAGCTGTTGAGGCGATCCAAAAACAAAATGAAAAACGACAACAAAAAGCCAAAGAAAAAGAAACAGTCACTGTTGACGGACCAGTTCAACTTGGCAAGAAGATCGCTGATGATGCTGAGATCAGACAGATGGCAACGATCACGGAAGAAGAACGTTCAGTGGTCGTTCAAGGTTATATTTTCGATAAGGAAGTTAGGACTCTACGCTCCGAGCGCAAATTGCTCATCATCAAGGTCACAGATTATTCTTCATCAATAGTGATCAAGAAGTTTTCGCGCAATGAAGAAGATGAAGCGATGTTTGATGCTTTAGCTGTAGGTAAGTGGGTCAAAATTCGTGGGAGCGTTCAAGAAGATACCTATATGCGCGATCTAGCGATGAACGCTTATGATATCGTTGAAGTAGCACATGAAGGACGCAAAGATACCGCACCAAAAGATCATAAGCGGGCTGAATTGCATGTGCATTCCAATATGAGTATGATGGATGCAACAAACAGTATCAGCGACTATGTCAAGCAAGCAGCAACTTGGGGCCAAAAAGCGATCGCGATCACTGATCATAGTACGCTACAAGCTTTCCCAGAAGCGCATAGTGCAGGATTGAAGAATAATGTCAAGATCTTATATGGGGTCGAAGCTAATGTTGTTGATGACGGGCAACCGATCGCCTATAATGAACAACACGTGAAATTAAAAGATGCGACTTATGTAATTTTTGATACGGAAACGACAGGGTTATCGGCTCGTTATGATAAGGTCATCGAATTAGCGGCAGTCAAGATGAAAGATGGCGAAGTGATCGAGCGCTTTGAACAATTTATCGATCCCGGGCATCCTCTTTCACAAACGACGATCAAATTGACGTCGATCACTGATGATATGGTCCGAGGCTCAAAGTCCGAAAAAGAAGTTTTTGAGATGTTCCAAGAATTCTGTAAGGGCAGTATCATTGTTGGGCATAACGCGACCTTTGACGTGGACTTTATGAATACTGGTTATGCTCGGCATGGACTGCCCTTGATCGGTGAACCTTGGTTGGATACATTGCCGATGGCACGCTTATTGTATCCAGAGATGAAAGGTTTTCGTTTGAATACCTTAGCTAAGAAATTAAATGTTAACTTGGAACACCATCACCGGGCGATCTATGATGCGGAAGCAACGGGCTACATCTATTATGCGATGCTAAAAGATGCTGAAGAGAAGTTAAATATCGAATATCATGATCAATTTAATACGCAAAATGATGATGATACTTATAAACATCAGCATCCGTTTCATGCGGTGATCTTGGCTAAAACACAAGAAGGACTCAAAAATCTCTTTAAAGTTGCTTCAGAGTCAATGGTCAAGTATTTTTACCGCATTCCACGGGTACCACGCTCGGTCCTAGATAAATATCGTGAAGGCTTGATCGTTGGTTCAGCGTGTGCTGATGGGGAAGTTTTTACTGCGATGATGCAAAAAGGTTATGAACAAGCTAAAGAAAAGGCAAAATATTATGATTATTTAGAAGTTCAGCCTAAAGCATTATATGCACCTTTGATCGAACAAGAGTTAGTCAAAAATAATAAAAATTTAGAAGAGATCATTGCCAATATGGTGCAATTAGCTGAAGAGCTCAAGATCCCGATCGCAGCTACGGGGGATGTGCACTTTATGAATAAAGAAGATGCGATCTACCGTAAGATCTTGATCCATTCACAAGGCGGGGCTAACCCGCTTAATAAGCTACGTGATCTACCGGATGCACATTTTCGAACAACTGATGAAATGTTGGAAGATTTTGCCTTTTTAGGTGAAGAAAAAGCACAAAAAGTCGTAGTGACTGATCCAAATAAGATCGTCGACATGTGTGATGAGATCACGCCAGTCAAGGATAAATTGTATACACCTAAAATGCCTGGGGCTGAAGATGATATCAAGAATTTGACATTGAACAAAGCTCATGAATGGTATGGCGATCCATTACCAGATATCGTACAAAAACGCGTCGATAAAGAATTGAAATCTGTTATTGGAAATGGATTTTCGGTAATTTATTTGATCTCACAAAAGCTGGTGGCTAAATCCAATAAAGATGGCTATTTAGTAGGGTCTCGGGGGTCAGTGGGCTCAAGTTTAGTCGCAACACTGACCGGTATCACCGAGGTCAACCCATTGCCACCACATTATCGTTGTCCAAAGTGTAAGTGGTCGCATTTTTATGAAAAAGGTGAGTATGGTTCGGGCTATGATTTACCTGATAAAGAATGTCCAGAATGTGGAGCAGAATTGGTCAAAGATGGCCAAGAGATCCCGTTTGAAACGTTCCTTGGTTTTAAGGGGAATAAAGTTCCCGATATCGATCTGAACTTCTCAGGTGACTATCAACCGGTAGCTCATAACTATACGAAGGTCTTGTTTGGCGAGAATAATGTTTTTCGGGCTGGCACGATCGGTACCGTGGCTGATAAAACGGCCTATGGTTATGTCAAGGCTTACGAACGTGATACTGAGCAGAATTTACGGGGCGCGGAAGTCGATCGACTGGCTAAGGGGGCTACAGGCGTCAAGCGAACGACCGGGCAACACCCAGCTGGGATCTTGGTCGTACCTGATTATCTTGATATCTATGACTTTACTCCGATCCAGTACCCAGCTGACGATCTGACGGCAGCTTGGAAAACGACGCACTTTGATTTCCACTCGATCCATGATAATATCTTGAAACTCGACTGTTTAGGGCATGATGATCCGACAATGATCAGAATGTTGCAAGATCTCTCAGGGATCGAACCAAAAACGATCCCGACCGATGATCCTGGTGTGATGAAGCTGTTTTCAGGAACTGATATTTTGGGTGTCACTCCAGAGCAGATCCAGTCTAAGACGGGGACTTTGGGGATCCCCGAATTTGGGACACGCTTTGTTCGTGGTATGTTAGAAGAAACGCATCCCAAAACGTTTGCCGAATTAGTCAAGATCTCTGGGCTTTCTCACGGGACTGATGTGTGGTTAGGTAACGCAGAAGAACTGATCCAAAATGGGACCGTTACGATGCCAGAAGTTATTGGATGTCGTGACGATATCATGATGGACTTGATCCATATGGGAGTTGAGTCTGACTTAGCCTTTAAGATCATGGAACATGTGCGTAAGGGACGTGGTATCCCAGATGAGTGGCAAGCAGCGATGCGTGAATCTGAAGTACCAGAATGGTATATCGGGGCTTGCTTGAAGATCAAATACATGTTCCCGAAAGCTCACGCAGCGGCCTACGTGTTGATGGCTTTACGGATCGCCTATTTCAAGGTGTACTATCCATTAGTATACTATGCTGCTTATTTCTCAGTCAGAGCTGATGATTTTGATCTAGTTTCGATGGCTCATGGTAAAGAGTCAGTCAAAGCTGCGATGAAAGAGATCAATGACAAGGGTAATGAAGCTACGGCAAAGGAAAAAAATCTATTGACCGTACTTGAATTAGCCAACGAAATGTTGGAACGTGGCTTTGAATTCAAAATGGTCGATCTCAATAAATCAGATGCCAGTGATTGGTTGATCGAAGATAATACTTTGATCGCGCCATTTACGGCAGTGCCAGGTTTGGGCTTGAACGTTGCTAAACAGATCGTGGCGGCACGTGAGGAACAAGATTTCTTATCTAAAGAAGATCTCGCTAAACGTGGTAAGGTTTCTGCGACGATCATCGATTTTATGACCGAAAACCATGTTTTAGATGATCTACCAGACGAAAATCAATTGAGTTTATTTGAAAATTTATTCTAAATAAGCTTCGTTTTTGAAGATTAGAACAATTTAATAAAAGAGATGCCTGATTTTCAAATGGGCAAAAATGATTCAAAGCGATACTGGAAAGGGTATCGCTTTTTTGTGTTATAAGGGTTTATCGATCTGAGCAATCTGCTCTTCAAAATCTTGATGTGCTTTTTAGTAATGTGTATATAGATCTTTATTTCGCATATGTTTTTCGATTATCTCTGTCGCTTCGGGAGATAAAAATATCTTACGTATTCCTGCGAAAGTTTTAGTAGAATCTGACAAATAGTACCGAGGTGGCGAGCTCAAGAAAACAGCGAGTGATCGATATCAAGATACATTTTATCAGCTTCTTTGATCACATCTTGAATGCACAAGCCAGTCAGATGTTGTAGCTTAAAGATATCAGCGTAGTGATCGCACCATTGGTCAAGCAATCATTATTAAAGTATCGCTTTAGGTTTTGAATGGAAATATTATTTATGATAGTGTCATGACCGAAATCGTCGATAAATTTTTTGATAAATAGTCCATCGTTTTTATATGTATTAGGTTGAACACATTTCTGATACTGATCTAAAAAGGTGGCTGAAATTTGTGCAAGTACTGCTGTTTGAACAAACTCATTTTCTTCAGCCAACACCCTATTGATCTTGTGTTCTAGTTCTTGGGTAGTGGCTTTTATGATTTGAGACATCTTCTTTCCATAGGTGATAGATACTTTACGATATTTTCTAGTAAGTGTCGATTTGTAGCGTTCGACAAAGCAGTAAGGTAAATTAAACAGAACTAAAAATGGTTTTGGAAATAAAGAAGTAGGCTCTGTTGACCATGTCATTGGGATAGATTATAATTCGGGTGAAGAGACAATTGGATCGAAATCCACCATTCTAAGAAAAGGACTCATAGTAGTTCCGTATAAGCCAATGAATGGAGATGAGGTTGATGCTAAATAATTTTTTAGGGAAGAATGTTAGGATAATTGATGATGATAATATGGAGTGGAGAGGCTATGTAAGAAGTATTGAGACTCCAGAGGATTCCGATGATGGACAATGGTGGCTAGATATAGTTAATGTGAACAAACCGGGTTTTGAGACAGGACTTTCAATATCAGAGAGTGAAATAAAGGAAATATCAGAGGTGGATAATGGCTAAAAATGATTATTATGTTTTGGTCTATCGAGTGCTGATGTATTTGTATAACTGTTTGAAAAACGGCGAAGATGTTGATGTTAGTAAATTAACTCCCCAATGGCTAGGTATCAATGAGCGATATTTTGAATATATCTTTAATACGTTAGATGAAGAGGGATTTATTCTTAATGCGGCGTATATTGAAGATTATGCGGGAAAGCATCTTCAAAACAATATTATGATCAGTCCTAAAGGAAGTTCTTATTTGCATGAAAATAGCACGATACAAAAAGTAAAGAAATCGATCAAGGGAATATCTGATATTGTCGGCAATATCAATCTACTTTGATATTTTTTAATAGTTCGACCTGGGCAAGTCGATAAAAGGCTTATTTTTTATGCGATCGGTGAACGTGATCAGAAATACAAATCTGATCTATTAGGGACAAAAATTGTGATATTAATGAAGAGTTAAATTAAGCGCCACCTGACAAAAAGTCAGAAGATAAATATAGAAAAAATAATGTAATCTTGAAATTTCAAGGTTTTAGTGTTACAATTACTTATGTATTTTGATAACTCGTGAGAGTGAGCAGAGATGCTCACTCTTTTTATTGGAATAAAAAATGCGTTACAATAGAGTTACAAGTTATTTTAGAGGGGGCTAATGCGTGAGTGTTGTAGAAACAGTAACGAAGCTAGTTACACCGATCTTGGATGATCATCACTTTGAATTAGTTGATATCGAATTTGTCAAAGAAGGAAAAAGTTGGTATTTGCGTGTCTTTATCGACAAGGAAGGGGGCATCAACATCGAAGAATGTGCCCTTGTTAGTGACCAACTTAGTGAAAAGTTGGATAATTGTGATCCAGATCCAATTCCACAAGCTTATTATTTGGAAGTTTCTTCGCCAGGGGCAGAACGACCATTGAAAAAAGAAAAAGATTATGAGCGTGCTTTGAACTCATATATCAATGTTTCACTTTACCAACAACTCGATGGTAAGAAAGTATATGAAGGAACAATGACAGCATTATCCAAAGATGAGTTGACACTCGAATATATGGATAAGACCCGTAAAAAAACAATCACGATCCCACGTAAGCAAATTGCTAAAGCGCGGCTCGCAATTAAATTTTAAAAGATTATTTTTACAAGGAGAATCAAACCATGAGTAAGGAATTACTTAACGCATTAGATGCGCTTGAAACAGAAAAAGGAATCAAAAAAGAAATTGTGATCGATGCGTTGGAACAGGCTTTAGTTTCAGCTTACAAGCGAAACTATGATAAGGCCCAAAACGTAGAAGTTGAATTTGACAAGCGTAAAGGTGACATCAAAGTCTATTCCGTCAAAGAAGTTGTCAACAATGTCTTTGACTCACGCTTGGAAGTTAGCTTAGAAGATGCATTAGAGATCAACAAGGCTTATGAAGTCGGTGATACGATCCGCTTTGAGGTGACACCACGTGATTTTGGACGGATCGCAGCTCAAACGGCTAAACAAGTGATCATGCAACGTGTGCGGGAAGAAGAACGCCAAATGATCTATGATCAATACAGCAAGTATGAAAATGAGATCGTCTCTGGTGAAGTTGAACGTCACGATAGCCGTTATATCTATGTTAATTTAGGCAATGTTGAAGCTGTTTTATCTAAAAAAGACCAAGTACCGGGTGAAGTTTACAAATCACATGATCGGATCAAAGTTTACATCTACAAAGTTGTTGATCCATCGGCTAATAATAATGAGCCAGAAGTTGAAAATAAAGATGGTAAGAAGCGGCGTAAGAATCGAGGACCACAAGTTTACGTTAGCCGTTCTCACCCAGATCTATTGAAACGCCTATTTGAAAATGAAGTGCCTGAAATTTTTGACGGTACCGTTGAGATCAAATCGATCGCACGTGAAGCCGGTGATCGGGCTAAAGTGGCAGTTTACTCGGCGGAAGAAGGCGTTGATCCGATCGGAACCTGTGTGGGGCCACGAGGTGAACGTGTTCAAGCGATCGTCAATGAATTGAATGGTGAAAAGATGGATATCATTGAATGGAGTGAAGATCCAGCAAAATATATCTCAAATGCTTTGAACCCAGCAAATATCGTTGAAGTTCGCTTTGATCCTGAAAATGAACGTGTTTGCACAGTGATCGTGCCAGATGATCAACTTTCACTTGCGATCGGTAAGCGTGGGCAAAATGCTCGTTTAGCAGCGCATTTGACCGGATACAAGATCGATATCAAATCCGAATCCGATATGGCTGCTTTAGAAGCCGATGCTGAGCTAGCTGAGAAAGCAGAAGTTTCAATTGAAACGACTGAAGAATAGGGGGCACAAACATGGCACAACGCAAGATCCCAATGCGCAAAGATATCGTTACTGGTGAAATGAAACCTAAAAAAGAACTTGTACGCGTCGTGAAAAATAAAGAAAATGAAGTGAGTCTTGACCCAACTGGTAAAAAAGCTGGCCGGGGTGCATATATTCATTTAGATGTGGCTACCGCAAAGAAAGCTCGGGAACAAAAGACTTTTGATAAAGTTTTTGGTGTTAAGATCGAACCTGCTTTTTATGATGAATTAGTGGCCTATGTCGATCACCAAGTTGCACGAGCAGAGTTATTTGGCAATGGAAAATAAGATCGAACAGCGAAAAGCTCTAAACTTATTGGGATTAGCTCGGAAAGCTGGCAAGTTGACTACAGGCCAAGACCTGGTCTTAGCAGCGATTCGTTCCGGAAAGGCTAAAGTCGTGCTAATGGCAAACGATTGTGGGCAAAGCACCCAAAAGAAATTCACTGATAAGTGTAAGAGCTATGATGTAGCATTAACAACAGAATTTACAAAACAGGAGTTAAGTGCTGCGATCGGCGCAAAGCGTTCCTTGATCGCAGTTACCGATCCTGGTTTTGGGAAGAAGATACGCCAGCTTCTTTTTTCTTGATCGAAGGGTATAGAGCTTATTCGGTCAGAGATCGAGTAGGTGTGTATTCTTGAAAATAAGGAGAGTGAAGTCATGAGTAAAAAAAGGATTTATGAACTGGCTAAGGAATTAAACGTTAGCAACAAAGAAGTAATTGAAGTTGCAAAGAAAAATGGTTTTAAAGTTGGTAACCACATGTCATCTTTAGATCAAGCTGCTGAAGCTAAAGTTAAAGCTTCATTTGTTAAACCAGTTAAATCTAGTTCACAACAGCAGGCGACTCCTAAAAAAGAAAACAGCGAGAAAAAACAAAATGTTGCTGTAAACAAAAACTCCCAAAATGCGCGGAATAATAACCATTCTAAGCATCAAAATCAAGCATCCGCACAAAGAAATAATGAAAGGCATTCAGGGAAGCGTATGGAAAAAAACAACAACAATAATAACGCGAATAATACAAAACATCGTGGCAATAATTCCCAAGGCAATAGCCAAAACAACAACCAAAAGAAAAATAAGTTTTCAAACAATCGCTTTGGCGGGAATAATAACAATCATAAGTTCAATAAAAAGAACAAGAACAAGAAAAATAAGAAGTTCAATCAAAAGAACAATAAACCGGCAGTTCCTCCACGTAAAAACAAGCCATTACCAGAAGTTTTGGTCTATACGGTCGGCATGAACGTGGCAGATATTGCTAAAAAGATCCACCGTGAACCAGCTGAGATCATCAAGAAGTTATTTATGATGGGTGTTATGGTCAACCAAAACCAATCCCTTGATAAAGATACGATCGAGATCTTGGCAGCTGATTATGGGATCAAGGCAGAAGAAAAGATCGAAGTCGACGTAGCTGATATCGATAAATTCTTTGAAGAAGAACAAAATAATCAAGATAATTTGACTTCACGCCCACCAGTTGTAACGATCATGGGTCACGTTGACCATGGTAAGACAACGTTATTGGATAAATTACGTCATACCAATGTTACGGCTGGCGAAGCTGGTGGTATCACACAACATATCGGTGCTTACCAAGTGCGTCATTCAGGTAAAACGATCACATTCTTGGATACACCAGGACACGCTGCCTTCACTAACATGCGGGCTCGCGGGGCGGATATCACGGATATCACTGTCTTAGTCGTTGCTGCTGATGATGGTGTGATGCCACAAACGATCGAAGCTATCAACCACGCTAAGGCTGCTAATGTACCGATCATCGTTGCGGTCAACAAGATCGATAAACCAGGTGCTAATCCAAACCACGTCATGGAACAATTATCAGAGTATGAATTGATCCCTGAAAGTTGGGGTGGCGATACGATCTTTGTTGAGATCTCAGCTAAATTCAATAAGAACTTAGAAGAATTGCTCGATATGATCTTACTTGAAGCTGAAATGCTCGAATTGAAAGCCAATGCTAAACAACATGGTGCAGGTTCAGTTATCGAAGCTCGGCTAGATAAAGGTAAGGGTTCTGTTGCCTCATTACTTGTGCAACACGGTACATTACATGTTGGTGATCCGATCGTTGTGGGTAACACCTTTGGTCGTGTGCGGACAATGACTGATGCTCGGGGTCGTTCGATCAAGAAAGCAACTCCAGCGACTCCAGTTGAGATCACTGGTCTAAACGATGTTCCTGATTCTGGTGATCGTTTTATTACATTTGATGACGAAAAGACAGCGCGGGCAGCTGGTGAAGAACGTGCTAAACGTGCCTTGATCAAAGAACGTAACCAAACGACGCATGTGACCTTAGATAACTTGTTTGATACCTTGAAAGAAGGGGATCTAAAAGAAGTTGGTCTGATCATCAAAGCCGATGTGCAAGGTTCAGCTGAAGCTTTAGCACAAAGCTTTAAGAAGATCGATGTTGAAGGTGTTCGCGTAAATATCATCCACCAAGCGGTCGGTGCGATCAATGAATCTGATGTTACTTTAGCAGAAGCTTCAAATGCTATCATTATTGGTTTCAATGTACGTCCGACTCCACAAGCTAAGATCCAAGCTGAAAGTGATAAGGTCGATATTCGTTTACACAATGTCATCTATAAGGCGATCGATGAAGTTGAAACTGCGATGAAGGGTATGCTAGAACCAGTCTTTGAAGAAAAAGTCATCGGTGAAGTTGAAATTCGTGAAACTTATAAAGTATCTAAGTTAGGTACGATCGGTGGGGGCTATGTCACAGATGGTTATATCCAACGTGATAGTGGAGTCCGCGTTATCCGTGATGGTATCGTGATCTATGAAGGTAAGCTTGCTTCGCTTAAGCGTTTCAAAGATGACGTTAAACAAGTAAAACAAGGCTACGAATGTGGTCTGATGATCGAAAAATACAACGACATCAAAGTAGGCGATCGTATCGAAGCTTACGTAATGGAAGAAGTTCCACAAGACTAATATTTGATTTGAGGAGGAATTTGAATGGCACAACATTATCGTGTGGGTCGGTTATCACAAGAGATCCAAAGGGAAGTCAATGATATTTTGACTAAGCGTGTGCGTGATCCTCGAGTACAAGGCGTGACGATCACGGGCGTAGAAGTGACAGGTGACTTGCAACATGCAACGATCTATTACAGTACATTATCTAATTTGGCTTCTGATGCTGAGAAAACACAGATCGGTTTAGATAAAGCAACAGGTTTGATTAGACGTGAATTGGGTCAACGCTTGCGTATTTATGTAACGCCTGAAATTAAATTTGAACGGGATGAATCAGTACGTTACGGTGATCATATCGATGAGCTTTTAAGTAAGCTACACCAGCAAGAAAGTAATCCTTATTGATCGATCATGATTTAAAAATTATGTGTAGATAAAAAGAAGCTGGAAAAATTTTCTAGCTTCTTTTTTTAGAAAAGAGAGGTAAAAAATGGACGGGATCCTTCCTTTGAATAAAGATCGTGGTATGACGAGCCACGATGCAGTTTTTAAATGCCGGAAAATTTTTAAAACACGTAAAGTTGGACATAGTGGCACACTTGATCCCAATGTTGATGGTGTTTTACCGATCTGTATCGGTAGAGCAACTAAAGCAGTCAATTATTTGATGGCATCGGGAAAAGTTTATAAAGGCGAGATCATTTTAGGTTTTGCAACAGAAACTGAAGATCTGGATGGTGCAGTTGTTGCCAAAGAAGCTATCGAACGTCCTTTTAGTCAAGAACAGATCGATCAAGCAATGGCTCAGCTGACGGGTGAGATAATTCAGATCCCGCCGATGTATTCGGCAGTCAAAGTCAATGGTAAGCGGCTCTATGAATACGCACGTGCCGGGCAAAGTGTTGAACGTCCTAAAAGAAAGATCACAGTCGATTATTTTAAGCAGACTAAGCCAAGCACATATGATGCAGTTAAAAAACAACAGACGCTTTATTTTGAAGTCGGTTGTGGTAAAGGGACTTATGTTCGGACTTTGGCGTTAGATCTAGGCGAAATTTTGGGTGTCCCAGCTGTAATGTCAGATCTGACACGTTTGCAAAGTGGGGGCTTTGAGCTAGAGAAGAGTGTGACTCTTGAACAGCTGACTAATGCTACTCCAGAAGAACTAGAAACTTACCTTTATCCACTTGAATATGCTTTTCGAAGCTATCCGAAAGTTATCCTAACTGAACAACAGTGGCAAAAGGTCCAAAATGGTGGCTTTTTACCAGCAAATATTTTTAAAGATAAGACGACAAAGATCTTGTTGATGTATGGCGATAAAGCACGGGCACTTTATTATTATGATGATAAAAAAGACGTTTTTCGTTCAGAACAAATGCTTGATCTAACTTAAAGAAGGTAACAGAGATGAAAGTTATTGAATTAGCTGAACCATATGCTAAAAGTGAGATCTATCCTGAACAGATCGTCTTAGCCCTAGGTTTTTTTGATGGAGTCCATCGCGGACATCAAGCGGTGATCAAGGCGGCTAAACAGCAAGCCAAAAAAATGGGTGTCAAGCTAGCAGTGATGACTTTTGATCGGCATCCCAGTGCTATTTTTCAGCAACGTGACCCGCAAAAGATCCAATATTTGACACCGATCACCGAAAAATTAGCATTGTTTGAAAAATTTGGAGCAGATATTGCCTATGTGGTCAAATTTGACGAAAAACTTGCTTACTTAAAACCTCAGGAATTTATCGATAAATATGTCGTAGGATTAAATGCGGTGGGGATCACTGCCGGCAGTGATTACACGTATGGGCCTCATACAGTCGCTAATATGAAAAATCTGCCTAAATATGCTAAAAATAGATTTGAGATCCAGAATGTCGAGCTACTAAAAGAAGATGAAAAAGTTGGTTCAACTGGGATCAGAGAAGCTCTAGCAAATGGAAAAGTTGAACTTGCAGCCCACTATTTAGGTTATGTGTACCAAACGACAGGGACGGTAGTGCATGGCTTTGAGCGTGGCCGACAGATAGGTTTTCCAACGTTGAATATTGAAACGAGCCCTGCCAAACAATTGCCAGCAGTAGGGGTCTATGCCGTTGAAGTAGGATTGGATGGTAAACGATACCACGGGATGGCTTCGATCGGCTATAATGAAACCTTTGGTGATGATCTAGCTAAGACGTTAGAAGTAAATCTCTTTGATTTTTCGGCGATGGTCTATGGCAAAAAAGTAACGGTCTATTGGAAAAATTATTTGCGTCCAATGGTGAAATTTAATAGTATCGCTGAATTGATCGCGCAATTAGAGGCTGATAAACAGCATTCTGAAGCGTTACTTAATGTTCAAAATGAAAATTAGCACTCTGCTTGACAGATTGCTAAGAGTTGTGTATATTAATAATTGACTTAGCACTCCAGAGTGTTAAGTGCTAAAAGAGGTGATCGTAGTGTTGACTGAGCGACAGTTATTGATCCTTGAGGCTGTGATCCGTAATTATACAGAAGCGGGGCAGCCGATCGGATCGAAGACTTTACAACAACAATTACCGGTCCATGTGAGTTCAGCGACCATTCGTAATGAGATGGCGGTTCTCGAACAGCAAGGATATATTGCAAAGGAGCATTCAAGTTCAGGGCGGATCCCTTCACTTAAGGGTTATCGATATTATGTCGATAATTTGATGAAACCTAGCAAACTTGATCGTAATGCTTTGTATGATATCCGCAACTCTTTTGGAAATGAATTTCAGAAGATCGATGAGATCCTAGCGACTTCAGCTAAGATCTTATCCGATTTGACAAGTTATACTGCTATTTCGCTCAAACCTGAAGCTAAGGATCTACGCTTAGAAGGTTTTAGACTCGTAGAGCTTGGCAATCAACAGGTAATGGTGATTTTGGTAACAAGTGACGGTACCGTTGAGAGTCAGACTTTTACGATGCCAAGTGGGATAAGTGGCAGTGAACTCGAAGCTGTTATCCGTCTGATCAATGATAAAGTCGTTGGTCTGCCACTGAGACAGGTGATCGTCAGGCTTAATGAATGTTTGCCCCTTTTGAACCGTTACTTACATCAACCGGCTGGTTTCATCGATGTTTTTGGTAATATCTTGAGCCGTGTAGCTAAGGAACAGGTTTATGTAGGGGGGAAGATGAATCTTTTGGATTTTTCCAAAGATGCCTCACTTGAACAGATAAAGTCACTATATTCTCTAGTTGATCAAACGCAAGGGATCGGCAGTTTGGTGGACTCAACTAAAGATGGGATCTCCATTAAGTTGGGTGATGAACTACCAAGCATTTTGCTACAAAATTACAGCTTGATCTCTGCTACTTTTGATGATGGTAACCATGGACAGGGAACGATCGCGATCCTAGGTCCGACAAATATGCCATATTCAAAAATGATCGGTCTGATTACGGTTTTCCGCGATGAACTGGCTAAGAGAATAAATGACTATTATCAAAAATTTTAAATTGATTTTATAGGAAAAGGGGTGTTGATGTGGCAGAAGAAGAGATCAAAAATGCTGCAGCAGAGCAAACAGCACCGGATGAAACTGAAGTAAAAAATGATTCAGTGGATGATCCAAAGAAAGAAGAAGCTGTTGATGAAGTCACAGCTTTGACTGATCAGTTAGCTGAACTGCAAAAAAAATATGATGAATTAGAAGATCGCTATTACCGTTCAGAAGCGGAAATGGCGAACATGACTAAGCGTTTCAAAAAAGAACAAGAGCAACTTCTTCGTTATGAAGGTCAAGATCTAGCACGTGATATTTTACCAGTTGTCGATAATTTAACACGTGCCTTGCAAACAGAAGTTGAAGATGCTGGTTCAAAACAACTCAAGCAAGGGATCGAGATCGTTGCAAGAGATCTCGACAAGGCCTTACAAAGTAATGATGTGACAAAGATCGCTTCGTTGGGTGAAGAATTTGATCCGACGAAACATCAAGCGGTCAAGTCAGTACCGGTCGAGGAAGGACAAACGCCTGAAACGATCGTCCAAGTCTTACAAGAAGGCTATATGTTAAAAGATCGCGTCTTACGTCCAGCAATGGTCGTTGTCGCACAATAATTTTGTAAAAGGGTGAATTTTTAATGTCAAAAATCATTGGTATTGACCTTGGGACAACTAACTCAGCAGTTGCTGTTCTTGAAGGTAAAGAAGCAAAAATTATTACAAATCCAGAAGGTAACCGGACAACTCCATCTGTTGTTTCATTTAAAAATGGTGAAACTCAAGTTGGTGAAGTAGCTAAACGTCAAGCGATCACTAACCCAAATACGATCAGCTCGATCAAACGTCACATGGGTGAAGCTGGTTATACTGTAGATATCGAAGGTAAAGAATACACACCACAAGAAATTTCAGCAATGATCTTGCAATACATCAAAGAATATGCTGAAAGCTACTTAGGTGAAGAAGTTACTCAAGCTGTTATCACAGTTCCAGCTTACTTCAATGACTCACAACGTCAAGCTACTAAAGATGCTGGTAAGATCGCTGGTTTGAAAGTTGAACGTATCGTCAACGAACCAACAGCAGCTGCTTTAGCTTATGGTTTGGACAAACAAGACAAAGATGAAAAAGTTTTAGTCTTTGACCTTGGTGGTGGTACATTTGACGTTTCCATCCTTGAACTTGGCGATGGTGTCTTCCAAGTACTTTCTACAAACGGTGATACAAACCTTGGTGGGGATGATTTTGATAACAAGATCATCGATTGGTTAGTAGCAGAATTCAAGAAAGAACATGGTATTGATCTTTCAACTGATAAGATGGCAATGCAACGTCTTAAAGATGCTGCTGAAAAGGCTAAAAAAGATCTTTCTGGTGTAACTTCTGCACAGATCTCCTTACCATTTATCACAGCAGGTGAAGCTGGTCCATTGCACTTAGAAACAACTTTAACACGTGCTAAGTTCAATGAATTGACACATGACTTGATCGAAAGAACTAAGATCCCTGTACGTAATGCTTTACAAGATGCTGGTTTGACCAACGCTGACATCGATGAAGTTATCTTAGTTGGTGGTTCAACCCGTATCCCTGCAGTTAAAGAAGCTGTTAAAGCTGAAACTGGTCATACTCCAAATGAATCTGTTAACCCTGATGAAGCTGTTGCTTTAGGGGCAGCGATCCAAGGTGGGGTCATCACTGGTGATGTTAAAGACGTTGTTTTACTTGATGTTACTCCATTGTCACTTGGTATCGAAACAATGGGTGGCGTCTTTACAAAATTGATCGATCGCAATACAACGATCCCAACATCTAAGTCACAAGTCTTCTCAACTGCTGCTGATAACCAACCAGCTGTTGATATTCACGTTTTACAAGGTGAACGTCCAATGGCAGCTGATAACAAGACTTTAGGTCGTTTCCAATTAACAGATATTCCAGCAGCTCCACGTGGTGTTCCTCAGATCCAAGTTACATTTGATATCGACAAGAACGGTATCGTAAATGTATCTGCTAAAGATCTCGGCACTAACAAAGAACAAAAGATCACGATCAAGAGTTCATCTGGTCTATCCGATGAAGAGATCGATCGTATGGTCAAGGAAGCTAAGGAAAACGAAGAAGCTGACAAGAAGCGTAAAGAAGAAGTTGATCTACGTAACGAAGTAGATCAATTGCTCTTCCAAACAGATAAGACGTTAGAAGAGATCAAAGGCAAAGTGTCTGATGACGAAGTGAAGAAAGCTGAAGATGCACGTGATGCATTGAAGAAAGCGCAAGAAGAAAATAACATCGAAGACATGAAAGCTAAGAAAGATGATTTGACAAAGATCATCCAAGACATGTCAGTCAAACTTTACCAACAAGCACAACAAGCTCAAGGCCAAGCTCAAGCTGATGGTGCATCCGCTAGCGAAACCAACGCTGCTGATGATAACACAGTAGATGGCGACTTTAAAGAAGTCGATCCTGACGATAAATAATCGTTACAATGGCTAAATGAAAAGTCAAAGGCCCTTTGTGGACTTTGGCTTTTTATTTTTAAGCAGTTATGTTAATCTAAATTTAAGTGTAATTGCACGGCAAATAACCAATTATTTGGAGGAGAAACATGGAAAAGAATCCTTATGATGTCTTAGGTATTTCCAAAGATGCATCTGCTGATGAGATCAAGCGCGCTTATCGCAAACTATCAAAGAAGTATCACCCTGACTTAAACCATGAAGCTGGGGCAGAAGAAAAGTTCAAAGAGGTAAACGATGCTTATGAGATTTTAAGTGATCCGCAGAAAAAGGCTCAATTTGATCAGTTTGGCTCGACTGGAGCTCAAGGCTTTGGCGGTGCTGGTCAAGGCTTTGGTGGCGGCTTTGAAGGTGGTTTCGGTGGTTTTGACGATATTTTCAGTTCATTCTTTGGCGGCGGTGGTGCTAGTCGTTCACGCACAGCTCCGCGTCAAGGTCGTGATCTGCAATATGAAATGAACTTGACCTTTGAAGAAGCAATTTTTGGTAAGACGACTGAAATTGAATATACTCGTGAAGAAGATTGTGACACATGTAACGGTACTGGTGCTAAACCAGGAACATCACCTGTAACTTGTTCGCATTGTGGTGGTCGTGGTTTTGTCCAAGTCGAGCGCCAAACTCCACTTGGGCGTATTATGACACAACAAGAATGCGATGTCTGTGGTGGTACTGGAAAAGAGATCAAAGAAAAGTGTACTACATGTCATGGTTCTGGTCATATCCGCAAGAAGCATGCAGTTGAAGTCAAAGTGCCAGCAGGGGTCGAAGATGGCAATCAAATGCGCTTACAAGGCCAAGGTGAAGCAGGTGTAAATGGTGGTCCATACGGCGATCTCTTTATCGTCTTTAATGTTGCGCCAAGTGATACCTTCAAGCGTGATGGCTCTGAGATCTATTTAGAACAACCGATCACATTTGTGCAAGCTACTTTAGGGGCTGAGATCCCAGTTAAGACTGTTCACGGAGATGTTAAGTTGAAGATCCCAGCTGGAACGCAAACGGGAACGACATTCCGCTTACGTGGTAAAGGGGCACCGAGATTGCATGGAACAGGCAATGGTGATGAACGAGTTACAGTGAAAGTTCAAACACCAAAGAGTCTAAATAAACAACAAAAGATCGCATTGAAAGCTTTTGCGGAAGCTTCAGGTGATGAAGTTGCTGATGAAGGCAATTTCTTGGATCGCTTAGTTAAGGCATTAAAAAATGAGTAAGATCACAAGATAAAAATTTATAAATTTTATCTGAAAATGATTGACTTTAGTTATAAAAAGACGGTATAATTAACTTCGTTGCGATGGTCTGGTAGCTCAGTTGGATAGAGCAACGGTCTTCTAAACCGTAGGTCGTGAGTTCGAATCTCACCCGGATCATTTTAAATGAAGTTAATACCAGTTAAGAAAAGGCAAAACGTTGTTATATCAGCGTTTTGCCTTTTCTGTTATCTGGGAAAAATCGTTAAAAACAGTAAGTTGTAGTAAGAAAAGGGTAATGGAAGGGGAATAATTACCCTGCAAGTTCATCTAGTTTTGAAATGATCGTAGCATCGTTTTTTTTCTTTGTATTCGTCGATCAAGTACGCATAAATATCTGTTGTTGTCAAAAGGTCCGCATGACCTATGCTAGGCAGATAAGCGACATGTGTACGCCGTAAAATTAAATAGATGATGTTTGACTCGTAAATCACTACAAGTAGCTAAAGAAGTAGGTAAAAGCGTATAGACATTTGATCACTACAAAAAGGATAGTAGTAAAATCAGAAAGATTTATTGACCAATATTAGCGAAATAAAATATTTAGTAATTTTTCCTAAAATTCAAGCTATTTGTTTTACAAGTGGATCGTCTAAATGTTATATTGTAAGCGTATTCATAATATAAAATTTATATTCTTGGAGGAAGTAGTTATGGATCTAGCAAAATATATCGATCACACGATCTTGGCACCAAATGCAACTGAAGAACAAGTAGAAAAGATAATTTCTGAGGCATTAGAATATGGCTTTGCATCAGTCTGTATCAATCCATATTGGGTCAAAAAAGTGGCTCAAGGTTTAGCTGATAGTGATGTCAAAGTCTGTACGGTGATCGGCTTTCCTTTAGGCGCTAATAAGACCAGCATCAAAGTCAGTGAAGCTAAAGAAGCGATCGCTGATGGAGCAGATGAACTTGATATGGTGATAAATATCGGCGAATTAAAGGCCAAACATTACGATGCGGTCAAAGCAGATATCAAGGCGGTAGTTGATGTATGTCATGCAGAAAGTAAATTGGTCAAAGTTATCATTGAAGCTTGCTTATTGACCGATGAAGAAAAGATCAAGGCTTGTGAATTGTCAAAAGAAGCTGGGGCTGATTACGTTAAAACATCCACTGGTTTTTCGACCGGTGGTGCGACCGTAGCTGACATTGAATTGATGCGAAAGACTGTCGGACCAGATATCGGTGTTAAAGCTTCTGGTGGGATCCATTCCAAAGAAGAAGCTCTAGCCTTGATCGAGGCAGGAGCTTCACGTTTAGGTGCGAGTGCAGGGGTCAAGATCGTTAATAGTTAGGATGTGAATAGAATGCGATTTAAACGTGTATTTACATTAGTGATCGACTCGGTAGGGATCGGAGCTGCTAAAGATGCGGCTAAATTTGATGATGAAGGCTCTGATACTCTAGGCCACATCACTTCTTATTGGAATGGTGAGTTAAAATTACCTAACTTAACGGCTCTAGGTTTGGGCAATATTCGGTCTGATTCGCCATTAACAGGCGTTTTACCAGTTGAAGCCCCACTAGCTTACTATGGCAAGATGCAAGAGATCTCGGCAGGAAAAGATAGTATGGATGGTCACTGGGAAATGATGGGCTTGCCAGTCACTGAACCGCTGGGCTTTTTCCCTAATGGATTCCCAGAACATTTGATCAAGGCGATCGAAGAATTTAGTGGCCGTAAAGTGATCGTCAATCGTCCGATCTCTGGGACCGAAGTGATCGCTAAATACGGTGAAGAGCAGTTAGAAACTGGGGCTTTGATCGTGTATACCTCAGGGGATTCAGTCTTGCAGATCGCAGCTAATACAGCGATCATTTCGCTCGATGAGTTGTATCGGATCTGTAAATATGTTAGAGAAATAACGATCGATGAATATCACATCGGGCGTATTATTGCGCGTCCATATGTTGGTAAAGATAAAAGTGAATTTAAACGAACGTCTGACCGGCATGATTTTACTTTAGTCCCTCCAAAAGATACGGTCCTAGATATGTTAGATCAAGCTGGCTTTGAAGTCATCGGAGTTGGAAAAACGAACGATATTTTTTCAGGTAAGGGGATCGCTACAAGGATCCATACTGAAAGTAATGATGACGGGATGACTAAGACGATCGAAGTTGCCCAAACAGATTTTACCGGCCTGTGTTTTACGAACTTGGTCGATTTTGATGCAATGTATGGTCATCGCCGTGATCTTGAAGGATACGGTAAAGCTTTGGCAGCATTTGATGAACGTTTGGGTGAATTACTGCAGAATTTACAAGTTAACGATCTATTGCTGATCACAGCTGATCACGGTAACGACCCTGGATTTAAAGGGACTGACCATACGCGTGAATATGTGCCTTTATTAGCTTATTCACCAAGTTTTTCTAAGGGTAGTTCGTTAGGGATCCGTGAGACTTATGCTGATCTGGGGGCAACGATCCTAGATAATTTTGAGTTACCAAATAAAACGGACGGTAAGAGTTTTTTAGCCGATCTACGGAGGGATCAAGATGAGTGAACATATTGAAGCCAAGAAAGGTGATATTGCTAAGATCGTTTTATTACCAGGTGATCCTTTACGGGCCAAACATATTGCGGAAACGTTTTTAGACGATCCACGCTGTTACAATACAGTTCGCAATGCATTGGGTTATACAGGAACTTATAAGGGGATAAAGATCTCGGTCCAAGGCACAGGGATGGGGATCCCATCAACTTTGATATATGCAGAAGAGCTGATCAATTATTACGGGTGTGAGATCTTGATCCGTGTCGGTACATGTGGCGGAATGGCGCCGGAAATAAAAGTTAGAGATGTTGTTTTAGCGCAATCGGCAACAACTGATTCGGCCATCATTCAAAATACTTTTGGTAGTGGTCTTTATTATGCGCCCACAGCTGATTTTAGTTTGCTTGATCATGCGTATACTGCGGCTAAAAAAGAGCGGATCGCAGTTAAAGTTGGCAATATCATCTCAGAGGATCGTTTTTATAATGAAGAGATCGATCGAAAGAAATTGATCCAATACAATGTGTTAGGGGCTGAGATGGAAGCAGCAGGCCTATATCTGATCGCAGCTAAGTATAATGTAAAGGCTTTAGCTGTTTTGACGATCAGTAACCACATTATAAGTGGCGAATCAACTCCAGCATCTGAGCGTGAAAGATCATTTAATGACATGGTAAAAGTTGCGCTCGAAGCTGCAATTTCACAAGTTAAAGTGTAGAAAGGTGGGAGCCACAATGCGAATGGTAGATATTATCGAACGCAAACGCAATGGAGCAGAATTGACAAAAGAAGAGCTACACACTTTTATTGAGGGTTATACTAAAGGCGAGATCCCAGATTATCAAGCTAGTGCTTTTTTGATGGCGACTTATTTCAATGGAATGACGGCTAAGGAGCAAGCGACCTTTGCTTTAGAGATGCTCCATTCAGGTGATGAAGTTGACTTGTCACTGATTCCAGGAATCAAGGTCGATAAACACTCAACTGGTGGTGTGGGGGATAAGACTAGTATCCCCTTAGCTCCGATGATCGCTGCGTTAGATATTCCGATCCCAATGATCTCAGGTCGGGGTTTGGGACATACTGGAGGAACGTTGGATAAATTGGAAGCGATACCAGGTTTTAAGGTCGAACTAAGTGAGGCTGAGTTTATCCAGCAAGTCAAAGATATCAACTTGGCTATCATCAGTGCCACTGGTAATATCGCACCCGCAGATAAGAAATTATATGCTTTACGTGATGTTACTGCAACAGTCGACTCGATCCCGTTGATCGCAGGTTCTATTATGAGTAAGAAGATCGCTTCTGGTACTGATGCGCTGGTCTTAGATGTTAAGACTGGCTCAGGTGCATTTATGAAGACACAAGAGAAAGCTAAAGCATTAGCTAAAGCGATGGTCGAGATCGGTAAAAACGTCGGGATGCGCTGTATGGCAGTTATTTCTGATATGAATCAACCATTGGGCAATACGATCGGAAATACCCTTGAGATCGAAGAGTCGATAGAGATCTTAAAGGGGAATGGGCCTAAAGACATCACTGATCTTGTTTTGACATTAGGAAGTCAGATGGTAGTTTTAGCTGGAAAAGCCGAAACGCTAGAGCAAGCCCGTGAAATGTTGATCGAAGTTTTGGTCAATGGTAAGGCCCTTGAAAAATTTGGTGCTATGATCGAAGCACAGGGAGGTGATCGCAATATCATCGATGATTATAGTTTGATGCCTCAGGCAAAATATCAGATCTCGATCAAGGCACCTAAGGCAGGCTATATTTCTAAAATGACAGCTGATGAATTGGGTGTAGCAAGTATGCTACTTGGCGGTGGTCGTCAAAGTAAAGAAGATACGATCAATTATGCAGTCGGTTTACGCTTGCACAAAAAAGTCGGTGAGCGAGTTGAAAAAGATGAGGAGCTAGTAACGGTCTATAGTGATCAAAAAGACATTGAGCAAGTTGAAAAGTTGATCTTAGATAATATCGAGATCGGCGAAAAGACTAATACTGTTCCGTTGATCCATGAAATAATCAAATAGCAGATAAGATAGTATTGTTAGGGATGTAAGGCTTAACAATACTATTTTTTGATTTGCATAATTTGGTGACCCATATTAAGATAATTAGCACATTGAAAAATGGGAGGAAATAGAGTTGAAACTATATGAGTTGACGTTGAATAACGTTTTTTATGTAGATCAACAGCGAAAAAAAGATA
>NZ_BCVJ01000015.1 GCF_001591685.1 Ligilactobacillus murinus DSM 20452 = NBRC 14221 | reverse complement strand
CAGGATATATAAAAATAAACAAATACTATTTAGTGATTCGTTCGCTCGACGTTTATTTTGTTATTCAAAATTCTAATCAAAATATAATAAAAAGAGATATTTGCCACTCACTTTTTCGACAAATATCTCTTTATAAACTATTTTTTCCAAATAAAATTAATAATTGCCCGATCAACTTGACGATTTTCATGCAACTTACTGTGTTGTCCACCTTCGCCCTTGATCTCAAGTTCTTGATAACTGCGGTAGACATCTTGCAAAAGATATTTCTCTGACCGTGAAGAATTATTACTTACTCGTCCATCAGAATCAGAACCATCATCTAGATCACCATAAATATTTAATACCGAGACCTGCTTTTTAGGGTAACTGTCGTCTAGTTTCAATAGCTCTTGATAAGTTGCATTCATCTGTTTGGGGGCACCATTTTCTTCTAACTGCATTTGACCAGCTTGATCATCTAGACCAATGATCCCATTGTAATGCCCTGCAAGATTGACTTGCTTTTGCAATTGGGGCAATTTTTTATTCTGGCCATTATCTAGCATGTAATAGGCTAAAGTTAGGTTTCCCATCGAATGAGCAACAGCATTAAATTTCTTAAAGCCATACGTTTTTTGGAGTTTGACCAAAACATTTTTGAGCCAGATACCATTTTGCCGATAATTGGCGTTTTTGTTATCTTCAAATTCTACTTCGATGAGCGGATTATATGCACTTTGAGGTAGTGCCCCTTGTAATTTGACTGCCCCATCCTTAGAGACCGTTGCCCGGATCACATTTTGTGTAACTCCTGCTTTAACGATCGCCTGAGTCATATGCTCTTCTGCCCGATGACTACTACCGTAACCGTGCAAAAATAAAGTTGGCACTTTAGTTTTTTCATACTGCTGGCTTGCATTATCACGTAAACTTTGTGAAACGATCAACCACCCTCCAAAAATCAGGACTACCAATAGTAATATCGGCCACCAAAACTTTCTTTTCATTCACGACCTTCCTTTCTTATGCCTGTTCATCGGATAAGATACCATATACTAAGATTATTCTTCAAGCTAAAAAGGCAAACTCATATGGTAGAGTTTGCCTTTAAAAGAGGTACTATTAGTCTGTTACGGCTTTAAAGTGGTACATATCCGCCGTGAAATCATGCCGTTTAACAGGATCATAGAACCCTAATTCCATCAATTCGCTTCCATTAAAGACCGCCTTAGTCTTTTGATCTTGATAATTTTTGGCTGGATCTAGACCAGCTAATTTAGTCAAAGTCAAAGTTGGTTGTGCAGAAGCTAAACGGTCAAATACAAAAACCAAAGCTTCATTTTTATCTCTGGAAACAAACATCCAAGCGCATTGATTGCCCTTAGCTGGATCTTTCAAGCGAATAAAGTCACCAAATTGAACTAATGGCCGGATCTTCTTATAGGTCTTGACTTGCTCTTTGACCGCTTCTTTTTCATCAGCTGTCAATTGAGTCAGATCAAGCTCATAGCCAAAGACGGCACTCATCGCTACTGCTCCACGAGTTTCAAATGGTGTGATCCGTCCCGTCTGATGGTTAGGTACTGCCGAAACATGTGCGGTGAAGACAGATGGTGGATAAACTAATGAAGTACCATATTGGATCGTTTGACGTGCGATCGCATCAGTATTATCACTTGTCCATGATTGTGGCATGTAATAAGCATAACCAGTGTCAAAACGACCACCACCACCTGAACAACCTTCCCATAAGATATCTGGGTATTTAGTCGTCAATGTCTCTAAGATCTCGTAAAGCCCTAGCATATAACGGTGGTAGACTTCGCCTTGGCGTTGTTTTGGCAAGGATACTGAATAAACATCTGAGATATGGCGGTTCATATCCCACTTGATGTAGTCGATGAAACCACCATCTAATAAGGCACTCAGTTGAGCCACTACGTTTTCACGTACTGCCTTTTGGGTCAGATCCAAGATAAATTGATTTCGCGAAGGACTTGGCTTTCTTCCAGGAACTTGCATCAAATATTCAGGATGTTTTTGATAAAGTTTTGAATCGATAGAGATCATTTCAGGTTCGAACCAAAGTCCAAACTTCAACCCTTGTTCATGGACATAATCAGCAAAATGCTTGATACCTTGAGGGAATTTACGTTCATAAACAGTCCAATCACCTAATGACGTATTATCATCATCTCGATGACCAAACCAGCCATCATCTAAGACAAACATTTCGATCCCTAGTTCCTTAGCATCATCAACGATCGTCTTTAACTTATCTTCGTTGAATTCAAAATACGTTGCTTCCCAGTTGTTCACAAGGATCTCGCGTTCTTTGTGCTTGAATTTACCGCGTACGATATGTTCTCTGATCAATTCATGATAATTTTGACTCATCTCATTTAAACCATTAGCTGAGAAAGCTAGCAAAACTTCCGGTGCTTGGAAACTTTCCCCAGCTTCTAAGTGCCAGCTAAAGTTATAATCGTTGATCCCAGCGACTACACGTGTTTGCTCGAATTGATCTTTCTCGATCTCAAAACTGTGGTTACCTGAATACACTAGGTCAAAGCCATAAACTTCACCCGAAAATTCGTCTGCATTATGCTCTAATACCGCGATAAAACTATTCATTTGGTGACTTGAAGCTCCCCGACGGCTCTCAAAGACTTTGCGGCCTTGTCCGATCGCTTCACGTTGGATATGGCGTTCATTAGCATGAGCACCAGGTAAAGAAATAACATCCATATTTTGTTTGATAAAGTCAAGTTGCATAGAAGCGACTTTTTTTAGTTCTACCGGTTCAAAGCCAGCATTAGTCACCTTAGCTGAACGGGCTATGACTGCTAATTCTTTAAAGATCGTATACAATAAGGTCACTTCAACACCACTGACCGCATCTTTAAGAAAGAGCGCTAGGGTCTGAGCTTCATCAGCATTAGCGTAGGAAGCTGGTAAGCCTTCAAGTTTAGGTTTGCCCTCTGTGATCTCATAGCCTTGATAGACTAAACGGGCTGCAAATGAACCATCCGCATTTTGGAGATCCAAAGCCGGTGTGCGATAATCGCAATTACCAACACCACTGTACTCTTGTAATAACGAGTCAAGTGAATATGTCCGGTCTAGACTCTCAGGTAAATTCCCTGAAAAGCCCCGATCTACTCGGGGATAGCGCAACTGTCCGTGATACCCATTCACTTTTTTCCCAAAGTATAAGTGACTTAAATAGCCACCTTCTTCTACTGATAAAATGTATGAGATCTTATCATTATGCAAATGAAAAACTTTATTTTTTTCATCAAATTCAATCAACTTGTTCATCGATACACTCTCTACTTTCTAAATTAAATTACCCCTCTAAGCCTACAAATTCAGCAAATCTCACAAATGCTTCTTGCCCCTTTTGGTCGCGTTTAAAGACTCCTGCATCCTCTAAAACGCGCGCAAAGACTTTACCCACTTGAGCTTTGACCAAATTATCAACATTTTGTTCACTTACCTCTGGATGCTCAGTCTTGATCTTTTCAGCCCACTTGGCATGATAGTCAGCCATTTGGTTTGGCTTTCCTAGTAAGTATTTTTCAACTTCAGTCAGCTCGTCTTTTAAACGTGGTGGTAAGATTGCTAAGCCCATCACTTCGATCAGACCAATGTTTTCTTTTTTGATATGCTGTACATCTTGATGGGGATGGAAAATACCATCTGGATATTTGGCTGAAGTTTGATTATCCCGTAAGACTAGATCTAGCTCAAATTCAGCGCCTGATCTGCGAGCGATCGGCGTGATCGTGTGGTGTGATTCGCCATTAGAGCTCGCTAAAACATCTACGCTTTCATCCGAATAAGCTCGCCATTTATCCAAGATCTTACTTGCTAGTTCGACTAAACGAGCTTGATCTTTAGCCTGTAATCTGATGACAGACATTGGCCATTTAACGATCCCAGCTTCAACATCAGAAAAGCCAGCAAAGTGTAAGTTTTTTTCGATCGGTGCTTTTTGCATCGCAAATTCATGGTTACCACCTTGGTAGTGTTCATGTGTCAAGATCGAACCACCAACGATCGGCAGATCAGCATTGCTTCCAGCAAAGTAGCCTGGGAAGCGCTCCACGATCGCTAATAATTGGCTAAATGTCTTGGCTGTGATCGCCATCGGCTCATGTTTACCATCTAAAAAGATACAATGTTCATTAAAATATGCATAAGGTGAATATTGAAAGCCCCATGTCTTGTTACCTAGATCAAAGCGAATGATCCGGTGATTAGCACGTGCTGGATAGTCGAGCCGTCCTTGATAACCTTCATTTTCAATACATAATTGGCACTTAGGATAACCGGTTTGCTTCATCTTTTTAGCAGCTGCGATCGCTTTAGGATCTTTTTCTGGTTTAGATAAATTGATCGTGATCTCGATATCACCATATTGTGTTGGCACACTGTAGGCAATATTTTTAGCGATCGCTTTAGTCTTGATATAATCATTTTGTTTGCTTAATGCGTAGAAATCTGCGATCGCCTTGTTTTTATCTGTTTCGTATGTTTGCCAGAAACGTTGGTTCAAAACACTTGGGGCTGGCATGATAAAATTCATCAACTCAGCGCCTAAATTATCATGTTCATTTTGCGTTTCGCCTACTTTACCATTTTTAGCTGCGATCGTTAACAATTCATCTTTTAATGCGATCAAGTCAGTCGTTTCAACTTCTTGTTTAAGCCCCTCTTCACCGACTAGCGCTAAAACTCGATTATACAGGTAAGGTTTATCCATTTGTGTATAATCACTATTGGCAATAACACTATCTACAAAGCGTGCCACTACATCTGCTTTCATCTCTTATGCCCCCATTTTTTTACAATTTCTTTGTTCCATCTGCGATCTCAGCAATATAAAATGCTGGTGCATAGCCGATTTTTTCTTCGTAAACTTTACCAACGTTTTCCTTAAAGGCTTCAACGTCAGCTTTATTTACAAGCGCGATCCCACAACCGCCAAAACCAGCCCCTGTCATCCGGGCACCTAAAACACCTGGTTGTTGCCAAGCTGTATGAGCTAGAGTATCCAATTCCTTACCCGTTACTTCATAATCATGTTCCAATGAAACATGTGAGGCATTTACTAAACGCCCGAATTTTTCAAGATCTTCTGCTTGTAAGGCTTCACGTGCTTGTAAAGTTCTTTGATTTTCCCAAACTGCATGCCGTGCCCGTTTCAAACGAGCTTCATCAGCGATCAAATAACTATACTCATCAAAGGTTTGCTCATCCAAAGCACCCAAGCTCTTGGCAGCTAATTTGGTGTTCAACTCTTCTAAAGCAGTCTCACATTCACTGCGCCGTTCATTGTACTTGGAATCAGCTAATTCGCGGCGTTTATTTGTATTCATGATCACGATCACGTTATCTTTTAGATCCAATGGGACAAGATCATACTTCAATGTATTGGTATCTAACAAGATCGCCTTGTTTTCTTGTCCCATTCCTACAGCAAATTGATCCATGATCCCTGAATTTACACCGATAAAGTCATTTTCAGTCTTCATCCCGATCTTTACTAGGTCGAGGCGTTCAAGGTCGAGATCAAATAAATGTTGTGCAATGACACCCATCAACAATTCCAATGAAGCTGATGATGATAGACCAGAACCATTAGGGATATTACCATTGACATAGACATCCATCCCTGTGTCGATCTTATGTCCAGCTTCTTTTAAGAAATGGATCATGCCTTTAGGATAATTCGTCCATTTGTCGGCCTTGTCAAAATGGAGGTCAGCTAATGGAACTTCAATGATCCCTTCATCAGCAAAGTTTTCTGAATAAAAACGCAACGTTTGATCATCACGTTTAGCAGCAGCACCATAAGTCCCTAAAGTGATCGCACACGGAAAAACATGACCCCCATTATAATCAGTATGTTCACCGATCAAATTGATCCGACCAGGTGAGAAGAACTCTGCTTCTGAGGGCCGACCAAAGATCTCTTCAAAGCGTTGTTTTAATTCTGTTTTTTCCATTTTCATTACCTCTCTTCATTTGTGCAAGCGTTTTATTTACAGTTATAATTATAGAGATAATTTCGGAATTTAGCAACTGTTTTTACTTAATTTTTAGTAAAACAATTTCGTTTATTTTCCCATTCTTAAAAAAGCTCATTCTGGCCTTTACTAAACTATATTCAACTTGTAGGCGTTTTTTTACTAAGCTTATGCTATACTAGATTACATATACTTATATGTAACGATCATGAATGGAGGAAAATATGGCTACGATCAAAGATATCGCAACTAAAGCAGGCGTTTCTGCTGCTACAGTCTCACGCGTTTTAAATTATGACGAAACAATGTCTGTCAGTCCTGATACTCGAAACAGGATATTTAAAATTGCTGAAGAACTAAATTACGTTAAGCACACTCAAAATAAAAAGCAGATAAAAGATCGACCTTTGGAAAAACGTTTAGCGATCATTCAATGGTACACCGAACAAGAAGAAGTCCACGATCTTTATTACTACGCGATTCGTTTAGGGATCGAAAAACAAGCGCATAAGCTCGGCTATGAGATCACGCGGATCTTTCATAATGATCCTTTGGAAAAAGCGACCCAAGCTAATGGTGTGATCGCGATCGGCAAGTACAGTCACCAAGAAAGTCACGATATTGCTGCTTTAAACTCAAATTTAGTATTTGTCGATAGCAATACTTTGAATTTGGGCTACAATTGTGTCATTTCTGACTTTGATGGTGCCGTTAAAATGGCTTTAGACCACTTTTTGAGCCAAGATCAAACCAAGATCGGACTTTTAGCTGGTGAAGAAAAGACCGCCGATCAAACTGATTCCTTGATCGATCCACGTTTCAGCTCATTTAAAAACTATTTGAGCGATCTAAAACTTTACGATCCGCGCTATGTTTACATCGGAAAATTTTCACCTGAATCAGGTTATCAAATGATGGAGCAAGCGATCAAAGAGTTAGGCGACGATCTACCCCAAGCCTTTTTCATCGCTAATGATGCGATCGCCGTCGGAGCTTTGCGTGCACTACAAGAAAATAATATTTCAGTACCCGAGCGTGTCAGTTTGATCTCATTTAATGACACATCTTTAGCAAAATTTGCTTTCCCTGCGCTTAGCAGTATCAAAGTCTTCACTGAACAAATGGGGCGTTCAGCGGTGACTCTACTTAGCACCTTAGCCGAACAAGAGCAAGAAACACCCGAAATGGTGACCTTGGGAACTAAACTGATCAAACGTGACAGTAGCTTAAATTAGTTCACATCAAAAAAGACCATAAACGTCGCAACGTTTATGGTCTTTTTTAACATTACTTTCTATTCATAGATCGGATGAGCGGCTGTCAATTGCGCTACTTTAGTTTTGACGTCAGCTAAAATTTTAGCTTCACCTTTTGATTCAAGTACCGCTAAGATCAACTCAGCTACTTTTTTAGCATCAGTTTCATCAAATCCACGACTTGTGATCGCAGGAGTACCTAAACGAATACCGCTTGTTTTAAAGGGACTGAGTGTTTCAAATGGGATCGAGTTCTTGTTGACAGTCAAAGAAACACTATCGAGCAATTGTTCAGCTTCTTTTCCATTCAATCCAAAACCTAAAACATCAACTAATAATAGATGATTATCCGTCCCCCCAGAGATCAGCCGAGCTTTGTCATTTTGTGCAAATACTTCTGCCATAGCTTGAGCATTCTTGATAACTTGGGTAGCGTAATCATTAAATTCTGGGCGCAACGCCTCACCAAATGCAACTGCTTTACCTGCGATAACATGTTCTAACGGACCCCCTTGTAATCCAGGGAAAACAGCACTATTGATCTTTTTAGCTAATTGTTCGTCATTAGTCAAGATCAAGCCTCCCCGTGGCCCACGTAAAGTTTTATGTGTCGTCGTCGTCACGATATCCGCATATGGCACTGGATTTTGGTGTTTACCTGCTGCAACTAAACCTGCGATATGCGCCATATCGACCATCAAGTAAGCTCCAACTTCTTTAGCGATTTGACCAAAACGCTCAAAATCGATCTCACGTGGATACGCACTGGCACCCGCTACGATCAACTTAGGCTTGATCTCTTTGGCTAAAGCTAAGATCGCATCATAGTCCAGGCGTTCTGTTTTCTTATCAACACCGTAGCTGACAAAATTATATGTTTGACCACTAAAGTTGACCGGCGAACCATGCGTTAAATGACCACCACTAGCAAGATCCATCCCTAAGACCGTATCACCAGGTGCGATCAAGGAACGATAGGCAGCTGCATTAGCTTGTGAACCAGAGTGCGGTTGGACATTAGCATATTTAGCTCCAAAAAGTTCTTTGGCACGGTCGAGCGCCAGATCTTCTACAACGTCGATGTATTCACAACCACCATAATAACGTTTCCCAGGATAACCTTCTGCATATTTGTTGGTCAAAACACTTCCTTGCGCTGCTAAGACTCCTTCAGAAACGATATTTTCTGAAGCGATCAACTCGATGTTTCCTTGTTGGCGTTTCTTTTCTGCTGCAATAGCTGCCCATAATTGTGGATCTTGTTCTTGATAGTTCATCTAAGCGCCCTCTTTTCGTTGGTATAATTTCCTGTATTGTAGCCGAAATTTAAATTTTTTTCAACTAAAATAGTTTACTGATCGCTCATAAAAAACCTCGCCGGCAGTTACCAGCGAGGTTTTTAGGGGAACTATTTTTCGATCTTAACTGCAACATCTGTATGACTTACTTTTGCCCCAGGCTTGACTTCAACATCAAATTTTTCAAAGAGATCCGAGTTGGCAAACGTAAACATCACCGTGTCATCTAAACCAGCCTTCTTGATCGCTGGATCCCAGAATTCCATGATCTGTTCACCCTTTGTCACATGTTGACCTTCATTGACATATGTGACAAAACCAGTCCCTTTCATCTTAACAGTACCGATCCCAACATGGATCAAAGCTGGGATACCGTTGTCAGAAACTAAGCCGATCGCATGGCGGGTGACAAAGACCGTCTTTACGACCCCATCAAACGGAGCATAAACTTTACCATCACTAGGGACGATTGCAACTCCAGCTCCCATCTTGCCTGAAGCAAAGGTTGGATCAGAGACATCATTTAAAGCCACCACCTTACCTGCTACAGGTACCATGGCTGTCAATTCATCGTCTTTGATCAAGACACCAGCCTCACTACTTTCACTGCTAAATTGATCACCCCAAGTTTTTTCCAACTCAGCCACGATCTGTGCGTGACGTTCTTCAGTCAAAGTGATCTTCTTAGCAAAGATAAACATCCCGATCAACATCATAACGGCTGGGATCGCAAACATCATGATCTTAAAGATAAATTGATCACTTGCTGTGATAGAAGAAGCAGTTGCACCTGTAGTCATCCCAGCTAAAACAGCGATCTGACCAACAACACCGTTGGAGATAGCACCACCGAATTTATCGACTAACGGACGAACGGATAAGGCTAATGATTCATCACGGTGACCTAATTTCCATTGACCATATTCAACTGAGTCAGTGATGATCATCAAAACGATCAAGAAAACAACTGGTTGTGGAATAAAGAATAATTCAGCGGCAAACAAAACTAAGGCTAAATTGCTTCCGGCAACCGAAAAGACTGCTAGACCGATCAACATCATCGTCAAACATCCGATAAATAAAGGCTTACGGTTGAACTTCTTAGCTAAGAATGGGAAGAAAGATACCGAGAAAAGCCCAACGATCATATTGATAAATGAAAGGATCGAAAAGCCCTTAGAAAAGCCCATGATATACGTGAAGTAGTACAATTCAAGCGCATTTACCAAGTTGATCCCGATACCATAGAAAAGATAAGCGATCGCTACCCATAACAACTGGTCATTTTTGACTAACATCTTTAAGACGGCGCCGATACCAGCTGTATCTTCGTCGTTTTTCCGGAGATCATTTTCAACTTCGCGGGTCCCAAAACCAACGGCCAACGCACTAAGAAAGGCGGTAGCACAAACAATAAAGGCAAACCAGAACCAACCACGATCATCACCAGTCCCACCATTACTTTGAAGTGAGAAGAATAACACTAATGGCATTACAACGACCCCGACTAAAGAACCACCGATCGTTGAACCGATACGAGCTAACGTTGCGATCTTTTCACGTTCCCGTGAATCAAAGGAAAGCGCTGGTAACATCGACCAAAAACCAATATCTTTAAAGGAATAGAAGATATCCATCGTGATATACAATACAGCAAAGATAAAGAGATATAACCAAGGGTTTGACTTATTCAAGCCACCCATATTAGTAAATAAGATCAAAAGTGCGATCGAGCTGATCGTCCCACCGACTACGACCCACGGACGAAAATGTCCCCAACGTGTTTTTGTTCGATCGATCGCATTTCCGATAAAAGGATCGATCAACAATTCAACGATCCGTAAGATCATGATGATCAAAGTCACATAACTGATCAAACGGTTATTGGTTGCTTTATCACCTGTATTAAAAAGGTGTGAGGTAATGAACATGATCAAATAACTTGATAGAGCAGCATAAAATACGTCATTACCAAAAGCGCCAAAAGTATATGATAAACGTGAAGTAAATTTACTTACAGGGCGTTCTTTTGTTTCCATCATAATTCTCCTAACTATAATTACTATTTCTTTTACAACTCTAATCTTAACCGCTTTCAAAAGATAAATCAAGGATTATTTACTAAAAAATTACTTAACTTTATATTTAGAGACGTATCGCTTGACTTTTGCTACTGGATCACCTTCATAAATTAACAAATCTTTTAGTAATTTAATTTTCCTTAAAAAGTAATATTTTTACTAAATATAACTTGAATATCCAAATGTAATCGTTTACGATATAGATGTAGCAAAAAATTAACAATTACTATCTATCCAAGGAGGAAGCCTACTGATGCATGTAACAAAACCTAAATTATCTTGGCTTGAAGACCCAACTGTTTTTGCCGTAAATCGTTTGGCCGCTCATTCCGACCACGAATTCTACAGTGCTAAAACAGGTAAAAATTCACTAAAACAAAGTCTAAATGGAACTTGGCGCGTCCATCTCGAACCTGATATCGCTAGTCAAAAACTTGATTTTATCAGACCCGATTTTGATTTTGGCCGTTTTGACTACATTCAAGTTCCTGGTCATTTACAAACACAAGGATTTGACGGGCATAAATATGTTAATACTCAGTATCCTTGGGACGGTCACGAAGAACTCCGGCCCCCTAAACTACCTAAGAAAAATAAAATTGCTTCTTATATCAAGACCTTTGAATTAGATCACGCGCTAAAAGACAAGCCCGTTCATATTTCATTTCAAGGCGTCGCTACTGCCTTTTATGTTTGGTTAAACGGTCATTTTATCGGATACAGCGAAGATTCCTTTACTCCAAGTGACTTTGATCTAACGCCCTATTTAGTCGAAGGGCAAAACCATTTAGCCGTTGAAGTCTTTAAGTACAGTAGTGCTAGCTGGATCGAAGACCAAGATTTCTGGCGCTTGAACGGGATCTTCCGTGATGTCTTCTTGTATGCTTTACCTAAAGCTCACCTAGCTGATATCCACGTTACCGCAAACCTAGCTTCTGACTATGAAACTGGCATCTTTGAATTAAAAGCAACGGTGACTGGTCAAACTACGGATAACTTTTTACATGCGCGTCTCTTAGACCCTGATAAGCGTGTTGTCTTTGAAACCAAAGTACCTTTGAATCAAATGATCGAGCTAAGCCAAGAATTAAGTCAAGTAGCGCCATGGAGTGCTGAACTTCCAAATTTATATACACTTGAATTGACTTTAGAAGATAAAGATGGCGCTGTTTTCGAATTTGTTCCAGAAAAAGTCGGCTTTAGACGGTTTGAGATCAAAGATGGTCTGATGCTATTAAATGGTAAACGTATCATCTTTAAAGGGGTCAACCGCCACGAATTTGATCCTAAACTCGGCCGCGCGATCACCAAAGAAGATATGTTATGGGATATTAAATTTATGAAACGCCATAACATCAACGCCGTACGCACATCTCACTACCCTAACCAAACGCTTTGGTACCGCTTATGTGATGAATATGGGATCTACTTGATCGATGAAGCTAATCTTGAATCCCACGGTTCTTGGCAAAAACTCGGTGCCTGTGAACCATCATGGAACATCCCTGGTAACCTACCAGAATGGGAACCGACCTGTATCGATCGCGCTAACAGCATGTTTGAACGTGATAAAAATCATCCAAGTGTCCTCATCTGGTCATTAGGTAATGAATCTTATGCTGGAACAGATATTGCAGCAATGGGTGATTATTTACGTCACAAAGATCCGACCCGTGTCGTTCATTATGAAGGTGTGACTTGGAATCGCGAATTTGACTACATTACAGATATCGAAAGTCGAATGTACGCTAAACCACATGAGATCGAAGAATATCTCCAAAACGAGCCTAAGAAACCATATATCTCATGTGAATACATGCACGCTATGGGGAACTCAGTCGGTGGCTTAGAGCTCTACACTAAACTTGAGAAATACCCACACTACCAAGGTGGCTTTATTTGGGATTACATTGACCAAGCGCTCTATCAAAAATTAGGTGATACGACGCGTTTAGCTTATGGGGGCGATTTTAACGACCGTCCAAGTGATTACGAATTCTGTGGCAATGGTTTAGTCTTTGCTGACCGAACGATCTCTCCTAAAGCCCAAGAAGTCAAACATCTATACGCTGACATTAAGATCGAGCCCGATGAAACTGGTGTCACATTGACCAATGATGGCTTATTCACTAATAGTGCAGACAGCTATTTTACTGCCCGTGTCTTGCAAGACGGCAAAGTTGTTTTCGAAAAAGACTATCAATTGATCGTCTTACCTCAAGAAAGCAAGCACTTTGATCTTGAACTTCCATTACCTAAAACAGGTGAGGTCATCTACGAAGTCCAACAACATTTAGCTCAAGATACAGCTTGGGCCAAAGCTGGCTTTGAGATCAATTTCGGGCAAACTGTGATCCGTTACGCTTTACCGAAATTTAAAGCTCAAGGTACACCTAAAGTCGCTATGGGAGACGTCAATATCGGGATCTCGGGTAAAAACTTCGAAGTGCTCTTATCTAAAGACAAAGGTGGGTTAGTCTCACTTAAATACAGTGGCCAAGAATTTATCACGCGAACACCACAACTATTATTCTGGCGTCCAATGACCGATAATGATCGTGGTTGTGGTCATGGCTTTGAACGTGCAATGTGGTTAGGTGCTGGTAAATTTGCCAAAGTCGTTGATCTTCAAGTAACATCTAAAGAACACGCCGTTGAAGTAAGTTACACCTATGAGTTACCATTACCAAAGCAAGCCACCGTTCAAGTTACGTATTTGGTCGATGGAACAGGTAAAGTCAATGTAAGTGCCAAATATCCAGGATACCCAGACTTACCATCCTTACCGACATTTGGGCTTGAATTCAAGTTACCTGCTAAATACGATAGCATGACTTACTATGGTCGTGGCCCAGCCGAAAATTATCTCGACCGTAAACTTGGGGCACGCTTAGGAACATTTACTACGACTGCTAAAGACAGTGTTGCTTCCTATTTAGTTCCACAAGAGACAGGAAACCACTGTGATGTCCGCTCCTTAGTGCTTACAGATGACAAAGAGTTTGGACTAAAGATCAGTGCTACTAAACACGCATTTTCGGCTAGCCTTTTACCATATAGTACAATGATGCTTGAAGAAGCGCTCCATCAAGATGAACTACCACCAATGCGCTTTGCTTGGTTACGTCTCATGGCTGAGCAAATGGGTGTCGGCGGTGATGATTCTTGGGGGGCACCAGTTCATGAAGCTTACTGGCTCAAAGCTGATAAACCACTAGAACTCAATTTTACACTCGAACCCTTAAATTAACAGTTTAATTTTTAGATAGACACTTTGCGACGGCAAGGTGCCTATTTTTTTTTAGGCTAGATAATAAAAAACGCCAGGATATGTTTCCTGACGTTTTCTTATATCATCTACACGGGCTCACGCTTTGTTTAGTCCTTCCCAAGTTGGGCTACATGATCTTTGATATATTGAACTGAGCGTGCAAGCTGCTCTTCTTCTTTAGCATTTAATTTAAGCTCAACTACTTCTTCGGCCCCCTCAGCGCCAATGATCGCTGGATAACCGATATATGTTCCTAAAGCTTCAACATATACTGAAGCGGGAGCAAATAATTTAGCGTTAGACATGACTGCTTGCGCTAACCGCACCCCACAAGTTGCGATCGCATATGAAGTATAACCTTTGCCACTTGCCACTGTCCAAGCTCCTTCAGATGGTTTGCTATCTAAAGCCTCGAGCTCAGCTTGGCTCAAGATCTCCGTGATCGGTTTATTATTAGCCCGAACAGTCGACCAAGCGTTGAATTGGGAATTTCCATGTTCCCCTAGAACATAACCATCGATATTACGGCTATCTTGATGTAAGTAGTCCCCCACTACATGTTGCATCCGTGCTGTATCCAAGAAAGTTCCTGTTCCAAAGACACGGTTGCGTGGTAACCCAGTTTCTTGTTGCAAGATCGTCGTGATCGCATCACATGGGTTGGAAATATTGATCAAGACCCCATTAAAACCAGCTTCTTTTAACTTACGCCCTACTTCGACCGCATTTTTGCTGTTGATCTCAAATTCTGCAAAACGATTACCGGTTCTGACACTGGCTTGAATATCACCAAAGGCAGTGATCACAACATCGGCATCTTTTAGATCAGCATAATCTTGGATCTTGATCTCGGTGTGATATGGCATCCGTGGCATTGCATCTTCAAAGTCCAACTTTTCAGCTAAGACTTTTTTATCATTGGTATCGATCATCACAAGTTCGTCTGCGATCCCTTGAGAAACGATCGTATAAGCTACAGTTACACCAACATTACCAATTCCGATAACACCTAATTTTCTCATTTAAAATTCCTCCCCACTGATGCTTAAGCATCAATTAGTTTGTTTCATAATACTCCGTTTTACTAAAACCCGCAAGTAAAATCTACTAAAAAAGGATGTCACACAGACATCCCCAAAATTATTTATCTTCTTTTGTTTCATCTACCACAACTGAGTCATTTTTGTCTTCAGTTGTTGTGGCTGTTGCCGTTGTTTCAGCTGCTTTCTTTAAAACACGCGCAATAGCTGAACGAGTAAAGTCAAGATAGACCCCATCGCAATCGATCGTTACGATGTTTTTATCTGCATTTACTTCACTTACGACCCCATGTAAACCACCGATAGTTACGATCTCATCGCCTGGTTTCAAGGCGTTCATCATTTCTTGATGTTGTTGTTGTTGTTTCTTTTGGGGTCTGATCATCATAAAATACATCAAACCGATCAAAACAACAAACATTACAATTGTTGAAATTGAAGAATTCACAATATTTGCCTCCTTAGTATATGTGCTCCTTATAACTGTATCAAAAAAATCTACTAAAAACTAGCGTATTTGCCTTAATAACTAAAAGTTTTTGGGATTTTTAACATTCAAACCATACTCTTCAAAGAAATGTTCTTTAAATTCGAGTAAATTGTCATCCATGATCGCTTGGCGAACTTGCTTCATCAAATTGAGCAAGAAATACAAGTTATGATAACTCGTCAAACGTAAACCAAATGTTTCATCCGCTTTGAACAAGTGACGCACATAAGCCCGGGTGTAATTACGGCAAGTGTAGCAATCACAGTTATCATCGATCGGTGAAAAATCACGCGCATATTTAGCATTTTTAACGACTAAACGTCCATGTGAGGTCATACATGTACCATTGCGTGCGATCCGTGTTGGCAAGACGCAATCAAACATATCAACTCCACGTAAGACCCCATCGATCAAAGCATCTGGAGAGCCGACACCCATCAAGTAACGTGGTTTATCTTCGGGAAGTAATGGTGTCGTAAAATCTAAGACTCGATTCATTTCAGCTTTAGATTCACCAACTGATAGTCCCCCGATCGAATAACCTGGGAAATCTAACGAAACAAGGTCACGAGCACTCAATTTGCGTAGATCTTCGTGCCCACCCCCTTGAACGATCCCGAATAAAGCTTGTTTTTCAGGATTTTGGTGCGCCTTTAACCCCCGTTCTGCCCAACGGCTCGTCCGTTCAACTGATTTTTTGATGTAATCATAACTTTCGTAAAATGGTGGGCATTCATCAAAACTCATCATGATATCTGAGCCCAAAGCATTTTCGATCTGGATCGCTTTTTCCGGCGACAAGAAAAGTGGGGCTCCATTCAAGTGGCTCTTGAAATGAACGCCTTCTTCTGTGATATTACGCATATCAGCTAGTGAAAAGACCTGAAAGCCACCGGAATCAGTCAAGATACCTTGATCCCAGTTCATAAATTTATGCAGACCACCGGCTTCTTTAACTAGATCTTCACCAGGGCGTAACCACAAATGGTAGGTGTTGGATAAAATGATCCCAGCCCCCATTGCTTTTAATTCCTCTGGTGACATAGCTTTCACGGTCGCTTGGGTCCCAACGGGCATAAACATTGGCGTTGGAAATGTACCATGTGGTGTGATGATCTCGCCTAAACGTGCGCCAGTATGCTTTTCTTTCTTGATCAAACGATATTTAATTGCTGGTTCAGTCATCTATTTGTGATATAAAAATGTGGAATAGCATACACATATGCCATTTAGAAAGAATTATATACTTCCTTTCTCGATTCTTTTTTAGCTTATCCCCCACATTTTATCTTTCTAGGGAAATTATACTTACTTTAATAAATAAACATTGCATCACCAAAGCTAAAGAAGCGATACTTTTCTTCAACCGCGTGGCGATAAGCATTCAAAATATTTTCACGCCCTGTAAAGGCTGAAACTAACATTACTAATGTTGATTTTGGCAAATGGAAATTAGTGATGAAAGCATTGACTACTTTCCATTCATAACCTGGCTTGATAAAGATATCGGTCCAACCGCTATCAGCCTTGATCTCACCGTTAAATTTGCTACCGATCGTTTCTAGCGTCCGGATCGAGGTCGTTCCTGTAGCTACGATCCGACCACCATTTTGGCGAACTTCATTTAATGTTTTAGCCGCCTCTTCTGACAAACGGTAAAACTCACTGTGCATTTTGTGCTCTTCAATATTATCCACACTGACTGGTCTAAAAGTTCCTAAACCAACATGTAATGTCAAGTAGACTAATTTGACACCTTTAGCTTCGATCTTAGCCAATAATTCTTCCGTGAAGTGGAGTCCAGCTGTAGGAGCAGCGGCAGAACCGACTTCTTTAGAATAAACTGTTTGATACATTTCAGGATCGTCCAATTTTTCCTTGATGTATGGTGGTAATGGCATTTCCCCCAAGCTTTCTAAGACCTCTAGGAAGATACCATCGTATTCAAATTCAACGATCCGACCACCATGTTCAAGCTCTTCTTTGACAACGGCCGTTAATTCACCGTTGCCAAAGCTGATCTTAGTACCAACTTTAGCCCGTTTAGCTGGTTTGATCAAAGTCTCCCATTGATCACCTTTGATGTTATTTAAAAGTAGCACTTCCAAATGTCCACCAGTATCTGGTTTGACACCATAGATCCGGGCTGGTAAAACACGTGAATCATTCATGACTAAGGCATCACCAGGCTCTAAACGGTCGATCACATTGTAAAAATAGTCATCTTGATATTTTCCTGTTTTAGAGTCTAAGACTAGCATCCGTGACTGGTCGCGATGTTCTAAAGGTGTTTGCGCGATCAATTCTTCGGGTAGCTCATAATCAAAATCTTCGGTCGTTAAATGTTCTTCTGTCAAAAAAATCATCCTCTTTATTTTTTGGTATATGGTAGGCGTAAATGCTCATACGCCAAGGGGGTCACAACACGCCCCCGAGCAGTTCGCTTGATAAACCCGATCTGTAAGAGATAGGGTTCGATCATATCGGCGATCGTTTCAGTATCTTCACCGATATTGGCAGCCAAAGTGTTCAAACCTACTGGCCCACCACCGTATAATTCGATCATCGTTCTTAAAACTTTGTGATCGGTCTCATCTAAGCCCCGCTCATCAACATGCAACATCTCCAAAGCAAATTTTACGATCTCAAGGTCGATCTGTTCTTTGGCTGCTACCTGCGCAAAATCACGCACGCGCTTTAATAAACGATTGGCCACACGCGGAGTCCCCCGCGAACGGCGCGAGATCTCCAAGGCTCCTTGCTCGCTGATCGCCGTTGAAAAAACACTGGCAGAACGGGTAACGATCTGCGCTAGTTCAGCATCAGTGTAGTAGTTCATATGCTCAACGATCCCAAAACGCGCACGCAAAGGAGCCGACAACATGCCCGCTTTAGTTGTAGCTCCGATCAAAGTAAACGGTGGTAGCGGAAATCTGACCGGATGAGCGGTCGCATCTTGTCCAACGATGATATCGATATAAAAATCTTCCATCGCTGAATAAAGCATCTCTTCGATACTCTTTGGCATTCGATGGATCTCATCGATAAAGAGCACATCGCCTGGTTCAAGTTCATTTAATAGCGCCACTAGATCACCTGGACGTTCAATGGCTGGTCCTGTCGTCGTCTTGATCTTGACTTCCAATTCATTAGCAATGATCGTTGCCAAAGTCGTCTTACCTAAACCCGGTGGCCCATAGAGCAAGACATGGTCAAGTGATTCTTGGCGATTTTTAGCAGCTTCGATATAGATCGCCACTTTTTGCTTGATCTTTTCTTGACCGATATATTGAGCTAGTTTTTGCGGACGTAGACTCAATTCTGTTTGCACATCATTTTGATCAAAAGCCGCATTTGAGATCAAACGCTCATCTTCCATCCAAATCAGTCCCTTCTACTTATTTTTTCATGATCAAACGTAATCCCTGGCGTAAATAAGCATCAGTCGAATCGCCAGCATACGTTTCTAACTTCTTAGCAACTCGCTTGATCTCAGTTTTCGTATAACCTAATGCACTTAAGGCTTCGATCGCTTCTTGTAAATATGGCTGCTCAGTCGTGGTCAATTCGATCCCTTGTTGCCCGACGAGCTTAGTCTGGTCTAGATCATTTAGCTTACCCTTCAAGTCTAAAATGATCTGCTTAGCTGTTTTCTTACCGATACCAGGAAAATTAGTCAAGTAACCATCATCTTCTTGTTCGATCGCATTGATCAAACCACTATGGTCTTCACTGGCTAAGATCGCTAGCGCACTTTTCGGTCCGATCCCCGAAACATTCAATAATTTTAAGAAAAGTTGCTTTTCAGCTTCATCAACAAAGCCATAAAGCATGATCTCGGTCTCACGAACAGCTTGGTGCAAATAGATCTTTTGTTGACGGTTAAGATCGACTTGATAGCGAAATGGATTAGCTACAAATACTAAATACCCCATTTGACCACTCTCAACTACGATATAACGCGGCGTAACTTTAACTATCGTCCCAATGATATATTCATACATAAATTTTCACCTATTCTTTTTCTACATGCCTTTTAATGTTACCACAGAAACAGCATCTTGACTGAAATTTTTTACAATTCGGTCTGTTTTCCTTGGTGAGGATCTTGGATCCGTTTGAACATCCGCTCAAGCTCTGAGTTGCTAAAATGCACTAAAGTCGGTCTACCATGCGGACAATTAAATGGATTATTACATTTAGCCAGTTGATCCAATAAAGACTTAGCTTGAAAATCATCTAAATGGTGATTAGCCTTGATCGATCGCTTACAACTCATCATGATCGCTGTTTTTTCGCGGAATTTTGCAACTGTCAATTTATGATCTGCTAAAAACCATTCGATCATTTCTCTGAGCGTATCTTCTTCTTGTCCCTTGATGAACCATGTTGGATGGTGTCTTACGATAAAAGTATTTTGTCCAAACTCTTCTAACTCGATCCCTAGCTCGGCTAATTTAGTACGATTTTCACTGATCTTCAGTGTATCTGTCGTCGGATAAGATAAGATGATCGGCACTAACAACTCCTGTTGCGCTTTTGAAACTTCACCGATCGCTTCACGATAGTATTCATATTTACACCGCTCTTGAGCAGCATGCTGGTCAACTAGGTATAACCCATCCGCTGCTTGTGCCAACAAATAAGTTCCATGGAGTTGTCCGATATAAGTTAACCCAGGAAATTTTTCTTTTACCTGCGTTTGGCTAGCCTGATCATCAGCCTCAGCTTCCAGCGCTGTTGTCTCTATTGACTTGGCTTGTACTTTTGTTTGATATTTTTCATCCCACGCCTTGAGCGCATTAGAGTCTAGTTGGCGCCTATCTTCTATGATCACTGGCTTAGTTAGCGCTACGTCTTGGGCTTTAACGGGCTCAGATTTTTGGGGCTGTTCTAAAGAATTTCCCAGCAAGACCTGGGTCATCTCAGCGGTCGAACGCTTCTTCTTTGGTTTTACTTCATAACTATCGCTTGTTTCAGCTAAGGTAAAGTCTAACTGTTTAGCTTTAGGTTCACGTTTAGTCTTAGGCTTTGAATTAAGATTTTCCAAGGCACTCGGGATCAGATTTTCTTTAGCTAAACGCGCATAGATCGTTTGTTCGATCAGATCCGCTAACTGCTCTTCTTTACTGATCCTGACCTCTTGTTTAGTCGGATGCACATTGACATCAACTAATAAAGGATCCAAGTGAATGTCGATGACCCCAAAAGGATAACGTCCGACCATCAATTTTGAGCCATAGCCTTTTAAAACTGCTTTTAGCAATTGCTTATTTTTGATATATCGGCCATTGATCAGCAAACTGATATAATTTCGAGAAGCACGCGTCAATTTAGGCAACGACACATAACCTTGGACCTTAAAATCTAGGTCTTCTCCCAAAAAAGATACCATCTGCCGGGCATTTTGGATCCCATAGATCGCACTTACCGTTTGGATCAGTTTGCCATTTCCCGCCGTTTGCAAGATCTTCTTGCCATTGTTATATAGAGCAAAAGCGATCTCACCATGACTTAAAGCCAAGCGATTGACGATATCACTGATCGCGGCTAGTTCTGTCTGAAGCGAACTGAGATATTTTAAGCGAGCAGGCGTATTATAAAATAGATCAGTTACCGTGATCTTTGTGCCCTGGCGCATGGCTGCTGGCTTATGGGCGGTAACTTCTCCACCACGCACATGATAAAATGTCCCCTGCGTTTCAGTCTGAAGTGCGGTCTCCAAGCAAACATCAGCCACTGAAGCAATACTTGGTAACGCCTCGCCCCGAAACCCTAGTGTATTTACTTGAAAAAGGTCTTGGCGATCCTTGATCTTACTTGTCGCATGCCTAAAAAATGCCAGCGGAACATCTTCAGCAGCGATCCCTTCACCATTATCGATCACAGTGACTTCTTTGATACCTGCTTCTTTAACATAAATATCGATCTGCGTACTGTTAGCATCGATCGCATTTTCTACCAACTCTTTGACCACTGAGGCTGGCCTTTCAACAACTTCACCGGCTGCGATCTGATCGGCTAAAACAGTCGCTAACTCATGGATTTTAGCCATTTTCGTCTCACCTTGCTATTTTAATTTTTCTTGCCATTTAAATACTGCATTCATTACATCCATCGGCGTCATTGCCATTAAATTTAAATCCAAGATCTCGGTCAAAACATCCTTTTCTTTGCCAACAGGTTCCTTTGGCGTCACAACTTCGGGGCTAAAGAGCGAAAGTTGAGCTTCACTATCATCAGCCTCAGTTTCAACTTGAACTGGGGTGACCTCTTTAAGCATAGCCGTCGTTTTTTGCACGTCTTTTCCTTCTAGTTGATGTAAGATCGTATCGGCACGCGTCAATAAACTTGCAGGCATACCAGCTAGTTTTGCAACATGGACCCCATAAGAACGATCAGCTGGACCGGCTTGCATCTTGTGTAAAAAGACTAATTCGCCATCTTTTTCGACTGCACCAACGTGAATGTTTGCCAAACGTGGCAATTCTTGTTCGAGTACCGTCAATTCGTGATAGTGTGTTGAAAAGAGCGTCTTAGCTTTGACTTTATCGTGCACATACTCAATGATCGCTTGGGCTAAAGCCATTCCATCATAAGTAGCCGTCCCACGTCCTAACTCATCAAAGAGTAACAAGCTATTTGAAGTCGCCTGTTTTAAAGCTAAATTAGCTTCTTTCATTTCGACCATGAAAGTTGATTCTCCCGAGATCAGATCATCAGCCGCTCCGATCCGAGTAAAGATCTGGTCAAAGATCGGCATTTTTGCTTGTTTAGCTGGGACAAAACAGCCCATCTGTGCCATGATCACACTGAGCGCCAATTGTCGCATATAGGTACTTTTCCCAGACATATTTGGTCCAGTGATCAATAAGATATCCAACTTTGAAGACATTTTGACATCATTTGGGATATAACTTTGCTTACCTAAAACTTTTTCGACTACTGGATGCCAACCATCGACGATATCCAAAGTGCGCTCATTTTGGCTCAACCTTGGACGGACAAAATGATTATCCTCACTAACAGTCGCAAAACTTTGCAAGACATCTAATTGAGCGACCTTAGCTGCCAATTTTTGTAATCGCTTGATCTGGTCTTTGATCTGGTCACGGATCTGGGTGAACAATTGATATTCTAGCTCATAGGCTTTAGTCTCTGCGCCAAAGATCAATTCTTCTTTTTCCTTTAATTCAGGTGTGATAAAGCGTTCGGCATTCGTCAGCGTCTGTTTTCGTTGATAACGATCCTGCGGAAGCTTTTTGACATTGGCTTTAGAAACTTCAATATAATAACCAAATACGCGGTTGAAACCGATCTTTAGATTGGAGATCCCCGTTACTTGACGTTCGCGTGCTTCTAACTGAGCTAGCCACTGCTTCCCATTTTTCATCGCATCATTGTACTCATCCAACTGAGCATTATAGCCAGCTTTGATCAAATTACCTTCAGTGATCGATAGCGGCGGTTCATCAACGATCGCTTGTTCGATCAGGTCAGCAACATCTTCGACTGGATCTAATTCGATCAAAAAATCATGATAAATATCTTGGTCTAGTTGTTCTAAAATATAGCGGATCTGCGGAATATGAGCAAGCGAGGTCCGCAACTGGACTAGATCACGACCATTGACATTGCCAAATGCTACGCGTCCAGCTAAACGTTCAAGATCATAAACTTGGGTCAATTGTTCAATGATCCCCGAACGTTCAAAATAATTATCTAATAGATTTTCAACGATCGCTTGTCGCTGCTTTATCTGCTGGAGATCTAATAATGGGCGCCCGATCCATTGTTTCAATAAACGAGCTCCCATGGCTGTCTTGGTCTCGTCTAACAGCCAAAGCAAGGTCCCAGATTTTTTATGTGTCCGTAAATTTTTCAATAATTCTAAATTACGTTGGGCATTGTGATCTAATTTCAAATAGTGGGATGGTTCATAGTGGACGGCTTTTTGTAAATGGGCTAAAGAGCGTTTTTGCGTTGTAGTCAAATATGCTAGCAATTGCTTGACAGCTTGCTTTTCTAACGTCTGCTGGAGATCTTGACTCACATACGAAACTTCTGCACTTGGCATCACTTCTGGTTGATCTGACGTCAAAACTTTCAGTTGTTCTAATAATGTTTGCGTTGGTTGACTAAGTGAATCATCGATCACAACTTCCTTGGTCTGCAAACTCATCAATTCATTTAGCAGCGACTCAGTACTCGTTAAAGTCGCTACTTTGATCTCACCCGTCGATAGATCAGCGTAGGCAAAACCATACTGTCCGTCTTTTTCATGTAGCGCTGTTAAGTAGTTGTTTTCTTTAGCTTCACTTGCATTTTGGTCGATGATCGTCCCAGGTGTCACTAGTTGGACCACCTCACGCTTGACCATCCCCTTAGCCGTTTTAGGATCTTCAACTTGCTCACAGATCGCTACTTTATAGCCTTGGTCAACTAAAATATCAATATAATTTTGTGCAGCATGATGCGGTACACCGCACATTGGGATCGGATCGACCGCATTTTTATTACGCGTCGTCAAAGTCAACTCAAGTATCTGAGCTCCTTTGACCGCATCATCGTAAAACATCTCATAGAAATCCCCTAAACGATAAAATAAAAAGGCGTCGGGATACTGTTTTTTGACTGCCAAATATTGTTCCATCATTGGCGTCTTTTTTGTCTTTTGTGGCATCTATCCAAAAATCCTTTCTAAACTAAAAAATGGGTCCGTGCCACCCACTTACCAAACTGATTCTCTTGTTAATTTTATCATTTTGAGCTAGATTTTGCACCATGCTGCCAGATACTAAAAAAAACAGGAAGCGATACATCACTTCCTGTAATTATTTTTCAAATTCTAATCTTCAGCAGCATCCATCGCTTTTAAGATCACACCTAGATGATCCCGGCGGTCTTTTGTATCTTTTAGCTTAGCATCATATACAGCCACCAGATGGCTACCACGTTTAGTTCCATGTAATTTTTCGCAAACATTGGTGAGCTCGGCACATTTTTGCTCCGCTAACTGATACTCATGCAAAATATCAAGTTTATTGCCCATCACAAAGCCTCCCAAAAAACATAAATTAATCTTGACTTGACTAATTTACCACTTTTGACTGTATTTGTTAACAAACTTTTTTTAAGATTTCGTTACAAAAAAGTTTCGCCTGTAATAATCAAAAAATTTAACTATTCATTAACGACCAGTATATCTGCCTTAGTGTTTCGAACTACATACGCTGCTGTTGAACCCAAAATAAAACGATCGAGCTTATTTAAGCCAGTTGCACCAACGATCACCAATTCAGCTTGATACTTCTTTGGTAGTATTTCGCTTAGCATCTCCTTAGGATCACCAATAACGACCACCGCTTGATAATTAACTTTTTCAGGTAGCTTTACTTGATAGTGGGCCAGCATTTTTTGGGCCTGCTCTTGTTTTACCTCAAGTTGCTCAGCTGATAAAGTGTTGACCTCAAGTCCAGGTCCCCCAAAGCCTACTTGGAGTTTGGGTTTGACTACAGTGACCAAAACTAACTTAGCATCCATAGATCGGGCTAATTCCCCAGCTTTTTCAAGGGCACTAAGTGAATTAGCTGAGCCATCCAGGCCAACTAAGATCGTTTTATAATGTTTCAATTGTAAAGACCTCTTTTCAAAATATAGCTACATCTTCGCCTATATTTTAGTTCAATTCTTCGATAATTGACAGCAAAACGATTGCTGTTTTCTTTTTGCCAAATCCAAACTGATGTGCTATTGTAGAAAAATGCGAAACACTTTGAAAGGAAGCCGCATTACCTATGACATTAGATGAACAATTGTTAACATTGATCCAGAAAAGACCAGAATTTCGTGAAGTTTTTACGATCTTAGATAAAATGCATCTTGGAGACGCTTTTCTTTGTGCCGGAAGTATCCGCGACCTAGTTTGGTCCGAACGCGAAGAAAAACCCTTCAATTTGATGCTTGGAAATTTAGATATTTATTATCTTGATCCTAATGAATCCTACGAACAGTATCTAATACGTAAAACTGAACTAAATCAGCGTCATTCTAAATATCTGTGGGAATTGACTAATATTTCACTTAATAATCCTCATAGACCGGAATTTCAAGGTAAAGATTCGCTAGCTGACGTGATCGCAACTTTTCCTGAAACCTGTAGTGCCGTAGGAATTTGCCACTCACCAGCAACAAATTTTGAATTTATTGCACCATACGGTCTAGCTGATCTATTTTCAGAAAAGATCGTCCCAACATCGGCTTACCTTGAAAAAAATACGCTCGAAGCTTTTAAAAAGCGCGTCGAGCGTAAAAAATGGTTGCAAAACTTTGAAAATACAACTTTGGTTTTGCCTTGATATCCTTTAGAAACAAAAAATGCGTGAAAGTTTCTCACGCATTTTTTTCTTATCTATTTTTGTTTTCCTACATTATTCATCCCGTAGAAAATATAAATTAAAAGTCCCAGCACAAACCAGATCCCGGTAACAAGTTTTGCCATGTGATCCAAACCTAAGAAGACAAACAAAGCACCTAAAAATGCTAATGCTGGCAAGACCGGATAAAGTGGCATCTTAAAGCCTGGTACTGGTAAATCTTTACCTTCACGTGGACGTAAGCGGTAGATCCCGATCGTCACAAACATAAAGGCGATCAATGTCCCAGCTGAGATCAATTGCGATAAGAAAGCAAATGGGAAGACCGCCCCTAAAACGATCGCAACGCCAGACAATAAGCCCAAGGCATGATTTGGTAAATTGTTCTTGTTTAACTCACCTAACCACTTAGGTAACAAGCCATCACGCCCAAAGGAATAGAGCAGACGTGAACCAGCTAAAGTCATCCCGATCAAGGCAGTAAACATTCCGATCACGGCGATCGCTTGGACAACTGTCGCAACGATCGGATAACCCGCATGCCGCAAAGCCCAACCAACTGGTTCAGCATTACCAGCATAGTTTGAATAATGGAACATCCCGACCAAGACTAAAGAAACACCTGAGAATAAAACAACTGCGATCATCAAGGACCCCAAGATCCCGCGTGGCATCGTTTTAGATGGATTCTTAGCTTCAGCCGCATTCGCTGCGATCGAATCAAAACCGATATATGATAAAAAGATCGATGAAATACCAGCATAGATCCCTTGCCAACCACCAAATGAAGTCCCATCGGCATTGACTTTATGAGCTGGAATAAATGGATGATAGTTAGCTGTTTTGATAGCTGTTGCACCAACGGCAATGAAAACTAAGATCGCAGCTACTTTCAAAATAACCAATAAATTTTCAACAGCAGCTGCACCAGATGTTCCGCGTGAAAGTAGAATAGCAACTAAGACGACCACTAAAATCGCCAAAATATCAACTACACCACCATTTGTTCCAAAAGCTGCTGATAACTGCGCTGGTAACTTAAAGCCTAGTGGTTCCAAAAGACCTTGCAAATTAGCTGAAAGTCCTGAAGCAACAAAGGCAACAGCAATAAAATATTCAGCTAGTAAAGCCCAACCGGCGATCCAGCCAAAGCCTTCACCAAAGACAACGTTTATCCAAGAGTAAGCTGAACCAGCAAATGGTAAGGCAGAAGACATTTCAGCATATGCAAAGGCAACTAGCCCTGCAACGACCGCTGCTGCTAAGAATGATAAAACCACAGCAGGACCCGCATGTTGCGCTGCCACGATCCCTGGAAGTGTGAAAATCGAGGTCGATACGATCGTTCCTACACCTAACGCTAAAAAGTCCTTAACGCCTAAAACTTGAAGTAGATGAGCATCCTTTTTTTGATACTCTTTTGGATCTTTTTTATGCGTCATCTTTTTCCACAGTTTACCCATAGAAAATCCTCCTATATAAATTTTTTCTGAAAGTTTACATTAGAATAAACAGATTATAGCAAAGCATTTGGAGATTAGTCAATACGAAAAATTAAATTAATTTCATCATATTTTCATACCCATTCCAAATTTCCCTCAGCATTTTTTCCGTTTCGATCCTTTTTTCAACCAGTCATTAATAGTAAATCAATTTAATAGAGCCTAAAAAAATAGTGACTTCACTCATCGAAGCCACTATTTTTCAGTCTTAAAGTAATAGCTCATAAAATAGTATGGAGCTATAATTATCTCTAAACAAATTTTCGAAAATGATTTTACTAAATTAGTTAAAAGTTCACTATCGACTTGACGTTTTGTCTTAGGTTTTAAACGACGTAACGGTCGGTTTGCTTCAACGACTGCTTTACTTTGCTTAGTTAGTAATTGTTGACGCCGATTATATGGGAATAACATCAAATAATTACTGATCGTATAGTAATACAATACTGACCGCCACGCTTGATCAGGAACTAACCGACATAACGCCAACAAGACGATCACAGCCGCTAGTCCGTCTAATAATATCATACTGTATCGTTTGATTTTTTCTGCCTCACATACAAACTTATTATTTAGCTACTAAAATATTTAGGGTCGCGATATTTCCACGCAATACAATAATATTGCAAATAGAATATAAACTGAGAAAGAACGCTAATTCCTCCATCTCACCGACAAAAGCAACTAACAATGCTACCCAAAAAAAGATTCGCCCTAAAATATTCCATTTCTTCTTGTCTTGATCGATCGCTTGCAAACGCGCACTTTCATCGGGCAAAATATCCTCTGGCCGACGCAACAAAGCTGAAGTCTGTAACTTAGACAAACGCCAAGCTAAGCGTAAATTATATGCTGATAAAACGATCAGTGCAGTATAGATCACAAGTGAAATAGTATTGATTTGCATCCTTGACCTTTCTTTGAAAATAGATTAATTCTTAACGTGCAATGATAACATCACACTTAGCAGCACGAGTAACATAATCAGTTACCGCACCAACTAATAACCGCTCGACTGGATTTAAGCCAGTTGGCCCCATGATAATGAGATCATTTCCATGATCATCTGGGAATTCACGCGCGATCACAGCTCGTGGCGAACCAAAACGTGCATGAGCCGTTACATCTTCTAGCCCTTGTTTTTTTACACGTTCAACTAAGGTATTCAAATAGCCTTCAACATCTTCAAATGTTTGGTAGACCGCATCGCCATTAGCGTCGACCATCCCACCAAAGCTAACGGAAAATTGTTTGAGATCGATCACATTTAAAATATCTAAGTGTGCTTTATTTCGTAACGCGATCTCAGTTGCACGCTCTAAAGCTTTTTCAGCCGTTTTGGAACCATCAACCGGTACTAAAATGTTGCGGTATTCTTGCTTGATCAATTCCATAATTCTCCACTCCCAACTGGTTATTTAAATGTTTAACTATACTTAGATTATAGCATTTTTTCCGTTAGTTGTCCTGAGCAACACATGCAAGCAAAAAAAGTGTCCCAGATAGAATAACCATTCTCTATCTAAGACACTATTGCTCAAAATCCCAGTATTCTCACTAAGTTTTATGCCACTAGCAGGAGTCGAACCTGTACTTGGATAAACCAAACAACGACCTGAACGTTGCGCGTCTGCCAATTCCGCCATAGTGGCATCAACTTCTACTATTTTACACTAAAACATCAAATAGTCAAGCAACCTAGTTTAAACTGATCACAGTTCCGTAACCATGTAGCATCAAATATTTAGGTCCAACTGAAACCCGAACGATCTGCGGTTCAAAACTGACCCCAATGATCCCGTCACCGTCTTTAGCAACTGCGCGTTCGATCAAAATATCTTGAACTTGCCGATAGAGTTCATCGAAATTATCAACTTCATCAAGCTGTTCTGCTGTTAAAGTTTTTTTGACAGTCGCATGTACGATCCCTTTGATCGTGTAAGCTTGCTTGACTTCACCTGTAGTTAAAAACAATTGCTTCACCTCGTTGATCATTAAAGAAAGATTCGGTAATTATGCTGAGTGATATTTATGATCTCGCGCCGATTGGCTTTAGACCGCTTGCGTAACAAAGTATCAAGCATCTTTTTTAACTTAGCATCATCGTCTAATTTAGGCAACAAGCTGTTATCAACTCGCAAAAAAAGATCTTCACGCCGACTTAAAACTCTAAACAGTGTTGTTTTCTCATCACTTTGGGCTGAATTCTTTTCCAAAAAACCTTTCTTCATCTTAAATCCCTGCTATATAAAATGCAAACAAGTACATCATTTATACTTGCGAAAGAAATATAGTTTTTCCTTTCTATAATCACCGCAAACATGGCCCGCGGTCCTTATCTCAAGTAATCCCAGCTTCACATTTTGAACTTTCTAACTGTTACTTACTCCGCTAGGCTAATGTTACTCTAACTATATTTTACGCTCTTTTTTTGAAATTATCAAAAAAAGACTGCCATCCGACAGTCTTTTCAAAAACTATTCTTATTTGATCAACTCATAGATCGATTGAGCATAGATCGCAGCCGCCTTCACCAGATCATCGATCGGCATAAATTCGTTTGCTTGGTGCATCGTATCAGGTACACCTGGGAACATTGCGCCAAAAGCGACCCCACGTTCCATCAAACGACCATATGTGCCACCACCGACAACTTTACCTTCAGCTGGTTCACCTGTTTGTTCTTGATAAACGTTAAGCAAAGTCTTGACCAATGGATCTTCTGGGGAAACGTAATGTGGCACTTGTAATTTGCCACTGCGCTTTACTTCGATATCTAATGGTTGAGCAGCTTTTTTCAAACCAGCTTCGATATCTTTTTCATCTGTACCTTTAGGGAAACGGAAATTAAGGGTGATCTGTCCACCTTTGCCCGCTTCAAAACTGTAGATCCCAGAGTTCATCGTTAGATCCCCCATGATCTCATCGGTATAAGCAACACCAAATGCTTCCATCCGCGAATCTTGATGCAAGTAATCAGCCGTGAACTTGATAAAGTTGGCCGCTGCACCACCAAAATCAAATTGTTGTAAGAAGGTTGCCATGTAAGTAGCGGCATTTTCACCATTACGTGGTTCTTGCGCATGGGCAGCTTTACCGATAATATGCAAGTAGACCTTGCCTTCTTTCAAGTAAGCTGTCCCTGTAATAGGATTTTTAGCTACAAATTCATCAAAAGCACTCAAAATAGCTTTAGAATCTTGGGCTTTCAAGTAAACTTCCGCATCACGTGGCACCATGTTTTCACGCAAACCAGCTTCAAAGCTAACTAATTCAACTTTACCACCATTAGTTCCAGCAAAATCAGCAACAAAGCTAACATTCCCTTTTTCACCGTTGATGATCGGGAAAAAGGCATCCGGTGAAAAGCCAAAATCAGGTTGTGGCATTTTTTCAAAGTAGTGGGTCATACCGCGCCATTGACTTTCTTCATCAGTCCCTAAGATAAAACGTACTTTTTTCGAAACTGGTAAACCAAGTTCTTTAACGATTTTTAAGCCATAATATGCCGCCATACTTGGTCCTTTATCATCTGAAGCCCCACGTGCATATAAACGTCCATCTTTTTCAACAGGTTCAAATGGATCTGTATTCCAACCGTTGCCAGCTGGCATAACATCTACGTGAGCTAACATCCCTAATGTTTCAGGGCCATCACCATATTCAATGTGTCCAGCTAAGCCATCTAATTCAAGTGTTTCAAAGCCATCACGTTGACCAATTTCTAAAAATTTGTCTAAAGCTTCCTTAGGTCCTGGTCCAAGTGGAGCTTCAGGAGTTCCTTTTGCTTCATCACGTACGCTTTCGATCCGAAGCATGGTCTTTAAGTCCGCCAACATATCGTCTTTGCGTTTAGCGGCTTCTTCTTTCCAATCGATTGTCATAAAAATCCACCTCTTATTTAGATTCGATCTCTTCCCTATTTTAGCATAAATTCTACCAACTTCCACCTTAACACTTATCTTATCAGTTGAAAAATATAATAAAATGACTTACCTTGGACATAGAATACCTTGAGCGATCGGAGTTGGATACAATGGAAACTATGAAAAATTTGACCGTAGCTTGTCTAAAACAAGTTATTAAGCCGCGGCCTAAACAAAGTCACAAAGGAAATTTCGGTAAGATCTTGATCATCGGTGGTAACAAAAATATGGGTGGCGCTGTGATCATGTCTGCTAGCGCTGCAGTCCATGCCGGCGCTGGTCTTGTCACCTGTGCCACAGATAGTTCAAATTTTTTTGCACTTCATGCGCGCTTACCTGAAGCAATGGTCGTCGATCATAGCGACTTTGAGGCTTTGACCCAAGCTATCAAGCAAGCTGATACGATCGTCATTGGACCTGGCCTAGGTCTAGATAAACTTGCAAAACAGATATTAAAAATAACTTTAACAGCAGTCGATCCAACTACGACCCTGATCATCGATGGGTCCGCGATCACGCTCCTTGCACAACAAAACGAGCCCTTACGTCCGACATGTCAGGTGATCTACACCCCACACCAAGTCGAATGGGCTCGTTTATCTGGACTAGCGCTTACAGAGCAACTAACTCAAGCCAATCAAAGCGCCCAACAAAAACTAGCTGCTCATGTTGTTTTGAAAAAGTATCACACTGAGATATATCATCTTGATAATACGCTCAGTCGCTTGCCTATTGGTGGTCCCTACATGGCAACTGGTGGTATGGGCGATACTTTGACTGGGATCATCGCTGCTTTTATGGGACAATTCAAAACACTAGCTCCAGCTGATGTTTTAGATGCCGCCGTTTATTTGCACAGCGCCGTTGCAAGTGACCTCTCCCAAAGTAAATATGTTGTTTTACCGACCGATATCATTGAACATTTACAAACTTTCATGGCGCAATTTAGCTAATTCTTGCTTGCTTAAGGGACGGTAATCTCCTCGTTTTAGCTTGGGATCGAGTTTTAAACTCCCCATTTGAAGACGTTTTAGTTCTAAAACTTTCATCCCTACCGCAGCAAACATCCGCTTCACTTGATGATATTTGCCTTCTGTGATCGTGATCTCGATCACAGATCGCTCATGTGCTTCATCAACAGTCAAGATCTTCAACTTGGCGGGTTTAGTTTTTTCGCCATTTTTTAACGTCATCGAACTAGCAAAAATCTCACAAGTTGTTGGCGTCACTATTCCCGCGATCTGGGCGACATAAGTTTTTGCCACGTGTTTTTTGGGGCTCAACAATTCATGACTCAAGGCCCCATCATTTGTCAAAAGCAACAAGCCCGTCGTATCTTTGTCTAAACGCCCCACTGGGAAAAGTTTTTGGTTACTTGCAGGTTCGACCAACAGATCTAAAACTGTTCTCTCGACCTTATCTGTTGTTGCCGAAACTACCCCTTTAGGTTTGTTTAGCATATAGTAATAATAATTTTGATACGTCAGTACTTTTTGTCCCACCATAACCTGGGAAATAGCCGGATCAAGTTGAAATTTTCCGTCAGTGATGACTTCACCGTCAACACTGACGCTTTTTTTACGTAACAATTTTTTTACCTCCGAGCGTGTTCCCAAGCCCACAGTCGCTAAATACTTATCTAATCTCATCTTATTTCCACCTAAATATCTTTTGTAATTTACTTGTCACTTTTATGCCTAAGATCCGTTGTAATAGGCCGAGTTTAAAACAAGCCAATAAATATAGATAACCCCCGATCCCAGCGGCTAGGCTCAGGCCAACCAAAGCCGACAAGCGACTATTCCCGGGAAATACCATATAATAACCACTGACAAACAGTAAAGTCACGCCAAACATCAGTAATGCTACTATGAACATCTTATTGACATTAACTTGTAACTGGCCTGTTGGCAAATTATACTTCAAATATAAAAAGCGCAACATTAAATAACTGGCCCAACTCATCGCGATCCCGGTCGCTAAAAGTGGCCCAAAAACACCTAGCCAAAGAGTCAACGGATATTGAAGGACTAATTTCACACCTAGTCCCAAGGTAGTATATTTGATAGCTTGTTTATTTTCATAGATCCCTTGCAATAGTGAGCCTAAAACGTTAAATAGTCCCATTGCTAACGCTACATACGCCGAGATCGCTAAAACAAAGATCCCAGTTGCTTCATAACCGTAAAATACTAAGTAAAGCGGGCGACTGACTGCAGCCATCCCAAAGACGGCTGGTAACATTACAAAGAACAACAACTCTAAGGATTCTAATAGTTGCTTTTTCATCAAAGCACTATCGCGTCTAGCAACAGCTTCACTTAAAAGTGGGATCGCGGTCGTTGCCATCGCGGTCGATAATGCCACCACGATCATGATCAACTTATTGGCATTTCCCGCAAATAAAGCGTATAAGGCATTGATCTGAGTCATACTATACGCACCTGCTTGTTGCATGATCACTGGGAAGGTAAACTGGTCGACCAAATTAAACATCGACATCGCACAGGCAATAAAGATAAAAGGTAAAGCTTGATATAAGACCTCTTTTAATAACGTCTTATTTGTTATTTCGAGCTGATCGTTACTCTGAGATACTAGTTCATCCAATCTTTTTTTATGCTTGAGATAATATCCCACTAACAATAAAGTCCCACCTACAGCACCGATAAAAGCCGCAAAAGTCGACTGCCAAACTCCAACTTCAAATGGCAGCCCCATAACTTTGATCGTGATATAGGTCGCTAATAACATATAGATTATTCGTAAAAATTGTTCGATCAATTGCGATAAAGCCGACGGTGCCATATCCTGAAAGCCCTGAAAATATCCGCGCAAAAGACTCATTGATGGAATGATCAATAAAGCTAAGGCTAAGGAACGATAGATCGAGACCATTCTTGGGTCACCTTGCGAGATAAAAGGAGCGATCAGCCAAAAAATAAGGGTACAAACTGCCCCTAAAATAAACAAAGCTACTAAACTGGTTTTGAACAATCTTTTTGAAACGCCATATTCATTTTTAGAATTATAATGTGCAACTTGTTTAGCAACAGCTGAAGGGATACCCGAGATCGCGATCATCAAAAAAATACTATAAACAGTATACCCCTTTGTATATAAAGCATTGGCCTGTAGCTTGTCACTTCCAAACCAGCTATACCAAGGAATGATGTAGAGCGCACCTAAGATGCGGGAAATGATACTCCCTGCTGTCATCCACGCCGAACCACGAAGCATTTTTTCTTTCATCGTTTGTTCTTTCATAGCATATATTCCTTTCTACTGTTTCAGTATAGATTCTAGCAAAAAATATAATACTAAAAAAGATTTTCAACTCAAAAACACCTCAGAGTACAAACTCTAAGGCGTTTTTGATCAATTATTTTCTTTAGTAGTTTTAAGTTTTCCCGAAAGTATGAACAATAAGCTAAACCAGATCAGCGCAAAAATGATCGAGATCAAAGTACTTTTACTCGTTGCCAATAACCCTAAGACGATCACAAAAAAGATGATCGTTAAAAAATTAGTCCAGGGATAAAGTGGCATCGGAAAAATGCTTTTAGCGGTTTTATTTTGTTGACGATACTTATAGTGACACCAAACTAAAATGATCCAAACAAAAATAAAGCTGACCGTAGCCACCCCTGAAATGATCTCAAAGATACTACTTGGTAAAATATAGTTCAAGATCACGATAATAAAGAGGACTGACGAAGAAAAGACTAAAGAACCAACTGGCACACTGCGATTACTGATCTTAGCCATCTTCTTTGGCGCTTGTCCACTATTTGCTAAAACAAACAGCGTTCGACTCGTACTAAAGATCGCACTATTACATGCCGATAACGCCGCAGTCAAGACCACAAAATTGATCACAGCTGCAGCCATTTTGATCCCGATCCCAGAGAAGACCTGGACAAATGGACTTGAAGTCGTAGCGATCTCATTCCAAGGATAGATGCACATCAAGACAAACATCGAGCCCACATAAAATAGCCCGATCCGCATCGGTAATGTGTTAATCGCCCGTGGAAGGTCTTTTTTAGGATCAGCCGTTTCACCCGAAGTCAAGCCGACCATTTCGATCCCTGTAAAGGCAAAGATGACCATCGGAAAAGCAGCTAATAACCCGGAAAATCCCTTTGGAAAAAGGCCACCATAGTCAACTAAATTACTCAATTGTACTTGATGACCACCAACATTAGCTGAAGTCAATAATAAGATCAAACCAGTCGCGATCAAAGCCATGATCGCTAAAACCTTGATGCTAGAAAACCAAGCTTCTAATTCACCAAAAACTCCCACACTCAGTAAATTAAAGGCTAACAAGATCAAAATGATCGCTAAAGCTGTCAACCATTGTGGAATATTGGGGAACCAGTAGCGGATGTAGATACCACTAGCAGTCAGATCGGCCATAGCTAAGCTTTCCCAACATAGCCAATAGGTCCAGCCAACTACGAATTCCCACTTTTCACCGAGATATTGGCGTACAAATTCAATAAACGATGCTTTAGAGGTATCAGACAAGATCAATTCACCGACCGCACGCATCATTAAAAAGCAAAAGATCCCGGCGATCAGGTAAGCGAGAATGATCGCTGGACCCGCTTTTTGGATCGCGCTCCCAGACCCTAAGAAAAGCCCAGTTCCTATGGCACCGCCGATCGCGATCATCTGTACATGGCGGTGCGTCAATGCACGAGATAGTTCGTTTTTCATGCTATTAAAATCCTTTCTGAGACATTAATGTTCCTTTTTATAAATATGTTTACGTTCTATTCTATCCAATTTACTTTGATTTCGCAAATCTCTTTCTAAAAATCAAACAAATTTTGATCTTCAGCCGTTAAAAAATAAAGAAATGAGATCCCCACTTAGATCTCATTTCTTTATTTACTATTAGTTAGCAACTACATTGACTAATTTACCTGGCACTGCGATCACCCGACGGATCGTCTTACCTTCAAGCTCAGTCTTGATCTTTTCGTCATTCAAAGCAAGTTCTTCTAACTCTTCTTTTGAAGCAGTCCGTGAAACATGCAGATGTTGCTTGATCTTACCGTTAACTTGGACAACGATCTCGACTGTATCTTCGACTAATTTACTTTCATCATACGTTGGCCATTTAGCATAGGCGATACTACCAACATGCCCTAATAAAGTCCAAAGTTCTTCAGCCATATGTGGTGTGATCGGCGAGATCAATTTGACTAAACCTTCAACATATTCTAGTGGTAAGGAATCAGCCTTGTAAAATTCATTGACTAAGACCATCAATTGTGAAATTGCAGTATTGAAATGCAATTTTTCATAGTCTTCGGTAACTTTCTTGACTGTTTGATTGTAGATCAAGTCTAAATTACCTTCGTTGATCGTTGTGATCCGGTCACGTAATTGACCATTTTCATCGATCAATAAGTTCCAAACACGGTTGATGAACTTATTAGCCCCATTCAAACCATCTTCGCTCCAAGCGATCGAAGCATCAAGTGGTCCCATAAACATTTCGTATAGACGTAATGTATCAGCTCCATATTGCTCAACGATGTCATCTGGGTTGACCACATTGCCCTTAGATTTAGACATTTTTTCATGGTTATTTCCTAAGATCATCCCTTGGTTGACCAATTTTTGGAATGGTTCTTTAGTTGGCACAACACCTAGATCATATAAGAATTTGTGCCAGAAACGGGCATACAATAAGTGTAAGACCGCATGCTCAGCCCCACCAACGTAAAGATCTACTGGTAACCAAGCCTTTAATTTTTCAGGATCAGCGATCAACTCATTGTTGTGTGGATCGATATAACGCAAGAAGTACCATGAACTTCCAGCCCATTGTGGCATCGTATTCGTTTCACGTTTCCCTTTACGCCCATTTTCATCGACCACATTGACCCAATCTTCAAGGTTAGCTAATGGACTTTCACCTGTACCTGAAGGCTTGATATCATTTGACTTAGGTAAAAGAAGCGGTAATTCATCTTCTGGAACTAACGTCGTTTCGCCATCTTCCCAGTGGATCACAGGGATCGGTTCGCCCCAGTAGCGTTGGCGTGAGAAAGTCCAATCACGTAAGCGGTAATTTACTTTTTTATCACCCACACCGTGTTCTTTTAACCAGTTGATCATCGTCTCGATCGCTTCTTCTTTAGTTAAACCATTCAAGAAATCGGAATTGATATATTCACCCTCACCGGTGTAAACTTCTTTTTCAACATCGCCCCCAGCAATGACTGGGATGATCGGCAAATCATATTTCTTTGCAAATTCCCAATCACGTGGATCATGGGCAGCCGAAACCATAACTGCTCCAGTACCATAAGAAGCTAAAACATAGTCAGCCAACCAGATCGGTAATTTTTCACCGTTTACTGGATTGATCGCATAACTTCCGGTAAAGACCCCTGTTTTATCTTTAGCTAGGTCTGTTCTTTCAAGATCAGACTTATGTGAGATCTCTTCAACATAAGCTTCAACAACTTCTTTTTGTTCTGGTGTCGTTAAGCTAGCTACAAGTTCATGTTCCGGTGCGATCGTGATCGCTGAAGCACCAAATAAAGTATCCGGACGTGTAGTAAATACTTCTAATTGTTCATCTTGACCATCAACTTTGAAATCGATCGTGGCACCAACTGAGCGGCCGATCCAGTTGCGTTGTTGTTCTTTGATCGCTTCAGGCCAATCAAGATCTTCCAGATCATCGATCAAACGATCCGCATAGGCGGTGATCTTTAAGACCCATTGACGCATTGGCTTACGAATAACTGGGAAGCCCCCGCGTTCAGTCTTACCATCGATAACTTCTTCATTAGCCACTACAGTCCCTAGATCTGGGCTCCAGTTAACTGGGATCTCAGCTTCATAAGCTAGCCCACGCTTGTAAAGCTGTTCAAAGATCCATTGTGTCCATTTGTAATAGTCCGAATCGGTCGTGTTTACTTCGCGATCCCAATCATATGAAAGACCTAATGATTTGATCTGACGTCTAAAATTGTTAATATTTTTTTTAGTAAATTCACGTGGCGAATTACCAGTATTCAACGCATATTGTTCTGCTGGTAATCCAAAGGCATCCCACCCCATCGGATGTAAAACATTATAGCCTTGCATCCGTTTCATACGTGAAATGATATCAGTTGCCGTATATCCTTCTGGATGGCCTACATGGAGTCCTTGTCCAGATGGGTAAGGAAACATATCTAAAGCATAGTAATTCTTTTTATCCTTATCCTCAGTTGTCTTGAACGTCTTATGTTCGTCCCAATAACGTTGCCATTTTTTTTCGATCTCTTTATGATTATAGCTCATCTATTCATAGTTCCTTTCTAGAAAATAAAAAAGTCCTATATAGAGTTATAAACTCCATATAGGACGAAAAACCGCGGTACCACCCATATTCCAACACTAAGTTGACACTTAACTTCGTAACGGGAAGGACCGTTTTCACTTACTAACTTCGGCGAAAAACTCAAAGGCGAGTTCAGAAGAACCAACTTGTATACTCACAGCAACCGTATACTCTCTGAAAATAGCTTAGTTCTTCCTAATACTCCTTATCTGCGTTCAAATATTTACTTCATCTTAGCAAAACCGCTCGACTAATTCAAGAGAAAATTATTTTAATTTCAAATTTTGCCCGACATAGATCATGTCTGAAGTCAAATTATTCAAGGCTTTCAATTGATTTACCGTTGTACCATTGTTGGAAGCGATCCGCCAAAGCGAGTCACCGGCTTTGACTGTATATGTTTTGTTTGTATTACTTTGGGTGTTTGGCTTATTAGCCGTTGTAACTGCGCCCTTAGTTACTTTAAGCGTTTGTCCAACATAGATCAGATCACTGGATAAGTTATTGACCCGTTTTAAGTCATTTAACGTCATTTTATGTGAATTAGCGATCGCCCATAACGAATCGCCGGCTTTGACCGTATATGTCCCATTGCC